>JBBSBS010000289.1:0-8554 GCA_038251045.1 Aggregatilineales bacterium | reverse complement strand
TTTTGAAACCAGCATTGAAATCATCCATCATCTCAAATGAACCACCACTACTGCGTGTGTTTTCCTTCGCCTGTTCCACAATGTCCGGCATCAGCGCGAATTCTGGTGGATGAACCAAACGCACGTTCATGCCGTAGCGTGTCATCAACAGAATCAGGCTTTGTGGCACGGACAGCGGCTTCTGGTAGCTGGACGCATAGGCATAACTTACGTCTATTGTCTTGCCGCGCAGGTCGCGCCCGAACTTCTCTTGAATGGTCATCAAGTCAGCCAGAATCTGAAAGGGGTGGTAAATATCATCTTGCATATTGAGCACAGGCACGCGGCTGGCTTTCGCCACTTCACGGATGTACTTGTTACCGAAGTTCCAGTCACACTGGCGAATAGCAATTCCATCGGTGTAACGCCCGATAATCTGACCAATTTCCATCGCCGTGTCGCCGTGAGAAATCTGGGTGGTTTCACTGTCGATGAATTGGGCATGTCCACCCAACTGTGCCATACCCGCCTCGAAGCTGACGCGGGTACGGGTACTCGTAAAGAAGAACAGCATTGCCAGTACTTTATCGCGCAGCAGGGCATGGGGTTCGCCCAGCGCCCGCTTACGCTTCAAATCCCATGCCACATCCAGCAGCGTATCAATTTCTTCGCGTGTCCATTCCTGTGTCGTGATCAGGTCACGGCCTCGTAAATCAGTCTGCATAATCTATTATTCTCCTCTAATCATTCAGGTAAGCCCGCCCGGTTTGCAAATGATCTGTTTGATTCCAGGCGCGGCAGATATACCGATCATCTCCATACGGTTCTAGCACAATAATCCCGGCGTGATCTAAAGTGCGGTCGCCTTGTAACGCGGCAGCATTGACGCATAAGTATGGGATCACAGTCGCGCTAATCCCGCCATGCGTGATAAGCAGGGCTGTTTCATCCAGTTTTATGGACATCAGGCAGCGGTTGAAGCGGTCAAACCCCTGCTTGAAACTTTCACCACCGGGAAATGTTGCGTTCCAATCACGCTGTCGCCAGCGCTCATAAATAACGCGCCATGCGTCCCAGCTTGTTTCGTCTGTGCTTCCCTCTAGATCACCGCAATCCATTTCACATAAATCATCATCCGGTGCGAAGGGCAAGCGTAAGTGCGTAGCGATAATATGCGCGGTTTGTACCGCTCGGTGAAACGGACTGTGAACAATCCGTGTGATGGCTTTATCCCGCAGCCAATCAGCAGCTTGCGTGACTTGTGTGCGACCCACTGCCGTCAAATCACCCTCACGCAGGCGGCAGGTGAGGCGACGTTCCACATTGATGCTGCTTTGCCCATGACGCATGACATATATCAGGTTCATCGCCCATCACATATAGCGTGTACGTCCCAGCGTGGCATATTCACGCAGGAACGTTTGTTGTTCACGAGAAAGGTTGTTGAAGTCACAGAGCGGGCGTTTTTCAAATACACGATAACGCGCATCATCCAAACTCCAACCCTTCGATAGATAATAAGCGTGTAGCAAAGTACCAGTTCGACCTTGCCCCATTTTACAATGAACAAGTACCGGTTTGCCTTCTTCCTGCATTCGATCAATAAAACTCATTGCGTCCGCAATCTGTTCGTTGTCCGGTGCCTCAAAATCATCAATTGGCAGATGAAATGGTATGATTTCAAGCGCTGCCAGTAAATCGGGCGTGATGCCACCTTGGGCAGTGATGGGATTCTCGGTAAGTGTGAGAATTGCACGGACATTCTGAGTATGAAGCGAGCGTACATCGGCATCATTCATGGGTAATGGGCTGGCAGCCAAGACACCTTTCTCAATCCAACTGATGTCCATGATTATTTCCCCGGTAGCAGACCGGGCAGCAGTGCGTACCACTCGGTTGCTTTTACCACGTCATCCAGTGGCACTTGGTCGAGAACAGTATGTGCATGAATTTCATTGCCCGGCCCGTAACCAATACTTGGGATTCCAGCTTTGCCACACCAATACGTGCCATTGGTTGAAAAATCCCATTTGCCGGTGGGAAGCGGCTCGCCCCATAACAATTGACCCGCCTGAGCGCCCGCTTGTACATATGGGTCATTTTCCGGCAGCGCCCACGCAGGATAGATTTTGTCCAAAGGGAAAACGAAGCCGGTATAACTGGGTGTGTCGTACATCAGAATGGATGTTTCGATGTCTTTGCGATCCCCAACTACGCGCTTCACATGCTCAAGTACAGCCTGTGGTTCCTCGCCAAATGTGATACGGCGGTCAATGTAAATCAGGGCTTCGTTAGGTACGGCATTGATACTGGGGGTCTTGACGTGCATATCGGTTACAGTGATTCGCCCGTGCCCCAAAAATGGATCATCACCCAATTCAGGTTCGAGTTTACTAAGGGCATCAATCACTGGCAGCAGCTTGTAAATGGCATTGTCACCGAGAAAGTTGCTAGCGGCGTGGGCGCTTTTCCCGCGTGCTAAAACCTGCATCTCGACCCGTCCCTTATGACCACGATACACCTGCATCTTGGTCGGCTCACCAATCACCACAAAATCGGGGCGTAGTCCTTCGACCTCAACCAATGCATGAGGCGCAATTCCATCGTTCCATTCTTCCATATTGCCGAAATAATAGGCGCTGATGCCGTCCAGCAGACCGAATTCCTTTGCCAGAGCCAATCCGTAAATCATGCCGGGCGTACTGCCTTTTTCATCACACGCGCCGCGTGCGAAGAATACGCCGTTCTCCACTTTGCCCGTAAATGGATCCCATTCCCATTCTTCCGGCGCACCAATGCCCACCGTGTCAATGTGGCTGTCATAAAGCAGCTTGGTTGGGCCGTCACCGATGCGCCCCACGATGTTTCCCATGCGATCCCACCAAACTTCGTCAAAGCCCAATTTCTTCATTTCGGTTTCGGCACGTTCACCTACCGCGCGAATTTGGCTGTCATAGCTGGGAATAGCGCACAATTCTTTTAGAAAAGTAATGATGTCTTCGCGCTGTTCCGCGACACGCGACTTGATTGCATCAATCGTTGTTTGATTAATCATGTTACTCACTTTCACATTTATTGGAGGCAAATATTACCACTTGCCGCTAATTATATCGCCCATCCCTCTTGCTGTAATGTGAATATGATACCAGTAGATTCCACTGATAATGTGTAACCCAAGTACAGCGACAAGAATCAAAACTCTTGCTTTCGTTAGGATTGATCTCGTAGAAGGTTTTTGGTCGATAGTAGATTCTGTTACGGAGGGCGAGTAAATAGCTTTCCATTTAATCTGCTGGATAAAAAAGGTAGTCGAGACGATAAACAGGATGAAAAGCGCGCAAATAGCGCTCCACGTAAAGTTCGCATGTGCCAGTCGCTCACCACCTTCAGCCAGCAAGTACATATATGCTGCGCCGAAGGCAAATACCAGCCATGCGAGATTGAGGTAGGGATGTTTAATGGCTGATTTGAAATACGCTAAATACACAAGTAATGGAAATAGGATCGAAAGCAGAAATTTCCACTCCATCCCGTTCGGTGCTTCGGGGTTGATGCGCGTCCAACTGTAAATTACCGCTAGTGGCGCGAAAATAAAGCCTTCGCTCTTCTGAAATAGTAGGATTTGCAGCCCCAATGTAACCGTCGCCGGAAGTAGAATACCCTCGATAAAAAGAACCCAATCGACTGGCTGTCGTCGAATTGCCCGGTATGCGACGGCAACCATCAATGCCGGTAGCAGCGCGATCATATAACTGGATTTCATCATGACGCAAAGAATACTTGCGAGGCAGCATAGCAATACTGGTACCGTGCGGCGCTCTTTGCCTTCTACCTTTACCGGATTCTGAAAGATCGTTCCCGCACACCAAAAAAGGATCATTGCAGCTGGTTTCAACAGGACAATGGTCGGGTTGTGGTAGGCATTAACGCCGATGTAGCCCACAAACAAATTGGTCGGCGTAAAAATATCTATCGGCATCAAGAGCATGAGCGCAAGCGTTAGCGCTCCGTACACCACCCCACTAAATAATGTGCGCGGCTTGCCCAGCATTCGTGTCATCAACCAGAATGTAACTAAGGTTCCGACGATGTAAGCAAACAGTGAAACGGCTAACGCCGCATCCCAGAACGAAGTCAGGGAAAATAGTTCATAGACGATGTAAACAGACAGATGATATACAAAGTGCGGGAACATGGACAGCAGTTGTAAGAGGGCTGCCATGTCCATCGGGTCATGTAAATACGACAGGTGATTGGCGTAATCCACCTCTTCGTGTACCAGAAACGCGACAATTGGTTGGAAGATTAGGAACGCGAGTATTGCCAGTAATATGGCAGTCGTACGGGATGGGGTAAACCACTTTCGAGCAGCTTCAAGCAAGATTGCAACCTGTGTTTTTGATTACACGAATAAATCCACAACTTTGAATTGTTCTACATCCACTAAACCAACGTCCGTCAGCTTCAGTTTGGGGATAACTTCCAGAGCCATAAAGCTCATTGCCATAAATGGGTCGGGCATGGTGCTGCCGAGTGCTTGGGCGTGGCCAATCATAAGGTCATACTCGCGGCGTACTTGCTCCAATGGTAATTCAGTCATCAATCCAGCAACGGGCAGCGCTAATATGCCCATTAATTCTTCGCCGTCTACCGCAACTAATCCACCACCAATGTCGATGACCGCCTGAACTGCACGGCGGATGCTGACATCATCAACACCAATGACAACCAGATTGTGATGATCATGTGCAACCGTTCCGGCAATTGCCCCCCGTTTCAACCCGAATCCGTTGATAAATCCCTTGCCAACATTGCCCCCGGCGTGATGTCGCTCAATCACCACCATTTTGAGTATATCCCGTTCGGTGTTCGAGAGTGCTTGATGATCGGTAATTTTGGCATCTTCAATCAGGTGACGGGTCACAACTTGATCGCCTAATCCACCGATGACACGAATTCGTTTGCTTTGCGCCGGAATTGTGAGATCCAAGTTGTCAAGACGGATGTTGACGGATGGCGGTAGCTTAATCGGACGCATTGCTGGTTTCTCGGTGACCATTGCACCATCTTGGGCAACAAGCTGACCACGCCGATACACCATTTCCGGCTGAAGGTTATACAAGTCCGAAAAGACGACCATGTCTGCCCATTTGCCGGGGGCAATCACACCGTAATCATATAGACGGAAATATTGGGCCGTGTTGAGCGTGCCCATACGGATTGCCATAACCGGATCAACACCTTGGGTGATTGCTGTACGCACCATAAAATCAATCGATCCCTCGTCAATCAAACTATTTGGTTGGCGGTCGTCGGTGCAGAAGCATATTCGAGTATGATTTTGCGGCGTAATCAAGGGCAACAGGGGACGCAGGTTGCGGGTAGTTGTGCCTTCTCGAATGAAAATCGTTAGTCCCAGACGCAGTTTCTCAAGGGCTTCTTCAACGGTTGTACACTCGTGTTCGCTGCCGATACCCGCCGCAACATAGGCGTTCAATTGTTTACCGGTGAGGGCGGGGCAGTGCCCATCCAAAATTTTACTCTGAAACCGGTCGAGCTTATCTAGCATGCCTTCGTCGCCATATACAACGCCCGGATAATTCATGACTTCTGCTAATCCTGTCACCCATTGGTTGGCAAGCAGAGGGGCAAGATCATCGGCCTCCAAACGGGCACCACTGGTTTCCATGTTGGTTGCAGGGACGCAGCTTGGGGCATTCACAAACATACTGATTGGGCCATCTTTCGCCCGTTCCAGCATAAAGTCGATCCCTTGCATCCCCAGCACATTAGCAATCTCATGGGGATCGGTAACGACTGATGTCACGCCGTGGGGTGCAACTGCACGGGCGAATTCAGGTGGGGTACAAAGACTGCTTTCGATATGTACATGAGCATCGATGAAACCGGGGCATACATAGCGGGCTTGAAGGTCAATTTCCTGTTTTGCAGAATAGTCCGCCCCAAGCGCAACGATTCGACCATCATGGATAACAATGTCGGTTGGATAAATTTCGCCTGACCAAACGTTCACGAGCATCGCATTTCGCAATGCCAAGTCAGCGGGAAAATCACCTCTGGCAATGGCTAGACGGTCTACTATGGTCATGAGTAATGTTCCTCTGCTGCGATAAGCGAATATTCACGGTGACATACCATCATAACCTGCTTTGAAACAGCCGGCATCATTCACCGTTGATCAAACTTCGGGCAATGTGATTGTGCTTTTCGACCAGCATGGGTACATCCACCGATAACAAGTGTCCATCTCTGATAACAACGTTCCCATTAATGACAGACATATCCACATTCGGAGAAGCACAGAAGATCAGTGCAGCGACCGGGTCATGCAATGCCCCTGCAAAACTGATTGTATCCAGCCGAAAGGCGATAAAGTCCGCCGACATGCCGGGGGCAATTGCACCAATGTCATCTCGCCCAAGAACGGCTGCACCACCCAATGTAGCGATTTCTAAGGCTTCACGCGCGGATAAGGCAGCCGGATTGCCTCCCACGCGTTGCAGCAGCATGGCTTGCCGTGCCTCATTGAGTAAGTGTCCACTGTCGTTGGAGGCCGAACCATCAACCCCCAGTCCAACTTTGACATTTGCGTCTAGCATTTGACGCACCGGCGCGATACCAGAGGCAAGACGCATGTTGGACGAAGGACAATGGCAGACCCCCGTGTGTGTGTGTGCGAAAAGGTTGATTTCGTTTGTGTCCAGTTTGACACAATGGGCATGCCAAACATCCTCGCCAACCCAACCAACAGACTCGACATACTCACCCGGTCGCTGCCCGAATTGTTCTAACCCATAAGCGATGTCGTTGTCGTTCTCTGCAAGATGCGTATGCAAGCTAACGCCATAACTGCGGGCGAGGGCAGCAGACTCGCGCATTAAATCCTGAGACACTGTAAAAGGCGAACATGGAGCGACGACCACCCGCAGCATGGCATGACGATTTGGATTGTGATATTGTTCGATCAGGCGGCGTGTGTCTTTGAGAATAAAATTTTCATTTTCGACCACTTTATCCGGTGGCAGACCACCTTTGCTTTCCCCGACACTCATTGAGCCGCGCGCCGCATGGAAACGAACGCCCATCTCCCCGGCAGCTTGAATTTGGTGATCGAGCGTGACATCATTGGGATAAATATAGAGATGATCGCTGGACGTAGTACAACCGGAGAGCATCAGTTCTGCCATCGCTAGTTTAGACGCGACATAAATGGCTTCACCAGTAAGCCCACTCCAAAGTGGATAGAGCGTCTTGAGCCAGCCAAAGAGTTCGTCGTTTTGACCCATGACACGGGTGAGGCTCTGCACCATATGGTGATGTGTGTTGACCAGACCCGGCAAGACGATATGATGACTACAATCCAATACTTCATCTGCTAATTGTGCTGGCATTTCCGACAACATGCCCACTGCTTCAATCACACCATCACGGACAAAGACCGCTGCATTATTGAGTTCACGGCGGGTTGAATCCATTGTGACAAGGGTCTGAATATTTTTGATGAGCAGTGTCGGCATATGAAGTCCTTTATCCTCAAGCGAGTGTAGCATGGTGTGGGATATGTTTACAATCGAGATGATAGTTTGTATTTGTGTTGTGTGTAGATCACTGTGGGATGCGTTACACTAATTCCTTCACGAAATGTTTCTTGCCCAGCTTATGCGGATTACTCACTTAAATGGTTGAATGAAACTTAATGATAAGGTGAATTATCGTGCTCATTACGAATGCGACTGTCGTCACATGGGGCGAACCCAACCAAATCTTGGCTGATTGCGCTATATACATTGAGAACGGGAAAATAGCGGCGGTTGGGACGACCCAGAGCTTAATCGGGTTATATCCTGAAGCGGAACGGTTGAATGCGCGTGGTCAACTGATTATGCCCGGAAATATTTGTGCCCACACTCACTTTTATGGGGCATTTGCGCGGGGAATGGCAATTCCCGGTCCGTCGCCGCAAAACTTCCCGCAGATTTTACAGCGACTATGGTGGCCTCTGGATAAAGCCCTAGATGCGGATAGCATTCGGGCAAGTGCTTTAGTTTCGTTGGTAGATGCAGTCAAGCACGGTACAACCACCTTGATTGACCATCATGCCAGCCCTAACTTTATTGAAGGCAGTTTGGACGTAATTGCTGAGGCGGTTGATCGGGCCGGATTGCGTGCGGTACTGTGCTACGAAGTAACTGACCGTGATGGCGATGAGAAGATGCAGGCGGGAATCGCTGAAAATATGCGGTTTATGAGTGCCACGCACAATCCGCATATTGCTGCGACTTTTGGTTTACATGCCAGTTTGACGTTGAGTGACGCAGCGCTGCGGGCATGTGCCGATGCCATCCCTATACAGGCCGGTTTTCATATTCATGTGGCGGAACACGAAGCTGACGAGGAAGACAGCCTAAATCGCAGTGGCAAACGCGTTGTGCAACGACTAGACGAATTTGGGATTTGGGGCGATAAGACAATCGCAGCACATTGCGTCCATATTGACGAAGCAGAGCGTCAACTCTTGCAAGCCAAGGGTGTTTGGATTACACACCAGCCGCGT
>JBBSBS010000288.1:0-8600 GCA_038251045.1 Aggregatilineales bacterium | reverse complement strand
GGTCGCACGGCGTATTCATGCCGCGCTGGGCAGAGGCCTTTTACGAAGGCTACGGCGCACCACTCTTCCATTACTACGCCAGCCTGTCCTACTACACCACCAGTGTTTTGACGCGCTTGTTAGGAACCAACGCCGTTGACAGCCTGCGGATAGTAATCGCGCTGGGGTCACTCGGCGCAGGGTTAGGGATGTATGGCTTTGTCCGCGCCTATGCTGGCAAAGTCGGTGGTGTCGTCGCAGCCGTTTGCTATGTCTACAGCCCCTATATTCTGTTCACCGAACCCTATTCGCGCGGCGCATATCCCGAATTGCTGGCCTTTGCCCTCTTTCCGGCGGTCATGTGTGTCTACAGCCGCCTCATACGTCGGGGTGATGCCCGTGCCTTTCTACTCGCGGCTTTGGGCAGTGGGGCACTCGTCATCACCCATAACCTGATGGCGCTGGTATTGACCGCACTTTTAACGGGTTGGATACTCTGGGGTTTGATAACTCACAAAATCACAAAAGCAGATCATCTGTCTGCCGTGACAACCAAAAGCCGAGTGTCGAATCATTTACTGGCACTCTTGGCCTTAGCCATCGGCGTCGGCTTAACGGCTTATTTTTGGCTGCCAGTCGCCATAGAAGGTGATGCCGTCAAGCTCAGTAATCTGATCGGCGTAGCCCAACTTGACTACCGCCACTTCTTTGTACCTGTTTTACATCTGTTGGATTTTTTGCCCAGTCTGGATGGTGGCGCGTTTAACGGACTCGAACATCAGCTAAATCTCGGCGTGGCGCAGTGGACGTTAGCCCTCGCGGGGGTCATTGGTTTAATTGGGCTGTGGTTGATGAATCGGCGTAGTTCTGCTTCACACCCGCAGCCGCCGATGAATCAAATGCTGTTTTTTGGCCTGTCAGGTGCAGCCATCATTTTCCTGATGATACCGCTTGCCAACGGATTGTGGACGCTGTTATCGCCCTTAGCATTCCTTCAGTTTCCGTGGCGCTTGCTCGGTCCTGCCGCCTTTTGTCTATCTGTCTTGGCAGGGCTAAACGCTTGTTGGCTGGAACGCCTGCCCAAACGCATCGGCGCTGTCCTCTCGGCAGCCGTGATTGTTTATATCATCACTCTCGCATCGCCGCTGCTTTATGTGCCGGAATGGACTCACTTGACAGTAGATACATCAGTCGCGGCTTATCAGCAGGCTGAAGTGCAGGGTTTGCAACGGGCGACGACCTTCTCCAATGAATATCTCCCAAAAGCGGTATCGGTCGAAGCCGACGCAACCCCTCGCTTGCTGGCGGATTATGCCGATGGCTATCCGGTGAATAAAGCCCACATCGAAACCCTGCCAGCAGGCGTGACCGTGACCCCTCTTAGTCATGAACCACAGGCCGATACTTGGCACATCAACGCGCCCGATGCCTTCACCTTTGAGGTACTCACTTACGATTGGTTGGGTTGGGCGGCAGAAGTCGATGGGCAGCCTATGCCTATAACCCCCTCCGACCAGCATGGCTTGATTACGCTCCCTGTCCCATCTGGTGAGCATACTGTTCGCGTTTATCTGGGCAGCACGCCAGCGCGCGATGCGGGCAACCTCATTTCGCTGATAAGTGCCGTCGTCTTGCTGGCAATAACCTTTGTGCTGCGGCGGCGAAACGTTCAACCCTCAGCCACCACCAATCAAAACAGATCATTATTGATCGGGTTAAGCGTCGGCGCAGTCCTCTCCTTTGCTTTTCTGGTCGCTTATATGCGGGAAGGCCGTGCATGGGTTATTTCGCCACCCGGTCAGGCGCTGCTGGCACAGCACACAATAGATTACACCTTGGGCGACCACATTAAGCTCATCGGCTATGATCTCAATGGCGACACCTTCCGTGTTGGCGACCGTGTTGAATTGAAAGTCTATTGGTTCACGACCGCGCCCATCCCGCTTGGATATTCAAGTTTTGTGCATATTTCGACAGGTGGGCCACCACATGCGCAGGCTGACAAGCTCAATCCTGCCGATATTCCCACCAAAGTCTGGCCTTCGACCGGTTTTCTACACGACGATTACGTGATCGAACTACCTGTTGATATGTCCGCCGGAACGTATCAACTGATGATCGGCTTATACACCTGCGAAACACGTCCTACTGGCGACTGTGGCAATGGTGATCGCCTGACCGTGACCGATGCCAACGGGCAGGCAGCAGGTGACGGGGTCAAATTAACGTCAATCACGGTCAAAAATTAAAGATTCGGAAAGTGGATTCGAGCAGGCTTATGGAAGGGTTAGCAGCATAGCATGATGACACAAACCACACGGCGATTTATGGGCTTGGCAGCGCTGCTAATCTTACTAGTAGTGTATCTATCCACCCTGCAAACCATCCCCAACGGTTCCGAACATTATTACATGATTGATGTCGGTGAAACCCAGAATGTCCTCAACCAGTGGGGGACGCTTCACGCCACCGGCTATCCCTTGTACGTCATGGTCAGTAACGTGTTGGTAATAGGATTGCACGCATTAGGCATTGATGCCGCCACTGCGCCTGCTGTCACTTCTTTGATTTACGGCATGATCGCGCTGGCGCTGCTGTATGTTCTAGCACTCCATATGACCGATAAACCGCTGCTTTCTGGGGGCGTAGTTGTCCTGTTTGGCATGACGCGCACCGTATGGGTACACAACTCAATTGCCGAGGTGTATTCGTTCGGATTGCTGCTGTTAATCGCGCTGCTGCTAATCGCCCTCTGGCGCAATCCAATTCGCGGTCGCGTGTACGGGTTAGCGCTCTTGGGTGGCATCGGCGCGTTCCACCATCGGGCGATTGCGATGGCGGCTCCTGCGCTGGTCTTTGCGGTTTGGCACGAACTCGTTACCGTGAATCCCTCTCCATTAGCGCAGGGAATCAATATCCGCATAAGCCGTTATTGGCCTATCGTACGCCGTATCGTAATTAGTCTGCTGCTGGGATTGATTGGTTTCCTCCAATACCTCTATCTGCCGCTGCGGGCGCAGGCGGGCGCAAAATGGGTTTACGGCGAGCCGGGAACGTGGGACGGTTTCTGGGATCAATTCTTGGGCCGCGAAGCCTCCCGCTTTATCGGCACACCTGCCACCAATGCCGGACTGCTGGCGAATTTTAGTCTCGTGAATTCGGTACTGGTGACTGATGTGACTCTGCCGGGAATTGTGCTGGGCATAACCGGATTGCTGTTGGCACTGCGGAATCCGGCACGCCGCAAAGTAGCCATCACCATGTTGTTAAGCGGTATAGTACCCTATCTATTTCACGTACTTTTCTACACCGATATTCTCTCCGCGCTCATTTTACCCGTAACCTTGTCACTGGCTTTTGGCTGGTTATTGCTGGCAGAACAAGTGCTGTCATGGCAAATTAAACCTTCTGGCTCTTCCCCGAAATCACTGCTAGCACCACTCGCGATAACATTGGTTTCGCTCCTGTTCGCCGCATATTTGCTGATGCAGAATTTGCCGTTCATCCGCGAGATGACCACCAACCCCACTGGCTTGCAGACCATTGAGCTAGCGAAAGGTACGCCGTTGGGAGCAGTACTCATGCTTGATTGGGGGCCGCGTTATTATGCCGTCGCCTTTGCCCATGATATGCTCGGTGAACTACCCGACATCACTCTGGTGACGCATAAGGCCGATTTCAATGCGCTGCTAGAGCAGAATCGCCAGTTGGTCACAGCCGACTTTACGTTTTACAATCGACCTGTCAGTTGGTGGGAACAGCAGTTAGGCCAACCGGTCTATTTACAGGCCGTTGCACCGCATCTGATCGAGATTAATACGAGTCCGACGATAGCCGATGTAATCAATGGGCAGGGTGTCATGGTCAATAAAGCCGACGTGGTTTGTACAACCGGTTCAATTGAACTGCGCGTCGATTGGTTGGCGACCGTCAAGCCTGACCATGACTTGAGTGTCTTTGTGCATCTGCTGGATCAAGACAGTACGCTGATTGGGCAGGCTGATGAAGCTGCGCCGGTTTATGGTTGGCGACCTCTGACCACGTGGCTGGATGGCGAGATCATCCACGATGTCTATGTGCTGCCACGCTTACCCGCAGCCGCCAGCATCGCTTACGGCTTGTATCGCCAACTTCCGACCGGTGAATTCGATAATGAATATACATTTAACGCGGCGGTGACGTGTGAAGACTAACCAGCGGTTTCAAGTGACGAGTTATAAGCTGCAAACCGAAAATGATAAACGCCCACGAGAAAAAAAGTGCGTATCAGCCCTAAGACGGAGGCTAAAATCCATCGTTTGGGTTATGGTGCTCCTCCTGCTGAGTATGCTATTAATAGGAGCATGCTCGAATAACCTTGCTACGGTGGCAACTTTTACGCCCCCCGCTGTGCAGCCCAAGGTGCTGGCGACTGTTTATATTTCGCCCACACCCAATGCCGAGCAGCAGCAGGCTATCGCGGCAGCCAACCCACCAACGGCTACACCTGTATCGGTTGTATTGCCGTCAGCAACGCCCTATATCGGGGTGTTTCTGGGTGAGGTGGATAGCGGCCAGGACGGGGGCGCGATTATTCCGCCCGCGCTCTTAGGCGGTGCAACGTCCAGCGTACAGGTCACACTGGCATTAGGGCCAGCCTGTCCTGCACAGGCCGATGTGGCCTTCGGCACACGTTGGTCAGAAAATGTGGAAGTCAGCACCGCCTTAGGCTGCCCGATTGAAGGCGCTGCCACCAACACCGGAACGCTGCAAATTTTCGAACGCGGTGTGATGTATTTCTCGCCAACCGGCGAAATTTGGGCGATTGCGCCCATACTCAGCCGCGTATGGTATGCCGTCAACGCACCCCCTGTACAATCCGGCGACATCATCGTACCCGAAGGGATGATGGCTCCATCACAGGGTTTCGGCGCGGTCTGGCGCGGTTTACCCGGTGTGCAGGATGCGCTTGGGTTTGCTCGCACCGCCGAACAGGGAACCAAGTTGGTAACACAGAAATACCAGAATGGGTTACTGCTGGCAGATGTTCAAAGTGGACAGGTATTCGTCCTGCTTGCGGATGGACGTTCATTTGGCCCCTACTAGCGAGGCACGCTAGATCACACAAAACGATATACAAAATCTGCCGGTGGTGACATCCATTTTCGGAGTGTTTTGTGTTGCTGGTTGACGGATTATATAAAGGTTGTCAAACAAGGTTGTGTTGCCATGAAGTGGAAAATGATCGTCATATTGAGCCTATTTATGCTGTCGTTGCTGGCTGCCCGTGCTCACGATAACATTCCTCAGCCGCCCATTATTGCCTTGTTCGATAACAAGCTCTACACCGTATCTGCCGACGATGGCGCATCGACCGTGCTGGTTGAGCAGGGCATCGTTACCCGCTGGTACACAGCGGGGTTCGAAAGCACAACCTTTTCAACCCTCTATACCCTCGATAACAAGACGCTTCAGCGCGACGATATTAACTTCGCCCACTATGCCCTCCTGCATGATTCGACCGACGCTTATTACGTTTACCTCAAACCATACGGAGAATTAGAGTCGCTCGTTAATATCGTAACGGGCGAGGAGAAAATGTTTGACGCAGGCTATTATCCGGCAGTCCACAGCCATAACAGCCCCGACGACTCCCTGCATGTCTTTCGCGTAGAAGGGATGCCCGCTACCTATTTTGTTTATGGGCAGACTCAACAAGAGTTTATCGGCAGCATTGAAGAAATCAATGGCGTGGCATTCTCACTCTCGCCCGATGGTCAGTCATTGGCCTATCTACAACCGGAACAAGGCAACCGGGCACCCATTCGCATCATGGATATGAAAGATGAAATCCGCGAACTCCCCTTTGTGGCGGAACAAATCGCGTGGGGTGCGCTCGATTATGTCCCCTTCTTTGCTCCCGGCTAAGGATATACTCCATTGATGCGCCATTTAACCACCCTCTATCCGAATCCGCCCTACAACTTCCCGCTGCTGCTGGATTTTCTGACCCGTTTTGCGCATCCCACCCTCAACATCGTGCAGGATAATGCCTTGTGGCGCGTCGTACAATCCGCTGACAGATTAGCTCTCCTGCGCGTCACCGCCAGCGGCACAACCGCTGCACCCCAGTTGCATGTACACATCGCCGCCAGCAGCGGTGACGTACAAGATCAACTGCTTATTGAAAATGTCGCGCACATATTGCCCATACACCACGATTGGAGCGCCTTCTATTCCCGTGCGCGGCTGGATGCAGGCTTATGGGATGTAGTCGCGCCACTGCTGGGTTTGCCTGAACTGCGAACCACCAACGTTTTCGAAGCCCTCATACAAACCGTCATCGAGCAGCAGATTAGCTGGGTGACAGCCCAGAAAGCCCAGCGTTGGTTAGTCGAATGGGTCGGCAATAAATTGGAATACGCGGGGCAGGTGCATTACGCCTTCCCAATACCTGCTCAAATCGCCGCCGCCACCATCGATGATCTGAAACCGCTCAAAATCACCTTCAAGCGCATGGCCTTGATGATTGATCTAGCAGGGCAGGTTGTTGCTAATCAACTCGACTTGGAGGGGCTGCGCGACATGCCGCCTGCCGAAGCCTACCAGCATCTGCTGGCAATCAAAGGTATCGGTCACTGGACAGCCGCTGTCACCCTCGAACGCGCCTTCGGTTATACCGATTGGGTCGCCTATAACGATGTGGTATTGCAAGCGGCGACCAACCGCTATTTTCTTCGCGGCAGCGGACGCATCCCACCCGAATTAGTAGCGCAAACCTTCGCCCAATATGGTGATTTCGCCGGATTAGCCGCCCGTTACACCATGTTCCGTTGGGTATTCGAGCAGTATCCGCAGGTCAACACCAGTACATAAAAATCCCTACCACGAACGCAGCGCGCGCAGTTGGGCAGTTTTCTTCGATTGGTGATCGGTCATCCGCGTAAGCACATCATCCAAAATCGTAACCGCCTCAAGGATATACGGCCCTTTGTTCAGCATCACACATTCCGAACGTTCGGACATCGCCGCATCCGTCATTTCAGCCCGCGACGGTCGCCCTTTCTTTACCAGATTTTCCAGCACTTGTGTGGCCCAGATAACCGGCACATGCGCCGCTTCGCACAACCACAAGATTTGCTCCTGCATTTCCGCCAACCGCTGATAACCAATTTCCACCGCCAAATCACCCCGTGCGATCATCACCCCAAACGGCTGCTTTCCCGCCGCCTGCACCATAATTTCCGGCAAATTATTGATAGCACGCTGGGTTTCGACTTTGGCGACAATCGCGATTTTCTGCGGATTATCGAGCCGTTCCGCCAGTGCTTCTTGCAGTAGTCGAATATCCTTAGCATCCTGTACAAATGAATAATTGATGATGTCGGCATGTTGCGCCACAAAATCCAGATCAAGCATATCTTGTTCGCTCAGCGCCGGCAGCTTGAGTACCGTATCCGGAAAGTTGATACCTTTCTCAGGCTTAAGCTTTTCGCCCTTTGCGCTGGCCTGCGTCACCCGCAGTGTCAGACCGTCATCGTCCTTACTTTCGATTATGCAGCCCAGCTTCCCGTCATCAATCCATACCTGTGCGCCGACCTTGACCTGCTCGAAAACTTGCGCCGACGAACACTGTGCCTGAAAATCGAATTCCTGCGACGGTTGTGGCGTATCCCGCGTCAGCCGCAGCCTGTCACCGATTTTGAGCCGTCCGCCGTCTGGTATCATCAGTGTCTCGGTACGGATTTTCGGCCCGCTCAAATCCATCGCTACTTTGCATTTAAGTCCGGTTTCGGCCTCGGCGCGCCGTAAATTGGCAATCATTGCTGCCCATTGGTCAGGTGTGTCATGTGCACAATTAATGCGAACACAGTTCATCCCTCGCGCTAGTAAGTTAAAAACAAAACTGTAATCCTCTGCCGCTTCCGTGGGCATCGTCACCATGATATGAACGTGTCGCCTGTCGGGCAGGGAACCAAACAATCGCTTGGTTTGTCTGTGAAGTACCCGTTCCCCGCGCAGGAATAAACCCATGCGCGGGCGGCGTATATCTTCTCCGCAAACTGCGCCCAGCGTGGCAATCACCGCATCCAGATTCGGCAGCACTCGCCCCTCAATCCGTCCCAACGATGATAACCCCCACGGCATAAGTGCCGCTTGCAGGGGGCGTAAATCGCGTTTTCGCAGTGCCAGATAATAAGCCAGATTATGTGCGCTAATCAGGAAATCGCGGCGCTGAATCGAAGGCTGCCACCGATCAAATGTCGCGTTGCCTTCCTCGAATATTTCTTGTCTCAGCTTACGAAGTTCCTTCAGCAGTACATACGGCGTGGTATATGATAGGTCATTACCTAAAGAAGTGAGCATAAAGTTATCCTATTTCCATGACCTATCTACCTTACAGCCGCTCACCGCTGCTGTGACGTGTGACTTGTCGGGGTTTGGGGATGTCATTCAGTACATTGCTATTAATTCGACACCGCACAAAAGTTCAGGAAACTTTCACATTCTCTATACGCACAATTCACAACAAGTAATCAATAATGATAATAGATGATCGTAGTTCATCTAAAAACAAAAACAAACAGTACGAAAAAAGCTATTATCGGCCTACCTATCTATCGTTAAAATGTGCATCGTAT
>JBBSBS010000287.1:0-8607 GCA_038251045.1 Aggregatilineales bacterium | reverse complement strand
GCAGGACGGTGGCGAAACATATTGAAGATTATCTGGACGGTTTGCACACCGGGATACTCGATGGCTTTAAGGGCTTCTTCAACTTTTTCGACGCTGACACCGTAGTAGCGGATTTTGCCGGAACGAACAAAGGTGTCGAGCAGGTCAAAAAGTTCGGGCATGTAGTAAACAGCAGTGGGCGGACAGTGAAGCTGCACAATATCCAAACAGTCGGTTTCAAGGTTTTGCAGACTGCGGTCGATCCAAGCGGTCAAGTTTTCAGCGGTGTATCCTTCAGGGACTTGCTGTGGAAGGCGACGACCCGCTTTGGTGGCGACGATGATTTCTTCACCAGGGCGTTCACGTTTTAGTTGAGCAATCAGTTTTTCGCTGTGACCATCACCATAGACATCAGCGGTATCGATGAAATTACAACCGAGATCGATGGCTTTGTGCATGGCAGCCAGCGAGTCGCGATCATCAACTTCTCCCCAAGCAGAGCCAATAGCCCATGCGCCAAAGCTGATGTCCGAGACTTTCCAGCCGGTACGGCCTAAATCGCGATAGTGCATGACAATAAACTCCTGATTGAGTAAATTCTTAGCCAATAATGACTCTGAGTGTTAGAAGCCGCAACCACATGAAACTTAAATTATCAAAGGTGTTGGGGGTTATGCCAGTGCAACATACTCTTTACCACATTTTTCAAGGATGCGCTGGGCATCACGGACATTGATATAGGGGGCGACTTCTTTATAGAAACGAGCCGCCATGACAGCAACCGCTTTTTGACCATCAGCAGATGTATCCGCCAGATTCAAGCTGTAGTTGGTTTCATCCAAGCCTTCAATAGGTTCGAGGGTGATTTCCAGCACGTATAGACTGCGAGCACGTTCGAGCTTAACGCGGCGTTTATCGGCAGCGGCGGCTTGTTCGGGATTACCGGCGCTTTTGTAATAGTCGGTCAGGCGGATTTCCTGTTCGATGGCATAGGTTAAGATCGCGCCGAAGGTATTGAGAGATGACATGGTATTCCTTTTTGTGAGGATATTTCAGATAACAGACATGGATAAAAAGGAAATAATACGTACTTAAATCCAATTTGGATAATCGATCCAGCTCGTCAAGCATACCGATAGGGGGCGCGTTTGGCAACAGGCGGCTTACAGTGAATAAGTAACGATTTTAAGAGGCAGAGTTATCTTTTGAACTTTTGGTATTGAAGAGACTAGCGATGGCAGCGGCTAGAAAAATGCCAATTGCAAAGACTATGCCAGAAAGGGCACTGCCTTTGCTTGATGATGGCAATCTCGTTGTATTAGCCGTAACGGATGTGGTAGGTGCGGCAACAGTACCATCGGCATCGGCAGGAGCTGGTGTATTTCGTGGGACAGGAACGGTATCCGACCCTTTAAGTGAGCCATGACGACGGGCAAAGACCTGTGTGAATTCCGCACCGAATAGAAAAATTTGGGCGGAATAGTATATCCACACCAAGATTAAGACGAAAGAACCGGCAGCACCATATGCGGAAGCGGTACTGCTACCTCCCAAATACCAACCGAGCAGCAAACGCCCGACGGAGAATAGAAAGGCGGTCATGGCTGCACCGATGATGACATCACGCCACATTAGTTTGATTTTGGGAAGGAATTTGAACAGGAGAGCGAACATAGCCGCGATTACAAGAAAGGAAACAACAGTGTTGATGAGGGATAAGAAAAATTCGACACCGGGCAGCAAATTGACAAAATAGGTGCTGATGGCTGTGATGACCGTGCTGATAACCAGCGAAACCAGCAGCAAAAAGCCGACGACCAATACCATACCGAATGAGAGAAATTTATTTTGAATTTGATAAATTACACCTGTATTTTGTTTGCCAGTGGCGGCGGGATCGACATCCCATATAGTATTCAGGGCATCCTGAAGCTGACCAAAAGCGCCGCCTGCACCAAGCAGTAATGTGACGATACCCAGAATGGTTGCGAGGAGACCCTCAGCAGGTTTAGACGCATTGGTGATAAGCTCACCGACCATTTTAGCGGCATCCGAGCCAACGCTGCGCTGGACTTCAATTAAGATTTGATTTTGTACGGTGTCTTGACTGATAACGATACCGACAATGCCGATTACAACTACGAGTAACGGGGCAATCGAAAAGGCGGTGTAGTAGGCCAACGCCGCAGCCAAACGCGGTGCATGATCTTCGTTCCATTCGGCGAAGGTTTGCCTGAGGAGACTGATAAATGTTTTGACGCGGTTCATGCCACCTACCCTACAGATTTCGATTTAGTCAAGAAATTTTAATGATATTTAATGCTAAACCAATATGCATATCCTGTCATGAGGCGTATGGGGGATTATGCGTGGGTCAAGTGGGCGAAAAGATTATTCATATGATTGACGGTCAAAGTTGCGATAGATCATGGCGGTTAAAGGGCGCATACCAAGAGGTTCGTAAAATGGCTTAAGCACGGGATCACAGGTGAGATCAACCATATAAATATGACGCACCATATCAAACATTCTTTTGAAGAGTTCTGAACCGATGCCCTGCCGTTGATATGAAGGTAATACCTCCAAGTGGGGAATATAGGCGGCAGAAACGCCATCACTTATGGCAGTGATGAAGCCGATGACGTGATGGGTGGTGTCATCAACAGCCAACATGATGTGGGTGCTACCCTGCAAGATGCGGAGATGGGCAGCAGGAGTGGGCGGGTTAGGCCAGCAGACGAAAAAGCCCTGTAATTTGTCGGAAGTGATGCCAGCTAGCGAACCGGTGTAGGTAACCATGAGAATACTCACTCGTTAAAATGAACAATTTCGACGCGTCCGGCGGTCATGTCGGTAACACGAAGGGTGAAGGGTTCGACGGCAGATTGGGGTAAGGTCACAATTAGGGATGCATCCTGACCGAACGTTTCATCATCTATTTTGCCTTCAAATTCGGTGATCAGCAATTTCATGCGCTCATAGTAAGTATAGGCAAATTCGAGGCCAATTTGTTGAAGCGGGATTTTGAGGCGGCGGGGTAAGGCTTCGAGCACCTGACGGGTGGCATCCGAATAGGCGCGAACCAAACCACCTGTGCCGAGTTTTGTACCGCCGAAGATGCGGGTGATGACAACCAGCGTGTCACCGATATTCGCACCACGCAAGACGGCGAGTGTTGGTGGCCCTGCTGTGCCAGTGGGTTCGCCGTCGTCACTCATGCCTTCAATGACGCTGTTGCCATAGCCCACGCGGTACGCATACACGTGATGGTTGGCTTCGGGGATGGCAGCACGAAGGCGTGCCAATGATTCGCGGGCGGAAACAACGGTATCAGCAAAGAGTGCAGTGGCGATAAAGCGCGAGTTGACAACCAGCAGTTCAATCTGCGTTTCTTGAGTTGGAATGGGATAAGGTTCGGGGGATGGCATGGTCAGAATGAAGTGGAGCGCATCGTTAAAGTGATGCGCTCCACCGAATGACTAGACCCAGCGTTCGATGACGATTTTGCGCTCGGTGTAGAACTCAATCGCGTCCATGCCCTGCCCGTGCAAGTCACCAAAGAACGAGTCCTTCTGCCCACCGAAGGGGAAGGAAGCAGACGGCGCGGCGACACCGATGTTGACACCGATGTTACCGGCATTGACACGGTACTTGAACTCGCGGGCATGTCCTCCATTATTGGTGAAGATGCTGGCGGCGTTACCGTATTTGCTGGCGTTGATGATGTCGACAGCACCGTCAAGATCGTCAGCCTTCATCATGGCGAGGACGGGGCCAAAGACTTCTTCCTTCGCCAGAATGTTATCAGGCTGTACGTTTTCCATGATGGTCGGGCCGACGAAATTGCCCTGTTCATAACCGGCAACGTTCTGGTTGCGACCATCCAAAGCGGCGACTGCGCCTTCGGCAATTCCCTGCGTAATCATGCGCTCGATACGTTCTTTGGCGGCGGTGGATACAACCGTACCCATCTGGGTATTTTCGCTAAGGCCATAACCAACGCGCAAACCGCTGGCCTGCTTGACCAGTTCATCTTTGAGTTTGTCATAGGCATCACCAACGGCGACGACCACGGCAGCGGCGAGGCAGCGCTGACCGGCACAACCATAGGCTGCGCCCATGATATTTTTGACCGAAGCGATCATATCAGCATCGGGCATGACGGCAATATAGTTCTTCGCGCCGCCTTGAGCCTGTACGCGCTTACCGGATTTGGTGCAAGTTTCATAAACCAACTTAGCTACTGGACTGCTGCCAACGAACGACACGCCTTTGATGCCGGGATGTTCCATGACAGCCATTGAGGCTTCTTTACCGCCCTGAATGAGATTAACGACACCTTCGGGCAGGTCGAGATCGTGCAAAACTTCAAACAAGATTTCGGCGCTGATGGGTGTTTGGGGTGAGGGTTTAAGAATGAAGGTATTGCCGCAAGCAATCGCTGTGGGCAAGAACCAGAGCGGCACCATCGCCGGAAAGTTGAAGGGGGTGATGGCAGCAAAGACACCGGCAGGCTGACGTAAGGTTGTTTCGTCAATGCCAGCGGCGATGTCTTCTACGCCGTCACTGCGCATTAACACAGGGACGCTGGTTCCAAAGTCGATGCTTTCGATGCCGCGTCGGACTTCGCCACGGGCTTCGTCGCGGGTTTTACCGTTTTCTTCAACAACCATTTTGGCGATGTCTTCAAAGCGATCTTCAATAATGGTTTTGAAGCGGAAGAGATACTGAACGCGATTCAGCACAGGGGTGCGTCGCCATTCTTCAAAGCCTTCCTGAGCGGCTTTGACGGCTGCGTCCACATCGGCACGGGTTGATTCAGGGACTTCGCCAATGGTTTCACAGGTGGCAGGATTAACAACAGGGGTGTAAACACTGGCAGAGGATTCAACCCAGTCGCCACCCACATAATTCTTCAATTTTCTTGCCATGTCACACTCCTAAATCCATATTTTTGTGATCGAACTGCTCCGAATCTTAACCCTGTGATGGGGGAAAAAGCAAGTGGTGTATAGTCCACATGAGGATTAGTTGGTTTCAATATGGCAATGACACCCTAGTGGTGGTAGCATCGCTGACCTTTGGATACGATCTTATCGATCTTCATAAGCAAGGTAAAAGCTGCCACATGCCCTCTCAATATCTGACTGTCATACCCGTAAAGGCACCGGTTCAACAATCGACATTTGATTTGCATCGTACGCTGGCTGAGGCCATAAAAGCCGGCGGCGAAACACTGCAAGATGGCGATGTGCTGGCAGTTTCCAGTAAGTATACAGCGATCAGCGAAGGACGCGTTGTCAAGCTAGCGGATGTGGTCGTCAGTGAAAAAGGTGCGGCGCTGGCTGAACGGTATCATATGCTGCCGCAAATGGCGCAATTGGTGATGGAAGAAAGCGCTCAAGTATTGGGCGGCATCCAAGGGTTTATGCTGACGGCACAGCACGGCATCGTTCAACCGAACGCGGGATTAGATCGCTCGAATATTCCCAGCGGGTATGTGGTGCTGTTCCCGAAAGAACCGTATAAATCAGCAGCGGATATCCGGCGCAGGATGCGCGAGTTGATGAATGTAGATATTGGCGTGATTGTGACCGACAGCTGGCTGATGCCGGGGCGTTTGGGAACGACAGGTGTGGCACTGGCTACGGCAGGGTTTCGCCCGCTTCAAGATGAGCGTGGCAAAGCAGATCTGTTCGGTAATTTGATGCAGGTCACGGTGCGCGGTGTAGCGGATACGATTTGCGCGGCGGCAGAACTGGTAATGGGTGAACGGGATGAGGCGACACCGATTGCCATTGTGCGGAACACAGGTGTAGAGATAGAGGAAATCGAACTCAGCGCAGCGGATGTGGCAATTGATTGGCGCATGGACATATACATCGAGTCGCTGACCAGTGGACGCTGGCTGGAATAGAGCCGTTAAAAAGCCTAATCGTAGGCTAGTTCATCAAATTTTAAGAATTTCGGTGGATACTGAAGCAAATGTATGGTTTGGTGATGAAAGGATTGTTGTGAAACGATTACTCGGATTGTTGATGGTGGCGGTGATGGGGTGGATGGTATTGGCGGCGTGTTCGCCAACGGACAATCTGGCGAAGGGCGGAGACTCTAAAGCGCCCGCAAGTGCGCCAGAAGTAACAGAATCTACCAGCGCCAGAGTCCCACAAATTGTGGGTGCGGAAGGCGGGTTATACCCACCGCAAGACCTTTCGCTGGTGAGCAGCACAGGCAAACCTCAACTCCTTAATTCATATGCAGACTGGTGTACGACGTGCCAGCATAATCTGCCGGTTGTAACTGCAATTGGCGGGCAATTCGCTGACCAACTTGATGTAGTTAATCTGAATATTGATGTCGCTGAAACGCAGGACGTGCGCAACAGATTTAATATTACAGATCGTTCGCAATACATCTTTGTCGATGCGGCGGGTAATACGATCCAACGATGGTACGGATTTCTCGACCAGACACAGGTGGCACAGGCGATTGAGGATTATCTGGCAAAGAACGCGTAACAAGCATTGTTTCGCTATTGGCAAAAATATATAAAACGCAGATGATACAATCTCATCTGCGTTTTTATTTGGAGTTTATTATGAAAATCAGTCCTTTCCAGATTGAACGGTTTTATGCGCAGTATGAATTTACTGCCCCGTATTTATTGAGCCAATCAGATTGTGAGGCGATGAGCATCGGGGATGTGCTGGCGCTAGAGCCGGGTGCAGCAGAACGTTTTCAGAATCAATGGCTAGGCTACACGGAATCACAAGGCAGCCCGGAACTGCGGCAGGGAATCAGCGCTTTATATACGACGATTAAGCCGGAGGATGTGTTGGTTTTCAGCGGGGCAGAAGAAGGCATCTTCACGTTCATGAACGCGGTGCTGGCGGCAGGCGACCATGTGATTGTGCATATGCCATGCTATCAATCGCTGCATGAGGTGGCGCGGGCGGTAGGCTGCGCGGTATCTGACTGGGTGACAAGCGATAGTGACGGTTGGGAACTAGATGTGGATTGGTTAGCGGCAAATATTCGTCCTAACACAAAGGCGATTGTGGTGAACTGCCCCCATAATCCGACGGGTTATCTGATGAGCTTAGAGAAACAGGCACAGATTATCGAGATAGCGCGGAAGCACGGGTTATGGTTATTTTCGGATGAGGTTTATCGCGGGTTGGAGCATAATCCGGCTGATCGTCTACCGGCGGCTTGCGACCTGTATGAGAAGGCAGTATCGCTGGGGGTGATGTCGAAAACATACGGGTTGGCGGGATTGCGGATTGGGTGGCTGGTGACCCGCGACCGTGATTTGTATGAACAGTTAGCGATGTTCAAGGATTACACCACGATTTGCAACAGTGCGCCAAGCGAATTTTTGAGTGTGGTGGCGCTGTGGCACCGAGACAAAATTGTGGAACGTAACATGAGCATCATTCGAGCCAACCTCGATTTGCTGGATTTGTTCTTCGCACAGCTTAAAGATGTGTTCGTCTGGCAGCGACCACGGGCAAGTTCAACTGCATTTCCACGCCTGCGCGACGGGATCAGCGCCCAAGCATTTTGCATCGGAGCGGTCGAGAAGCAGGGGGTGCTGCTGTTGCCAAGCATAAATTATGATTATGGCGACAGCCACTTCCGCATCGGGTATGGGCGGAAGAATATGGCGCAGGCGCTTGAGCAGTTAGAAGCGTTCTTAGATACTATGGTCAGCTAGACCCGCTGAAGTTTGTCCGGATTGCCCACCACGCGGATGGTCTGAATTTTATCGGCGTTGGCCTCAATAAAGATTACAGAAAATGGTGATCCATCATCTGCCCGCAGCACCAGTGCGGGTTCGCCATTGACCTGTGTAATTTCGCCTGTGAAGTTGGGTGGTGCGAGCCGAAGTGAGGCCAGTATGAAGGTCGCCGTGGCCTCGCGCCCATGCAAAAGACGGGTTGCTGCCCCGCGTGCTTTGCCTCCTCCATCTGTGTGCATCATTACATCTTCAGCCAGCAACGCCATAAGGCCTTCCATATCACCAACGCTCACCGTTTGCACAAACTGATTCACCAGATGCTGATGGGCTTCGGCGGTGGGTTTGAAGCGTTGGCGGTGATCTTCGACATGCTTTTGGGCGCGGCTGAATAATTGGCGACAGGCGGCTTCTTCTTTGTCGAGAATGCCCGCGATTTCATCATAGCCATAATCAAAGACCTGTCGTAGTAAGAACACGGCACGTTCAAGCGGAGTCAGGCTTTCGAGCAGCACCATGAATCCCATCGAGATGGAGTCGTATAACAAAGACGTGTTGTCTGTAGATAACAATGTCTCGTTGTTGGTTGAAATGGGTTCCGGTAACCATTCCCCGACATAAACTTCACGTTTAGTCCGTGCCAACTCCAGTTGGTTCAGGCACAAGCGGGTGATGACCGCGCTTAAGAAGGCTTTGGGCGAACGAATCGTTTCAGGATTCACGGTTTGATAACGCAGATAAGTTTCCTGCACCATGTCCTCGGCTTCCATCACGCTGCCCAACATGCGGTAGGCAATCGAGAACAACAGCGGGCGCAAATTTTCAAAGGTTTCATCGGCGCTGGTCATTGTTTAATTTCCTGGTTCACGTTTCCGAAAATCTGTTTTCTC
>JBBSBS010000286.1:0-8622 GCA_038251045.1 Aggregatilineales bacterium | reverse complement strand
GTTTGCAACCACAACGCATCCTTCGCCGCCAGCAAATTATCCCACGGCACATCGAACACCGCCTGCACATCCTCGCGCTTGGCAACCTCATACACAGCCTGCGGAATCACCGCGTCATACGTCGGCACAGGCCAGAACGATTGATAATCCACCACCATTAATAGCCCAACAATAAATGTCGCCAGAGGCAGGAAATTCTGCGTAATTCTGAATCCCCTGCCGAGAGCTGAGGTGGGGGTTTCTGATGACTGACGACGAACGACTACAGTCCATCCATACCCCACCATCACTGCCACCGCCAGCGCCAGCAAAAAGCCGAAACGTCCCGGTGTCCGCGCCAGACTGAACCCCGGCAGGTTATACACCAGCGCGTACGGCAGCGTCAGAAACGTATCGTACCCGCCGAGGTTGATCTGCACCGGCTGGTCGAAAATTTTCAATACTGGCCCCAATGACAGCACCCATGCCACCGCCGCCAATCCTAGCCACCAGCGGGCGGCCTTCACCTTCCACAGCGCCAGCAGCACCAGTAACCCCGCTATGATGCCGATGTAACTCGCCCCTTCGACGATGTTCACACCTAAAACGCGGTGGGTATAATCCAACTGTCCGTATAACGGGTGATTAAATGACGGCGTGACGATCCCCAGCACATCCGCGCTAAAGGCCACCCCGCCACCCTCGGCGGTATAAGCACTCGTGCCAAAGGTGCTGCTAAATACTGGTAACAGAAACACCAGCAGCAGTCCCGTTCCAACCGCGCACACCACCACCAACCGCAGCAGCGCCCGCCAATCCCGCCGCATGATGACCGTCAACCCGATCACCACCACCAGCGGCAGCACCGCATAGATCAATTGCAGCGTGTGTCCCAGCGCCGTCAGCACGAAAAACAAGATAGCCAATAGCATGTGTCGTCTAAATGAATTTCTTGACTGTAGACTGGCGACTCTCAACAAACAATACGCCAGCAAGGGCAAAGGCCACTGCACCAGCAGCCCTCCGTGCCCACCTGCCAGATGCCCCTGAATCACCGGCGCGGTCATGAAGGCTAATCCGCCCAACAGCGCCGCTGACCGTACCCCCGTCAGCTTCCAAACCACCCAGTACGCCGCCCAACCGTTGAGTGCCAATGTCAGCAGCACGAATAAATTGTAAGCAGCCGGCAGCGGCATGAAGAACGCGAACAACCAACCGGGGAAAAATTGCAGCGGGTCTGACCACAAGATGACACCCTGCATTCCATCGGGATACCCCAGCAGCGGTTGGAAGATCAACGGTTGTCCGGTTTGCAGCGCCTGTTTCATCCACCAGATGTGGCGCGTCATCTCGTGCGCATCCCCGAACGGATACCCCACGAAATGGGTGCTCATCATCGTCACCACAGGCCACGTCATGACCACTGCGACCAGCACATACAGGCCGTAGATAGCGACATTCAGCGGTAAAGCACGTCGAAAATTTTGCATCCACCCATTGTACAAAGCCCTATTTGAACCGCAAACCCACAATGCCCTACGACAACCCTTTCAACCATGACTTTTTCTGGGGGAACAACGCATCGAACAGCACCGCCGCTTTAGCACTGGCCCATACTTCCGGCAAAATGCTGCGGATGTCATCGTAATGATGATGTCCGAACACCACATTCCAGAATAGATCCCACGGGAAGGAAATATCATAACCGTCCTTGCCGCTGATCGGGTTGATCTCGGTCATCTGCCCGCGCTCAAATGTGAGACTGATACCCGTCAGGTCATAGAAACCGATCTTCAACTCGCCGCTGTAACGGTTAGCACCGCTGCCTGCTAACCGCCGTTCCAGCACAGGCCGGATGTGCCACAAAAACGGGATCATCTCCGGCACACGCAGATACCATAAATACTCCTGCCGATGGACAAAACCACCTGTTATCCGGTCAATCAGATGGTCAAGCGCCTCGTGAATCCCCGCCCCGAAAACCATCACCGCCGGACATTCCCCATACGTCGCCGTCGCCCACTGCTTCACCCCGCGCATCACATCCTCAAAAGTTTCGAGGTACGACGACTCCTCACCGACCACATAACCGCTGCACCGCAGCACATTTTTGTCCCACAAATACTTGAACAATTCGAGGTAACCCACACCCTCCCCGTCCGCGTTCACAATCATCAGATACACCAAATACTGTGCCGAGTTCGGGTCGCGGCCTGCAATCTCATAATGCCATACTGCCGCTGGATGCATTTCCGTTAGCAGACGTTCACGTGCCAGATAACTTGCCATATTCATCAAATCGGGAATGTCATCGACCACAGCCGGACGCAGCGTAAAAGCGGGTTTATGATCCGGCTTGGGTTCAGCGAGGTTATACAGCGGATAAGTCGCATGGTCAGCCAGATCAACCGCCATCGTGTAACCGAACTTCCGGTAAAAATGCGGAATGCCGGTAATCACCTGTAGCTGATGCCCCAGCGCCGCACTCCGTTCATGCACCGCCTCAAACAACGCCCGCACCAATCCGCGTCCCCGATATTCCGCGTAAGTCGCCACCAATTCCGGTCGTCCCACCGCCAGCGGAATATCCTCGTATCGCCACGTCTGTGGGATGAGCAGGGTAGCCGATACCACCCGTTCATCCTGCGCCGCATCAACCACCACGAAGATGTCATCCGCTGTCACCGTCGGATGCCCACTCATCAGCTCATCCGTCCAACGCTTGATCGCTACCTTCCCCGCCTCATCATCATGTTCGCCATTAACATCAGCATACAACTGCGGCAAACGCTCACGGTCGCTGGCGTGCCCTTCACTCAAGCTGCGCAGGATAAGCCCATCGTCAAGTTGTTTCTGCATGATTGAATTACTTTCTTTAGGTCATGCCAATATACACATGTCTCATGAACCCTTGTGAGCCATTGTACACCAATTAGTTATTAATAGTAGTCGTGAAAAAGCTTCCCACCTAAATACAATATCTGAGTTTTTCGCCATAAATGTAAAGTATACTTGACATGATGTATATTTCATATTACTCTATGTCCAGTACACATGACTAAATGTAACCATTACCAGACAAGTTGAGGAAATATGTCCTATCAAGAACGTAACCATACCGTATCATTCATCAGCAACCTACTGATTTTTGGGTATTACTTTTTGAATGTGTTTCAAATGAATCAAGCAGGAGACTTAGATTCAACCGCCATATTCAGCCTGTGGGCAACTGTCATCGTACTCGGAATTCTAGCGAGCATCCTCTCCAGTATCCTGACGGCTATCGCCTCCAACATCATCAGCATGATAAAAACCAACACCGAAGAACCCACCATTGCCGATGAGCGTGACAAGCTCATCGAACTAAAAGGGACAAGAAATACCTACTATGTATTTTCAGTGGGCGTTTTCATTGCAATGGCATCACTTGTCCTCGCCATGCCGCCGCTGGTGATGTTCAATCTGCTTATTTTCTCGGCCATTAGCTCACAAATTGTTGGGGATTTATCACGAATCTATCTGTACCGGAGAGGATTCTAAGATGGCTAAATCGCTCGTCAACAACAATATTCGCAAATTGCGCTTTGCCTATGATGAAATGACCCAACAACAATTAGCCGAAAAAGTAGGTGTCACTCGCCAAACCATCGTCGCCATCGAACAAGCTAAATACTCCCCTTCTCTGGAATTAGCCTTTCGCATCGCACGGGTATTCGGCTCACCATTGGAAGAAGTCTTCTCATACGATGCCGCAGATGACACTGGCTAGACAACCAAAAATATCGTATCCCAATCAAACGAACACGACAAAACCTTGTAGGAGAAACCATGAAAGCCATGATATGCCCCAAATACGGAACACCGGATGTTCTTCAACTCACGGAACTGGAAAAGCCCACTCCCAAAGACAACGAAGTGCTGATTAAGATACACGCCGGCACAGTTACCCCATCCGACTGTGCCTTTCGTAAAGGCGACCCGTTCATCATCAAACTGATTTACGGGCTGAGGAAACCCAAATTGCCTGTACAGGGTGTAGAGTTTGCTGGCGAAATCGAAGCTGTCGGCAAAGATGTGACACGCTTTAAGACCGGCGATCAAGTTTTCGGTTTGAGTCCGGATAATCTTGGCGCTCATGCCGAGTATATGTGCCTGCCGGAAAACAAACCGTTAGCCATAAAACCGACCAATACAACTTATCAAGAAGCCGCCGCTATTGTTGATGGGGCAACCACTGCCTTAACATTTCTGAGAGATGTAGCCAATCTCCAGCCCGGACAAAAACTTCTCATCAACGGCGCATCGGGTGCGGTCGGGGCTTACACCGTGCAGCTTGCCAAGTATTATGGGGCACAAGTCACTGGCGTATGTAGCACTACCAACATCGAATTGGTCAAATCACTAGGAGCTGATAAGGTGATAGACTACACCAAAACCGACTTTACCAAAACCGGTCAGACCTATGACATAATATTTGATGCCGTCGGCAAGAGTTCATTCTCACAATGCAAAGACTCCCTCACTCAAAACGGAATCTACCTTACCACTGTCCCCACATTGGGAATCATCTTCCATACAGTGCGAACAACCTTGATCGGCAGCAAAAAAGCCAAATTCGCGGCTGCCGGACTGATGCAGAATCAAGATAATCTAGCGTTTCTCAAAACACTTGTTGAGGCCGGAACCCTGAAACCCGTCATTGATCGCTGCTATCCATTGGAACAGATGGCCGAAGCACACCGTTATGTTGACAAAGGCCACAAAAAGGGTAACGTCGTCATCTCGATGGCACAAAACTACGCCGTCTAGCAACGGAAAGGAAACACATGAAAGCGATCATATGGACAAAGTACGGAGCGCCCGATGGCCTTCAACTTCAAACAGTGGCGAAACCTACGCCCAAAGATAACGAGGTACTGGTAAAAATCCACGCGACAACCGTGACCGCTGGCGATTGTGAGATGCGTGCGCTCAATTTCCCCCTCATATTAGCGCTCCCAATCCGTCTGTATTCCGGTCTTACAAAACCAACCCGAATAAACATATTGGGGCAAGAATTAGCCGGGGAAATCGAAGCTGTCGGCAAAGACGTGCAGCAATTCAAAGTGGGTGACCAAGTTTTTGGAGCAACTGGAATGGGTTTCGGCGGCTATGCCGAGTACAAATGTCTGCCAGCAATTCCCACTGACGACACACAAGGGGCGCTGGCACTAAAACCAACCAATATAACTTACGGGGAAGCTGCTGCCGTTCCGATTGCCGGGCTTGAAGCCTTACACTTTATGCGGCAGGCAAATATCCAACCCGGACACCACGTTCTCATTAACGGCGCGGGCGGCAGCATAGGCACGTTTGCCTTGCAACTCGCCAGATACTTTGGTGCGGAAGTCACAGCGGTAGACAGCACCGGCAAGTTAGATATGCTGCGCTCCATCGGTGCAGCGCACGTCATTGATTACACCCAAGAAGATTTCACCAAAAACGGTCAGACCTATGATCTAATCTTTGATGTTATGGGCAAGGCTTCATTTTCTGGGAGCATAAAATCGCTCAAACCCAATGGCCTGTATATCATCGGTAATGCCGGACTGTCACAGAAGATTCGTGGGGCATGGACTTCGGCAGTAAGCAGCAAGAAAGTCACTTCTGGAACAGGCGGCCACAGTGCTGAAGATTTGATTTTCCTCAAAGAGCTGATCGAATCCGGCAAGATAAAATCGGTCGTCGATAGAAGCTATCCCTTAGAACAAACTGCCGATGCGCATCGCTATGTCGAAACCGGACACAAAAAGGGAAATGTCGTCATCACCGTCGTGCAGAGCAGCACCGCCTAACAAAGCCCTTCATCACCGCACCATACATGGGCAGTCAAGCAGTCAAAATGAACCTATTTCTGCCCATATACCATTTCCTAACCATCACCCAACCTTGAGCCGCGTCATCCTCCCTCAAAATGGTTGGCGACTTCCCTGCTTAAGTGTTACCAAAATGTCACCCTTAAGCCTACGTTCTGTGCTAATGTATTCTTATCGTTAGTGCCTCGTGCTTTGGAGCCTTTGTGTCAAATTTTTCCTCTTCTTTCTCTGTATCCACTTGGCGTGCTTGGCGATTCGTATCTGCATTTCGCGTTTGCATTGTCGGCGGATTACTCCCGTCCATCCGCTGCAACGGCACTGACATTTGCGACGCGGCAGACACACGGCAGCCAATCGCGGCGCTCAGCGGCATCAGCCGGACATCCCGCGTCGCAAATGTGTCATTTCAGCGCCTTCCTCCCTCATTCCCGCCCGCCATTTCAGCGGGAAATATGCAATTTCTGCAAATTTTGCAATATTTCTTGAAAAAGAACATCTGTACTAAAGTACAACTTGCCGGATACTTGTGCAATTCGATACACTGGAATTCGTAGACAAACTGAAAGGAAAACCATATATGAGCAAGGTTGGGGTTCGATATATCGTTTCCGATGTGGATGAGGCAATTCCCTTTTACACCGAATTTCTAGGTTTCAAGGTTGATATGCACCCGGGACCCGGCTTCGCACGCATTTCGCGTGAGAACTTAGAGCTGTTTCTCAACCGCCCCGGTGCGGGTGGGGCCGGTCAAGCTGCTCCGGATGGTCAGCTTCCTACTCCCGGCGGTTGGAACCGCATCCAAATTAAGGTCGAGAATTTAGAAGCCACCGTCGAAAAACTAAAGGCCGCCGGAGCCAACTTCCGCAATGAAATCGTGGTCGGCACAGGCGGCAAGCAAATTTTGGTCGAAGATCCTTCTGGTAATCCTATTGAATTGTTCCAGCCTTTTGACTGAGAATTATCAGGGTGCTTGTAATATCCACAACCGCCGATCAGCCGCGTTCTGGAACGCGATCCGCGCCCCATCCGGTGACACTGACCAATCGCCGTTTGCAATCGTAAAAGGCATTGTCGCCGGATCGGTCAGTTGACGGTCTTCTCCGCTGTTCAGGTCATAATAATGCAAACTTTGTACCCCGTTCACCGGATCAAACGGCACATAATACAAACTCTGCGCATCCCGCCAGCGCCAGCCGCCGAACCATGCCAGCTTTTGCGGGGTTGCACCTGCCTGCGTCTCCAACACATACACCCCATTCACGGTCGTGTCCTGCTGGAACGTCTGGTAAAACAGCACCCGTTCACCACCCGGTGCGACACTCATCCCGCGTATCCGATCCCACGTTCCCAGCGTATAGCTGCTGCCGTCCACCACGTTGTACACATCAACCGTCGTCAATGTCCGGTCACTGGTCGTCACCAGTAAACGCGTGCCATCCAACCAGCGTGCCGAAATATCCGGCTTGGCAAGCACAAGTCGCGCATTCGCCCCATCAATATCACTCACCCAGATTTCGACCTGTGGCGGGGTCGCCCCCGGAACCGACTGTCCGTACTGTACCTCCCACATCAAATGGCTGTTGTCGGGGCTAACAGCCGGTGGAAAGCCGCTGGTTTGCACAGCGAAATCCACGCCGTCGCTCAATCGCCGTACGGTCACCTGCCCCCCACCACGGATAATCCGGTAACCACCGTCCGGCGACAGGCTTTGTGGGGGCACGTTCTCGATCAATCCGGTCATACTTTGAGCCACCACATCCCACTCAAAAATCGCCGCCAACTGCCCCGGTGAGCCATCAATCACATACACCAAATCGGGGTTAGTCGGGTTCCACCAATGGACGGCGCAGCACCCATCCATCGTCAACGGCTGCATCCCCCACTCACTTGCTGCCAGTGGTGTATAAGGACGCATCGGATCAGTGTTCGGTGGCGGGTTATCTTCATTCTTCGGGGGCCAACTTTCGGCGTAAGCATTCAACCGTCGCCCACCAAAAACCACCGGCGGCTGGTCATATAAGCTCACCCACTGGCGCGGGTTGGTAAAATCCTGCTCGAACAAACGGCGGCTGTACGATCCCATTCCCGCCAATGCATCCCACGGCGCGTTGATATAATCAACCGGGTTATAAGCCGTCTGGTAATCCAACGAGCGCACTTCCAGGTGCAAATGCGGGCGCGAGTCACACGTCACATCAGGATCGCCTGAATACCCCACAATATCGCCCTGCTTCACCGATTGATACTGTTGTACTGTCGGCCTTTCCAGCAAATGCCCATATAAGGTGGTTACCCCCGCCGCGCTGTGCCGTAAAATCAGGTTGTGTGGCCCTGCGCCAAATGCCAGATTATCGGCGTAAATAACCTCACCATCCCCGACCGCAATCAACGGCGTACCACACGGCATACTGATGTCGATGCCGAAGTGTAAGCCTTGGCCCGCGCTGTACCACGCCGTGCCAAAGTTATACGCGCCGGTTGTGTTGCCGTAAGGCTGCCCGAACAACCACGTCGAAGGACCAGCAGGTGCGGCAATCGGCATGATGAATGGTTTGGCTGTGTCTTGTGCCACCGTCGCGGAAAAATTCATAAGGAGCGCCATCGCGCCCAAAAGGAGCAATCGGTAATGAGCCATCGGTTGTCCTCGCAGCTTCTATTGTTGCCCACAGTATAGCCGCTGCCGGGTCGTACTTTGTCAAATGCTCATCCACTTTTAAGACGACCTACTCCGCCAAAAGAACTAGTCGCTTGGTCACATTTTAGCGTATGGATATAGACCAAGATGGAG
>JBBSBS010000285.1:0-8627 GCA_038251045.1 Aggregatilineales bacterium | reverse complement strand
TGGGGATTGATCTGGTACGCACAGACGCGGGTGAAAAAATACACGGGCGGTTTGCATCCGGTCAATGTGGCAGCGCTGGGGGTAAATGCGTTATTCATCGTGCTACACCTGATCCAGACGCATATCTGGTATGACGGATTGGCGCAGGATGTGTCGATCTTTTCATCACAGGCTTCGGTCATCCTGATGCTGATCTGGATCATGCTGATGGAAAATAGTCGGCGCGGGGTGATAGTTGGCAAGAAGCTGCCCGTTGGCAAGCGGGTGATTCAATTTGCGCGAAAATATCATGGTTATGTATTCGCGTGGGCGATTACCTACACGTTCTGGTATCACCCGATGGAAACTACCAACGGGCATCTGATGGGTTTCTTCTACACATTCCTGCTGTTGCTACAGGGAAGTTTGTTCCTGACACGCATTCACGTCAACAAATGGTGGATGCTGACACAAGAGATAATCGTGCTGGCACATGGGACGATTGTAGCGATTGTGCAAGGTAATAATTTGTGGCCGATGTTCTTCTTTGGCTTTCTGGGGGTATTCATACTGGTGCAGATGCACGGATTGGGACTTTCCAACCGGATTAAGTGGCTGTTCTTCGGTGGGTATGGGTTGGGGGCGGTGCTGGTTTACATCCAACCGGAGCGGGGTGTGACCAAGCTGTGGCAATTGGTGGCGATCCCTAGTATCTATTATATCGTCATGGTGGTGCTGGCGGTACTGATCGCGATTGGCATCTGGGCATATGACCGAATTTGGGGTAAAGGGGCGGCTAATCCAACACCGATTGGCGCAGGAGATTAATCATGGGCATTCTCGAAGGTAAAGTAGCAGTTATCACAGGCAGCAGTCGTGGATTGGGGTTGGCAATTGCACAAGCGTATGCTAAGGCGGGGGCGAGTGTGATAGTGACAGCAAGATCACGCAAGGGGGTTGAGGAAGCTGTCAATGATCTGCAAGCAGCGGGGTTAACAGCCAATGGAACAACCTGTGACGTGGGCGATTATGAACAGGTGAAAGCTCTGGCAGAATTCACAATTAACAGCTTCGGCAAAATCGACATCTGGGTGAATAATGCGGGGGTAGCAGGCGTGTACGGGCCGACAGCCCACATCCCACGCGAACGATTCGAGCGCGTCATACAGACCAACATCACAGGCATGTATTATGGTTCGATTGTGGCGCTGGAATATTTTGTGCCGCAAAAAAGTGGCAAGCTGATTAATCTGCTGGGACGTGGTGATGACGGCCCGGTTAAGTTCCAGAATGCTTATGCTGCGAGCAAGTACTGGGTCAAGAGTTTTACGCTGGCGCTGGCACAAGAATATAAAGATTATGGTATAGGTATCTACGCTTTTAATCCGGGACTAGTTGATACTGATTTGCTGCGACAGGTAGACTCGCTGGCAGGTTATGAACACAAATTGTCACCCTTGAGTACCGTTATCCGCATGTGGGGAAACCAACCGGATGTGCCAGCGGAACGGGCGTTGTGGTTAGCATCATCGGAAACTGATGGAAAAACGGGATTGGTTGAAAAGGTGCTGGGACGAAAGCGAATCATCAGCGGTTTGCTTCGAGATTTGGGACGGCGATTGCGAGGGGCAGCACAGCCGGATACATCGCTTACGGTAACAACGGTTCAGCCGACAATGCCCCTGCCACCGGCGAAATAGAATATCTCAAGATGAATGCCCGTTAGATAAACGAATTTCCATAAATCAACCGCGTTCCGTAGTTATTAGATAAGCGTGAACGCGGTTTCATAGGGACAACCCTCACATATAAAAAACGAACTCGTATAGGACTGATTCACTAGTCAGATCATTCATTATCGGCTACAACGTTACTATTCTCTCATATCCCTAGGCATCTAAATTGCTGACAATCAGAAGCGTTTGTGAAAAACGTAAACGGGAGAACAAGTGCTTATGAAAACACGATGGGGTCTTATCCTATTTTTATTGTTGATTGGAACGATGACGGCGGTATATGCTGCGCCGACAAATCAGGCGGTCAGTGCGCCGAATGCAGCGGATTACAAACTGACGCAGGTCGCGAGTGGTTTGACCAAACCGATTTATTTCACCCATGCGGGTGATGGCAGCGGACGACAGTTTATAGTCGAGCAATCGGGCAAGATCAAAATCTGGCAAAATGGAACAGTGCTGCCAACACCGTTTTTGGATGTGGGTGGTTTGATCGCAACGGGCGGGTCGGAACAAGGTTTACTTGGGCTGGCCTTTCCGCCCAATTATGCTCAAAGCGGGCAGTTCTTCATCAACTATACGAATACGCAGGGCGACACGATTATTGCCCGTTACAGTGTGTTGGCAAACAATCCCAACGTGGCAAATGCAGGCAGCGCGACACAGGTGCTGTTTGTGGATCAACCATTTTCCAACCACAACGGCGGTAATATGAACTTCGGCGCGGATGGTCTGCTGTACGTGGGTATGGGTGACGGCGGTTCGGGTGGTGATCCGCAAAATAACGCGCAAAATCCCAATTCGTTGTTGGGCAAAATACTACGGATTGATGTCAACCAAGCAACCTTTCCGGTACAGATGTGGGCGCTGGGCATCCGCAATCCGTGGCGCTGGAGTTTTGACCGGCTGACGCAAGACTTTTACATGGGTGATGTGGGGCAAGATTTGTACGAGGAAGTTGATTTCTGGCCTGCTAACGGCGGCGCAGGTGCGAATTACGGCTGGAATATTTATGAGGGTATGCACAATTATAAGGCGGGGACGATAGCCGGAGCTGTTCCGCCGATTGCTGAATACTCACATAGTAGCGGCTGTTCGATAACTGGCGGTTATGTGTACCGTGGGGCGAATATGCCTGCGCTACAGGGGTATTATCTGTATGCGGATTATTGCAACGGCAATATGTGGACGGCGTTCCGCAGTAACAATGTGTGGCAGTCGGCGCGATTTCTGACACCGGGATTTTCGGTCAGTTCATTCGGTGAAGATCAAGCCGGTGAATTGTACGCCGTGGATTACAGCGGCAAAATCTGGCGCATTGAGTCGGTTGTTCCTCCGGCGACGAATACCCCTGTGACGCCGACAGCAACACCCATCACGCCAACGCCGACACCAGTTACGCCGACTGAGACTCCGATTACGCCTACCGAAACTCCGGTTACACCGACTGAGACTCCGGTTACACCAACCGCAACCGAGACTCCTACTGAGCCAGCGCCTACCGAGCCAACGTTGAAGATTGATGTCATCCCGACCACGGCGGATGTGGGACAGGGTGTGTTGGCACAGGTCAACCTGCTCAATGTGGCAGATGTTTACGGTTTGCAGTTGACGTGTACTGTTAACCCGACGGTACTAACAGGTGCGGGATTGCTGAAGGGCGATGGCTTTAACGATAGCAACAGCTTCATTGTGGACGGCGGTTATCAAGCTGATGGCAGTTGGACAGTCGGTGCCAGCCGATTGTCACCAAGCACAGCCATTGACGGTGATATGCTGGCCTTTACCCTGGGATTTACGGCAACGGGCGCAGGCAGCAGCGCGGTAGACTGTGCGGCGCTGGTGGTCAACGCCGATGGTAACGACCTACCGATCACAGTCATGAATGGTGCATTTACGGGCAATGGGCCAGTGATAACGGAAGAACCGACACTTGAGCCGACGGCGACAATTGAACCCACTGCAACCCCGATGCCAACACTTGAGCCAACTGCAACGGAAACGCCAACCGAAGAACCACCTACCCCAACAGCGATTCCGACAACCGGCAACATTAGTGGCATCGCCATGTATCAGAGCCGCGAAGATGCCACCGGCATTACGGTGCAACTGCTGGCGGGTGATGGCTCAGTGGTGCAAGAGCAGCCGGTTGATGCTGAGGGCAACTTCTACTTTGCCAATCTGACAGCGGGGAACTACGTGGTCGCAGCCAGCGGCGCGGGTTATCTGAGCCTGAATTTTAACGCGGCGGTAGCAGATGACCAAAGCGTTGATGTGGGCGTGTTGATGCTGCGGGCGGGTGATGTGGACGGCAGCGGGACGATTGATCTGGCGGATGCCGGGTTGATCGGCGCGAACTTCAATGTGCCGGTTCCACCTGCACCTACCGAAGCCGACTTGAACAAGGATGGAAAGGTTGATGTGCGTGATCTGGTACTGGTGGGCAGCAACTTTGGCCTGAGTGGGCCGATCATACTGCCGTAAGCGACAGGCAATAACATAGATTGAAAAACGGAGGCGCATGATGATGTGCCTCCGTTTTTTATGTGGATGACAGCAAATCCATGCATGTGGCGGGCAGGAGACAGATCATTTACCATTGAAGGTATTCCGAACCGACATCTTGAAGGAAGCCAACAATGCTCCAGCGTCCAGCCAGCATCCGAACAGATAACAGCAACGCCTTTGCAAATGACACTATGCATAGGCGTTTACCGTCGAACATTCGTGAGGTGGCACTGCTTAATCCGCATTATCCAGATTCGATTCACATGAATCTGGAACGGCTGGCGAAAGTGATTGAGAGCGATGGGCTGATTGAGGCATTCGATCCATTCGGGCCGGATGTGGATTTTTGGGCAGCCAGTTTGCAGGCGCATGTGGGGCATACATGGCTGCATACCGATTGGTTTTTCGCGGAGATTGCGGCTTATCGACATTTGATCGAGACGGTGCGGTGGTGGGAAAACGGACATGATCCATTTGCGCCTAAAAAAGTAGCGGAAATGGGCAGTACGGAGTTGTGGTCACTATTGGACAAGGCGCTGAATTTACGTGATGAACCGATTGAGCAGCGATTGCAGGCGTTAGTGCATCTTGATTTGTGGGGCAACCGGGTCGATTTGAGTTTTGCGGCATCATTGGCACATGGCAATACGGGCAGCCATGAAGATTTACTGGCAGATGACAGCACGGCGGTGGTGGAACATCTGATGCAGCAAACGGGGGATGTGCATTTCATCGCTGATAATACGGGGACGGAATTGGCGATGGATCTGGCATTGGCGGATGCTTTGCTGGATAAAGGACACGGGCAGGTTATTTTTCATCTGAAGCTGCATCCAACGTTTGTGAGTGATACGACTGTGCCGGACATGCAGGTAATGCTGGCGGCGATGACATCCGACGAACATGGTGAAGCGGCGGCACAGCTTGGTAAGCGGTTGCAAAAAGCGATGGATGAAGGGCGGCTGCGACTGGCACCGGGGGCATTCTGGAACAGTCCTTATTTGCTGCGAGAAATGCCTGTGCGGCTGGTGGATGCGTTCAAGGATGCGGCGTTGGTTATCATCAAGGGAGATTTGAATTACCGGCGGATGGTGGATGATGCGTTATGGTCACCGGATGTGCCATTTGCTGATGTGACGGATTATTTTCCAGCACCGTTATTGGCACTGCGTACTATGAAAAGTGATCCGGTAGTGGGACTGGCGAGTGGACTGGCAGAAAAATTAGACATGGAAGATGCGAAGTGGCGGGTGAATGGTAAGCGGGGTGTGATCCAGTTTAAGAAGTGAAAGATGAAATTTAACCACAGAGACACAGAGAGTAAAGAGAAATACAGAATTATCACCAAGAACGTCAAGACAAGGCAGAGATGAGCCAAGAAATGCAGAATTAGGGCGAGAAAAAAGGGTTTATGACGACACTGGAAATTGCAGTAACAACGGTAGAAGATGCAGTGCAGGCAGCGGCAGGCGGTGCGAAGAGTGTCGAGCTTTCGTATGATCTGGCGGTGGGTGGACTGACGGCGGAACACGGGGTTATGCAGGCGGTACGGGATGCGGTGACTATTCCGGTGTACGTGATTTTACGACCACATGCAGAGAGTTTTATCTATAGCGAGTCGCAAGTTGACGAGATGCTTAAGCGGCTTGAGGCTATAAAAGGTTTAGGTGTCGATGGGGTAGTGTTCGGGGCGGTGGATGATACGGGGATGATCAATGTGGCGTTGATGAAGCGGATTGCCGAGGCGGCAGTACCAATGCCAGTGACACTACACAGAGCATTGGATGAAAGTCATGAGCCGGAAAAAACGTTGGAAGCATTAGCGGGAATTGTGCCGAGGGTGTTGACATCAGGTCCAGCAAAAACGGCATGGGATGGGCGTGAGGATTTGAAGCGGTGGATAGAACGGTTCGGTAAACAGTATACGTTTGTGAGTTCGGGGAGTTTGACGGCTGAACAACTGCCTGAATATACCCAATATGTAAAGCCAGATACAGTGCATTTAGGAAGTGCTGCGAGGGCAAATGGAGCTGTGGATATGGTAAAAGTGCGGCGGTTAAGGGATATTGTGGATGAATTCAGTCATTAAGGATAACAAGACCTGATAAACAGGCGATAACAGGTAACAATTACGGAGACTATTACGAAACACAAGGAGTAACTATTATTATGCAATATCGAAAATTAGGCAACTCAGGGTTGATCGTGAGCGCGTTGTCTTTGGGAACGATGCAGTTCGGGGAGGCGATGAACGTAGGACGGCTCGACCAAGCGGCGACCACGGAAATGATTAAATTCGCGCTGGATCGAGGCATCAATTTTATAGACACGGCTGATGTTTACAGCAGGGGTGAAAGCGAGACATTGGTTGGTGAGGCCATCAAAGGGATCCGCGATGAATTGGTGCTGGCAACCAAAGTGCGGCTGCCGATGAGCGACACCAATTTTAACCGCAGTGGCGCAACGCGGGTGAATATACTACGGGGGATTGAGAGCAGTCTCAAACGGCTGCAAACCGATCATGTCGATTTGTATCAGGTTCATGGCTGGGACAGTAATACACCGCTGGAAGAAACGCTGCGAACTTTGGATGATCTGGTGCGGCAGGGGAAAGTGCGGCACATCGGATTGAGTAATTATATGGCGTGGCAGGCGGCGACGGCGTTGGGCATCCAAACCCAATTGGGATTAGAGAAATTCGTCACGGCGCAGATGTATTACGGTTTGGCGGGTCGTGATCTGGAACATGATTGGGTGTCGTTCGCGGAATACAGCGGCATGGGAGTGTTGGTGTGGAGCACGCTGGCGGGGGGATTCCTGAGTGGGAAATATAATCGGGGTAATCCACTGCCGAAAGATACCCGATTCGCGGAGGCCGGACAGTTCGTGCCATTTGACATTGAGCGCGGTTACCGGATTATTGATGTGCTGCAAGCGGTGGGTGCGCGACATCATGTGAGTCCGGCGCGAGTGGCGATTGCGTGGACGATGGCGCAGCGAGCGATCAGCAGTGTGATTATCGCAGCGCGGAATTTGAAGCATCTGGAAGACAATATTATGGCGGCGGAATTGAAGCTGACCGAGGAGGATTTCAAGGCGTTGAATGTGGCATCTGACCCCGGCACACCCTACCCCAAGTGGATGGTGCTGCAACTCGACCAAGCGGAAGATCCACGTCCGAAGGTGCTTGCGCCAGAACGATTTGCTGACGGCGGTGAGTGGCAAGACCTGCGGGGGACACAGTTTAAGGGGTGAGAGATTATGGGCAGATAAGAGGATGCACGGCTGTGTGTCCCTAGAGCGTATTTTGAAAGTATGCCCTAATCAGCCGACTGCATGCGAGGGACGCGCTGTTCTGAATCAACCATTGTGGCTTCCGAGATATGGAATGGGCCGCGTGCCGTTATCAGTCCCCAGAATACGCCGTATAGGGCAAAGATCGCTGCACCAACAACGGCCAGTGACATGGGCGAACTGCCCGCTTGGAGGGCAAACCCAAAGAGCAGTGTTGAGATCCCTGATCCGAGTGTGCCAAGTCCGTTATTGACGGACAATACCCGCCCTCGCAGCCTATCCGGTGTGGTGGTCTGGAGCAGTACGCTGCTTACCGCCCAGACTATTCCACCGCCTAAATGCGCAACAATCAGCGCGAAGGATGCCAACGACAAGGTATCGTTCCAACCGGCATAGGCGAATATCAGGTAGCCAAGGGCGGCTAACATAAATGACAGCCAGACGGCATTGCGCAGCTTCTTGATGTTGTTTCCGACAAGGGCAGGTATCGCAAACGGGCCAATCAGCGCACCCAGACCGCGTCCGGCGTAAAGAATCCCGATTCCTGCATCGCCCGCATGGAAAACCTGTGTTCCCATGACACTCAGCAGAACCACGACCCCGACTCCAAAACCCCAACCCATCTCGATTGCCACCAGCGCCAGTGACGGCAGATATTCGCGCAGATAGCGTATCCCCTCGATGAAATCCTTGACCGGAGTCATGTGTTTGGTGGTCGACTTAGGACTCGGCACCTCGATGAGCGCGATCAGGCCAGCAGCAATCAAGAAAGACAGTGCGTTGATGACAAACGCCGAGTCGCGACCAAGAAGTGTCGAGACAATTCCGCCCAACGCTGAACCGACCATCACCATGATTCCCCAAGCCGCACCGCCCAGCGCGTTGGCGGAAAACAACTCGCCGCGCGTCACAATGTTGGGGATACTGGCCGAACTCGCCGGATTGAAGAACGAGGCCGAGACGACCAGCAAAATACTGGCGACGTACAGCAGCCAAACCATATCTTCCGTTTTGACGAGGAGGAACAGTAAGGCGACCACTGCTGAAAAAAGATTGGTGAGGATCATCAACGTACGCCGGTCAAACCGATCCACCACTGGCCCAGCGATGGGG
>JBBSBS010000284.1:0-8688 GCA_038251045.1 Aggregatilineales bacterium | reverse complement strand
CATTCAGGAAAAGTTCGGGCGTGATCTGCGTGGCAAGACAATTGATGTGAGCTATGCCTATGCGTCAAGCTATCAGAAGCCTCTGTCTGTGCCACAGAGCCTTATTCTATTGATGACCCGCTACGGAATGAATGTGCGATTGGTGCATCCGCCAGAATTCGCACTGATGCCCGACATTGTGGAACAGGCCAAGGAAAATACCCGTCGAAGCGGTGGTTCGTTTGAGATGATGGACGACTTCAACGCGGGATTCAAAAACGCCGACATCGTTTATGCCAAGAGTTGGGGCTGCTGGATGACAACCGAGGACCAGAATGAGTCGTCGGTTATCGGCAAGAAATATACTAACTGGATAACTGACGAGCAGCGGATGGCAACCGCCAACAAAGATGCTATCTATATGCACTGCCTGCCTGCCGACCGGAACATCGAAGTGACCGATGGTGTGATTGAAGGGCCACAAAGCGTGGTTTATGATGAGGCAGAAAACCGTCTGCACGTTCAAAAGGCCGCGATGGCGCTGACAATGCGCTAACTGTCGATAACGATGAATTCAGCCGCTTGCATCAGTTATCGGTCGGCGGCTGAACATATTTTGAGGAAGTCATAATGTTAGAGGCGCTCTATAAAGTAGAATGGGCAACATTAAAACACTTTTACGATGATGCACAAGTACAAATACCCAGTGCAATTAAAAGATTGAATTCTCCCAACCCTGATGAACATATACGAGCTTTAGAATTTCTATTCGGTTCTCAGCAAGACTCTGGGACTGTTGCAGAGACAACGCAATATATCATCCCCTTCGTCCTAGAACTTCTGGTAGATGAGAAATACTCGAGCAAAAAGCAATTACTTATTGAACTAAGCGGTTTGGGCATTGAACCGTTCGCAAAACATTATTCTATTAGAAAAGTGAGATGTCATTTAGCTGCATATGATGCTCTTGAAAGCGGATTGCAAATTTACCTCAACCTACTAAATGATCCTAATTTTGAAATACGCAAAGGGGCAATAGAAGTTTTAGGAAAATTAAGTAACAGTGGTGTGTTTATAGCGCAAAAACTTGTGAGTCATTTTTCACTAGAAGAAAATAACGATGTAAAAGCCTCAATAATTGATAGCTTAGGTACAATTCTTGATGTCAGAGATTTTTCTCAGATTGACATACGCAAGCAATATAAAGACTTTTTCAAAGACATAGTTGAATCCGATTTCGAGTCTCAACTTAGATATAATGCTGCTCATGTGTCAATTCGTGTCTCTATGGGTAACTTTTGGGGTAAACAAATAAAGCCCGATGAGGTTTCGCCAAAAGTCGCTCAGACATTAATTGAGGAATATTGGAAAATACACCTAGATCATTCACTAGATTACATTCAAAGAGAAATCATAGAGCTATTGTCCCAATTAGATTCACAGCCGCTAGAATCCTTGCTGAATGATAAGCGCACAACTCCCGAAGATGCTTATCATATCGTTCGTGGTTTAATGTTTAGTGCGGTCAATAGTTATCACGCACCTGCAAGGTGGCGAGACCAATATTGGAATGAGCATCCAAACTTCGAAAAAAGGCAAAAAGGCAACTTCCATATACTTGGGGGAGTTCATTTCGCCATAATTCCTGAAACAAAAAGAATAATTAGGGCAATTGTAGAAAACGATATATTTTGGCAACTTCCAACAAATCTATTCTCTTACTTTTACGACTTACCCAACGATCGTGACGAACTCCGAAAATTGATTAATGAAAGTTAAATACTTATGACCGGAAAACTGGCTACCATCGCCATTGGTGGGAACTCATTGATCGCTGATCCCAAGCAGCCGGAAGTGGCGCATCAGTGGGATGCGGTGCGCGAAACCTGTGAACACATTGCCGCGATGATTGCCGAGGGTTGGAATGTCATTGTCACACATGGCACCGGCCCGCAAGTGGGCTATATCCTGCGGCGTTCTGAAATCGCTGCCAAAGTGGGCATCCATGATGTGCCATTGGATTTAATCGTCGCCGACACGCAGGGTTCAATTGGCTACATGCTCCAACAGGCCCTTGATAATTCTATGCGGCGGCGAGGGATCAACCGCACGGTTCTGACTGTCGTGACACAGGTGCGCGTTGACCCCGATGATCCGGCATTCCAGAATCCGAGTAAACCAATCGGCAGCTTTATGACCGAAGAAGAAGCCTATAAATATGAGGCTGAAGGTTGGAATGTGATGGAAGATGCCGGACGCGGCTGGCGGCGGGTGGTCGCCTCGCCTAAGCCGTTGGCAATCCACGAAATCAACGCCATACGCGTGCTGATAAACAACGATTACGTCGTGATTGCAGGCGGAGGTGGAGGTGTGCCCGTTATCCGCAATAAACATGGCGAGCTGCGTGGCGCATATGCGGTTATTGATAAAGACCGTGCCAGCAGCCTGCTCGCTCAAACGCTGCGGGCGGACCTGTTTATTATCTCTACAGGCGTGGAAAAAGTCGCGCTAAACTTTAATAAGCCCGATCAACGGTTGCTGGATGACATCACGCTGGCAGAAGCGCAGCAGTACATGGCAGAAGGTCACTTTGCCGCGGGTAGTATGCTCCCTAAAATCGAAGCAGCAGTCGAGTTCATCAAGATGGGTGGGCCGCAGGCGATTATTACAAATCCGCCTAATCTGGCACGAGCGCTGCGAGGCAAAACAGGTACACGAATCGTGCCGGGGTAAACAATTAACCGCCGAGACACAGAATGTACAATGATGTTACCGACATCAAAAGAGGTCAAATGCCTGTCGATACAGAAGAACTCGATTATATGGTACGGAAAATCCTCGGCAGTTACCCGGAAGATAAACGCTGGCCGATCAATATCATTGACCAAGTGTTCGCAATAATTGAAAAATCTTATACATATCACCATCAATATAAGCTCTTAATAGGCATAGATAAACAAGATAAAGACACGGTAAATCAAATGATTGGTAGGCTGGTGAAAGAGCATACAGGTTTACAATCGCTGCGCGAGGTAACTGGTCAGTTAAGCAGCCTGAATAAAAACTATACCGAATTAGGGCAAGTTACCAATGGCAACGATTAAGGAACTCCGCTGCCCTGTTTGCGGCAGACGCTACTCACCTCATGACATTCAATACACCTGCCCCGTGTGCGGTGATGTTGGAACGCTGGAAGTTCTCTACGACTACCCAACACTCAGGACGCAACTTGATCGTGACGCGCTCCGTAATCAGCATGAGCAATCCATGTGGCGCTATAAAGCACTGCTACCTATTGTGACGGAGGCGAAAGTCCCACCACTGCGTGTGGGCATGACTCCTTTATATGAGACCGAGCGCGTGGCACAGCGGTTGGGTTTACAACAAGTCTGGCTGAAAGATGATGGGCAAAATCCGACTGGTTCACTCAAAGATCGTGCGAGCGCGTTAGTCGTGGCTAGAGCGATGGAACAGGGTATCCAAACGGTTAGCACTGCCAGTACAGGTAACGCAGCGGCTGCCCTTTCCGGCGTGGGGGCATCCGTCGGCATGAATATTATTATTTTCGTACCAGCCAGTGCACCAGAAGCCAAAATCGCCCAATTATTGGTATATGGGGCGACTGTTTTGCTAGTGGAAGATACATACGATGTGGCGTTTGAACTTTGCGCACAGATGTGTTTGGTTGAAGGCTGGTACTGCCGGAATACAGGCATGAATCCGTATACTGTTGAAGGGAAAAAGACAGTCGCATACGAAATAGCCGAGCAAATGAACTGGAATGTACCTGACGTTGTAATGGTGGGTGTGGGCGACGGCAACATTATTTCGGGCGTGTATAAAGGGTTTTATGACTTGCTACAACTGGGCTGGATAGCGAGGATTCCACGGTTAATTGGTGTACAAGCAGAAGGCAGTTCAGCACTGGTTCACGCATGGCAAAATAACCTCAAGCCAGAGGATATGAAACCTATGCCAGCCGAGACCATCGCGGATAGCATTTCGGCTGGAGTACCGCGGGACAGGGCGAAAGCACTGCGAGCAGTGCGAGAAACTCAAGGTGCATTCATCGCTGTACCGGATTCGGAAATCCTTGCAGCCATCCCTGAATTGGCGCAGCTTACGGGTGTATTTGCTGAACCTTCATGCGCAGCGGTTTACTCAGGCGCAAAACGTGCTGTACAATCAGGGATAATAGACAAAGACGAAACTGTATTATTACTCATGACCGGTAATGGGTTAAAAGACATTAAACGCGCACAACAATCGGTTGCCCAAGGCTTGCGGGTGCAACCGACAATTGAGTCCATTCGGCAGGCACTGGACATTGGGTGAGGATAGATGAGCGAACAACCACGGTATTCGATTGTTGCACCAATTTACAACGAAGAAGGCAATATACAGAACCTGTATGACCGTCTTTCCAAGGTTATGGACTCGACCGGTGAAAGCTGGGAACTCATCACCGTGAACGATGGCAGTCGTGATACTTCGTTTGCGCTTCTGGAAGCACTGTCGCACAAAGACTCACGTATCAAGGTTATCAACTTTGCACGCAATTTTGGTCATCAACTGGCAGTCACAGCTGGCTTACATCACACATCCGGTGATGCGATGATTGTGATTGATGCCGACTTACAAGACCCGCCTGAACTGATCCTCGACATGATAGAACGGTGGAAAGCTGGCTACTATGTGGTGTACGCAGTACGGCAGGAACGTAAAGGCGAAAGCTGGTTCAAGTTACTGACTGCTAAACTTTTCTACCGCATTATTTATCGCATCACGGATGTGGACATCCCATTAGATACAGGTGATTTCCGGCTGATGGATCGAAAAGTCGTGGATGCGTTGAACTCGATGCCAGAGCACAACCGGTTCATTCGAGGACTGACAAGCTGGATCGGTTTCAAGCAAACCGGCGTGACCTATGTGCGCGAAGCACGTGAATGGGGCGAAACCAAGTACCCGCTCAAGAAGATGGTGCGGTTCGCTATGGATGCAGTGACAGGATTTTCCTATTTCCCGCTACAGGTCATGGTTTATGTGGCCTTTATTCTGGGTGTACTCGCAATTTTAGCAGTGCCTATTATTGCGGTTTTGCGCCTGATACTGGGCTTCCAGTTTTTGGGCGGACAGGTAACAAACATTGTTCTGTTACTGGTTGTCAGCTCGTTCCAATTGTTCTTCCTATTTCTTATTGGTCAATATGTCGCGCGAATTTATGATGAGACACGGGGTCGCCCGCTGTACATCGTCGCGGAAAAAGTCGGGTTCGACGAAAGTAAAACCAAATCCACTGAGGCCGCAAAACTCCCTGTTCCAGAGCCGGAACTGGAGCCATAAACAAAAGATTGGGGGGATTATGCCTGATAGCAAGCTTGAGCCATTGGCGTTGGTTCAGAAATATCAGGAACTTGTACTGGCATATGAAGCGCTTGATAAAGAAATCGACCGCTTGATTATGGCTCATGGGGGTGCTTCGGAGAAAATGCCTCCTCAAGAATTAGCGCACTACCGTGATCTTGCCCGGCTGCGGGATGATGTGCAAAATGAAATGCGGGAACTTGAACTCGAACTCAACATTGATGAATAAAAATCTTAATACTCGATACCGAATGACTACACTGGAGAATGTGACGTGATTACAGGACCCACTTTTGAAGAGATGCTGCATCCCCATAAAATTGACCCTGCAATTCGGGAACAAGCATTAGCGGCACTCAAAAATGATCCTCTTGCGCCGATCAACCTATTTAACATAACGTGGCGCAATGCAAACAACGACGTAAATTATGTTATTTTGCCACCGGAATTAACAGGTGTTGAGGCTAATATTGTGGTGCTTTACGGGAAAGAGTTTCCGTCCGGCAGCCACAAGGTGGGCGCAGCTTACTCTGTTCTGTTAGAGAAAGAACTTTTTGGTGAGGTTGACCCAAGCAAGAATACGCTGGTGTGGCCTTCCACCGGAAATTACGGCATCGGCGGGGCATGGGTTGGCGGGCGCATGGGTTGTAAGAGCCTCGTGGTATTACCTGCGGGTATGAGCCGTGAACGGTTTGAACGCATTGAAAGCTATGGCGCGGATGTTATCAAAACATTTGGTTCGGAAAGCAACGTCAAAGAGATTTATGACGAAACACACCGCCTGCGACAAGACCCGAACGTCCGCATTCTGAACCAGTTCGAGCAAATGGGCAATTACCGATTTCACTACCATGTAACGGGAAATACGATTGCCGAATTGGCGGGCGAGTTGGAGGCCAAAGGCATCGGCAATGGGAAAGCGGCAGCCTTCGTTTGGGCGATGGGCAGCGGGGGCACGAACGCGGCGGCTGACCGCCTGAAGCAAGTTTTCCCGGACTGTAAGCACGTAGGCTTAGAGCCCATTCAATGCCCTACCCTATACAACAATGGTTACGGCTCACACGATATTCAGGGTATTGGTGACAAGCATGTGACATGGATTCATAATGTACTGAACATGGATGCGCTGATGTGCATTGATGATTTGCAGTGTAAAAAAGGGCTGCAACTCCTCGCCGAGCCGATTGGACGCGAGACACTGGTAAAACGGTATGGAGCGAATGCAGAACTGGTCGAGAAGCTGGGTGATCTTTTTGGCATCAGTGGGATATGCCACATTTTAGGCGCGATTAAGACGGCGAAATATTATGGCTTCGGCAAGGATGATGTGATTTACACCGCCGCGACCGACAGCCTTGACCGTTATTATTCGGTCGTCGAAGATATGGCAACAGAATACGGAAAACTTGATGAGGCAGCAGCGGTTGGGCGAATTGAGGGCGTGTTCCATGCGGCAAGCACCGATTGGGTTCTGGACGGAACTCGTGAGGTACGCGAACGTTGGCACAACCTGAAGTACTATACATGGGTGGAACAGCAAGGCAAGTCGGTCGAAGAACTGGATGCGCAGCGCGACCCACAATGGTGGATTGGTCACCAAGAGCGCGTGCAAGAAATTGATACGCGCCTAAATGCCGTGCGTCAAGCAGAAGCACAAAAGGCCTAAAGTATGTTTGCGGAAGATCGCGTTTTGGTAGGTGTCGTCAACCGCAAGCGCGATCTGGATATGGTGACCGGTGAAAAGTGGTATCGTATTCCGCAGGCACAGATGAAACGCGGGGTGAATGCAGAGTACATCGCATTCTTCCTGAGTAAAGCGTTTGGTGAACGTAATGGAGGGGTGCATTACTTTGCAGATTGCAAAGGTCTAGAACTCCTTCACCGACGCGATTTAATCCCTTCCGAACCGAACCATCCCCGCGCTAACGAAGCTTATTACAAAGTACAACTGGGAACAGTGCGCCAGAAATCCCCCCCTGTCCTAAATACTTCACGGCGCACGATAGGGTTTATATACACAACATGGGATCGTTTTGTAAAGGCGACCAAAATAAGCGAGTTGTACAGCAAAGAAGATTATTTTGTCGACCGCATTTATCATGCCCTGCGCAACGCCGGAGTCCAATCTGAGCGAACATGGTCGGCAGAATATAAGACATCTACACCCAAACATAGAGTGCTGTGCGAAAATGGTACGGTCACGGCATCAACCTCGCCGGAAGAGGGCGGCATGTACCTCGACAACAAACATCATGAAGATAAGATCCTAGCGGCGATTCTGGCGGAAATCGCCAAACAAGGCGGCCCGGTGACGGTGCGTGTGCCGTTTGACACGATTTAGCGTTTCTATCTCCTTTATTCGCTCATGAAAGTTTAGGCCGTGCCAAAGGTTAAACCAAGCTCCCCCAACCACTTGCGATAGGCGATGCTGGTACGGTCTGAGCGCAGGTGTAGTTCGGCTTGTAAATCCAGCGGCAGGCGTTCGGGGAGCTGCGACTCGACAATCGGAATGTCCTGAGCCGTGACTTCATCCTGAAAAGCTCGCAACTGTTCTTCGGGTATGTCGTATCCGTAATTCATAGCCATGCACATCCAACCGAGGCAATGGAGATCATCAACAGGTGTGACTGAAAAATAAATGGCGAACTGCTGCTGCATATGCTTGATGAAATAGACTGTCAACGGGCGAAAAACACGATAGGTATAGGTGACTTTTTTGCCCTGCCCTGTCCCATCAGGGTCAGGCTGCCAGACGGTGATGGGCGCGGCGGTGATCCCGTTTACGTCGGTCACGACTTCGTAGTCGGCAATTTCGGTGTGGGCGCGGTCACCGAGGAAGCCGTCATGGACAAAGGGGAAATGCGCGACATCCAGAAAATTTTCTACGGCGCGGGGTGCGGCGGCGTTGTAACTATATGGACCGCAAAATATCTTGCGGAAGCTGGCATCTTCCCACTGCGGGAAATGGGGGATGTCGTGAGCCGGTTCGCCAAAGGTGACCCATATCCAACCATAGCGTTCGACGGCATGGTAGGCTTTGACGCGGGCGCGAACCGGCGGGACTTGTTCGGGATGTGCGGGCATGGCGACGCATTGACCATCAGCATTGTACGTCCAACCGTGATAGGGACACATGAGGGTGTCGGCTTGAATGCTGCCGAGCGAGAGACGCGTGCCACGATGCACACATAAATCCTGCCAAACCATGAGGCGACTGCCGGTACGCCAGATGACCAAATCTTCACCGAGCAAGCGAGCGCGGGTAGGTTTGCCTTCAACCACATCGGGCGAGGCAGCGATGATATGCCAGTCATTTATCAGAACAGGGTCGTTAAGCATTTT
>JBBSBS010000283.1:0-8711 GCA_038251045.1 Aggregatilineales bacterium | reverse complement strand
GGTGGGGCAGTCGGCTTTTCCAGCAGCGCGAACGCCCGCGGTGTCAGCAGATAACTCCGGTTGCCGGACTCAAACCGTTCCACCACGCTCATGTATCCATACGACTCCATCAAATCCGAAGTCGGGTTATCGTTTTCCCATTTGGTTTCAAGATACGGCACAAAGTTCACGTCGCAGTCCACGCCCTTCAGATAGGTCAGTGACAACCATTCCTCGCCGCGCATATAATTAATCTGGAACTTGGTTCCCCATAACCCCTGCGCCGCCCCATATGCCAGATCCCGCGCGAACCGGTGTACCCGTTCAATTGGGTCAGCCGGTATATCTTGTTCCAGTGGATTATCCATCGCTCGTTCCTCCTGCTGATGTCCGCCGCACACCCCTTATTGTACCCTCACTCGTCCCTCTGCATGGCGCTTGGTGATCGGTATGCTTTCCCTCCATCGCTTGCGCGGGAGGGTTCAGAATTTATTTCCCTGCCCACAATGACAACCGCATCGGATGCAGTTCAGGCCGCTGCACATTCGCCTTCACCGATGGGTCATTCTGCAAGAATGTCCTCGCCTCGGTCTCCGACTCCACGCGTAGCAAACCAACCCCGAAGGTCTCATCCAGACACGGTCCTGCCAGCAGCAAAATACCATCCGCCAACGCCTGTTGCAGATACTCGAAATGGGCGCTCATCGCCGCCTCTTCCTCCGGCAGCATGTTATCAAAGAAGGCTTGTCCCCGTACCGGATGAATCATGAACAAGAAATGTTGTTTCTCTGTCATCTGCTTTCTCCTAAGGTAGTTACTGTGCTTTCGTTCGTCCTCTGTAGTTAAATTGATCTTTGCCTCTTTATCTCTTGGCGTTCTTGGCGATTTGTTTTTTCTTTCCTTATGTCTCACTGTGGTAAAAATCTTGCATAGGCTTTGGGTTCAATTTCCGCCAATTTTGAACAAAATTCGTGCGCTGTGCGTTCTAGTAAATAAGGAAGCGAATTCTTCCCTCAATCCTTCGTCCATTGGACTAAAGAATGAGAAAGAATCGGACAAAAAATGCTTGCCTTTTTAGAAATTCTGTGCTATCATAATAGTGTAGTTTAGATCGCGATGCAAGCTGTATTTGGAGGGGTTATGAACGGCAAAAAAGACAGTCACAACCTATTAGCATCCCGCCCTTCTGCTGCCGATTCGGAGCATGAAAAAAGCAGCAGCCGAACCTCTGCCGTTGCCGCTGCCAAGGCTGTGCATCATCAACAAATTGCGCTGCTTATCAAGCAGTCTTTGACCACCAACGTCGTCGAACCCTGCCTGTCACCATTGCTCTGGTCGGAGTCTTTCGGCCTGCGTCTGGATGGATAATCGAATAACCGTCTTGGCAAAGTTTTCGGCGGCAGACCCATCGTCATGTTTCGCCAATTTTGCCAGAGCATTATGCCGGTCGGATCAATGCCAGTACATGCTCCAGCCGCTTCAAATCATGTGAAAGCTGCCGTGCAATCGCCCGCCCGCAGCTCACCAAAAATTGATAGCGCTGTTGTTCATCGGCATACTGCCATGAGGCATACCGCACCGCCGCCGCCACCAGATCATCCGATGGCACTTCGGCTGCGTTCAACACCAGCATCAAATAATCGTGCCGCTGTGTGAATTCGCGGATCACGTCTTGAGTACACAAATCCACCTGTGACAAACTCATCGGTGGGCGCGGCGGCAAACTATGAACGACGATGCCGTTACTAAAACGGTAGCCGATATTCAGCACGCTGATCTCCATCGGAACCATCCGGTTCTCGCGTTGATCCCGCAAAATACTGTTGTTGACCGAATCCGCCATCACCAGCTCGTTCACCAGCAAGTCATCCTTGATCTCCACCGCGTAGATCAAGCCAATCGCATGAATCGACTCGTCATTCGCAATCGGCGCGCTGACGAACGCCCCAAAATCCTGATTACTGTTGACGCGGTTGCTCTGTGTCCCACATGCAAAACCGCGCGTGCTGGCCCGCAGCACCCGCCCGACCATAAATTGCTCCTGTGTTGTCATCATTGAGCCGCTTCCTCCACTCGGTCTATGCTTGGATGTCTTCGACTCCCTGCCCCTGTTCACGGGGGCAGGGTTGGGGATAGGGGTTAAAGTTCATGTAACCGTTTCTCGCTCCGTGCGATCTTCTTACCAAAGTTCTTCGCCGAAACCACCAGTGGATTAATCTCCGGTTGATTTAATCGCCACTCCAACCAGATCATCTCCTCTAGCTTAGCCTTATCCTTCCCCGAAACCACCGCCAATTCGTCTGCCCGTGTTAAGACATACGGGTACGGGTTGCGTCCCTGCATCGCACTCTGGGAAACAATCAGGGCATGCAGTTCATCGACCTTTTGCTTGTCACGCGCCACCCACATCGGGATGTCCACCCGCGCGATGGCATCTTGGTAGCCGCTGCTCACCTTCACAAAAAAATACGCAATCTCGTAATTCACACCGCGCTTCTTATAAAGTAGATTGCGCGGAGAATTTTGCACCATCAACGCCGAGCGTTCCCCCGGCGCGAGTACCGCGTTAAAGATGTCGAGATCTTTCAACCCCTCCAGATCGCCTGATCCCAGATCATCCCCTTTGATGTCATCCTCTTTCAGGCTCAACAAATGCAAAAGTCGGATAACCATCCGGCTCCGTGTCGGGTTATCAATATAACCCGCCAGCAGCGCCCCTGCGTCATGCAGGTGTACCAGCCCGCCCAGATACTTTTTCATCAACTCAACATGACCGGTAACATCACTGTTCACCCAGAACAGCAGGTGATTATCATATAACGTCACCAATGGGCGTGCCTCATCCCGCAAATTCCACGCCACGTTACCCAGTTCATCCATCTCGCGCACCGTTCGCAGCGCATCAATCGTCCGGCTGCTCAACACACGGTTGCTTTTATCGCGCACATGCTCCGGGTGATACACCAACTTGGGTAAATTGATTTGTTCCGGTGTCCGTTCGTCGCCGTGATGATAAACAAACAACCCGACGTTCGTCAGGTAGTAGGGCATTCGCCATAAGTCATTCGGGTAAATTTGCGAGCCATCGGCTGCGATGATCGTCGCGCTGGGAGGGGTAGCCGGTGCCGGGAAAATATCACAAATGCGTTCGTGGAAAGGTGGGTCAAGCGGTGCTGCACCACGATAGCCACTCACATCCGGTCGCCGCACCATCTCAATCCGTTCGTGGATGAAGTCAAGATCACTGGCAGCATCAAAGCGGTCAAGGGCAATTTGCAGACGATCACTCACATCAAAATCAATTTGATGAATCATGCGTCCCATCTTCTGAAGCTGCTCAATCAGCTTGTTGAATTCCAGCGCCAATATCGCCCCTCCATCATACAAACCAAAACTAAACCTTTGCATAGGGTAGCACTAGCGTTCTAGAGTGTCAAGTTTCTCCCCTAAGGGTCACACCATCTCGCCTATAGCATCGTAGTTTTCGCATATCACAAATGAGTAAACCTAAATAACGTAAAATTTGTGACAAATACCCAAAAGTCATAGGTGCATATCCATTAAAAGGTTGTTATACTGGTAAACATTAGCTTCATCTGCTCAAACTGATACAAATTATTACATTGTTACCAGTGTCGCAAAACCCTTTTTCGATGAGCCGGATGGAGTATCTTAAGAAATGACTGTCAATCAAATAGACGAACGCGTCGCGGTTGCCCAAACCGAGGATATTGTATTTGCTGGAGACAATGTGCGTCTCTCAGGACAAATTGATTATCCTGTTCTCTCTACGCGCCAGAAAACATTTCCATTGATGTTTATTCTGCATCATGCGGGTTGCGATGATCGCGAAGGCTACAGTCACTTTGCTCAGGCAGGTTTGGCATCGGGTTATGCGGTTTTTCGTTGGGATAAGCGCGGAACCGGACGCAGCGGTGCTGGTGGCGCAGGTTCAACTATTCAGGACGCGGTCAATGCCTACGAAGTCGCCCTCGAACAACCCAATGTTGATCGCAAGCGCGTCGTAATTTTTGCGCAGGCCGCCGGAACAGGCTTACTAGGTGATTCATTTGGCTTATTCGCCCGTGTACAGATGCCCTACGGTGTTGTGCTGGCAACCAATATGCTCGATGAACAGGCTGCGCTGGCAATCGGAACCCGTATGTTAGTTATCATGGGTCAAAATGATTGGCGGCCTTGGCAAAAATTCGGTAAAGCTGTTTGCGAAACCCACAACCTTGACTACAACCACGGCGCACATTACTATGTCGCTCCTTACGCAGACCGGCTGTTGAATGACCCCCGTAGTTCGCAATTCCACTTCGGAGCCAACACAGCCCTACAGGATTGGCTGCAAACCATTTGACATCGTTCAATGTTGATCTCAGCGGACAGAATGCCCTTGTAACAGGTGCTGGTGCGGATGTAGGGCGAGCAATTGCCCTGATACTGGCTCAATCCGGTGCGGCAGTCGTCGTCAATGACCAGAACCCCGACCGCGCCGAAAAAGTGGCTCAAGAAATCATTGCCCTCGGTGGACGTGCTACTGGATGGCCTGCTGACGTTTCCAATCGCTTCCAAGTCGGTTCGCTCATCGAAGCCGCCCGTGATGCTTACGGTCGTATCCATTTACTGATAAACGCTGCCGGTGTCTACAAAGTTGGCCCCATGCCCAAACTTGATGAATGGGATTGGCGGCGCGTACTCGAAGTAAACCTCAATAGTGCATTTTTTGTCAGCCAGCTTGCCGGTCGCGTCATGGCGGATGAAGGCGGCGGAGTCATCGTCAATATCGCCTCGACTGCTGGACATCCCAACCCATTAGCCGATGGCGTGGGCTATGTCGCCAGTAAAGCCGGTTTGATCGGCATGACCAAACAATGCGCCCGTGAATTTGCCCCCTTAGGCATCCGTGTCAATGCAGTTTGCCCCGGCAACATCGCGGACGGTCAACCGTCGGATGTTCTCCCCTTGAACGCACAGGCACGCTACGGCACACCCGAAGAAATCGCCAACGTCGTTCTCTTTCTCTGTTCGGATGCCGCCCGTTTCATCACCGGACAAGCCATCAACGTTGATGGCGGCGAAAATATGCTCTAAGCGAAATATCTCCCGCTTGCCTGTTTTCTTTATTTCTCTCCGCATATATTTCGGCAATTTGATAATGCCGCTCCCTTATCATCCTCACTTTTTGCCCCGTACTAGCGGATCACTTTTTGTTTACGCCGCATCACTGTATAATCCCTATACGTCATAATAACGAACGATTGCAAAGGCCAACCGTATGCGACGGTATAAACTCCTATTTGTAGTAGTCATCACTCTGCTTGCGCTGACAGGTATCGTCCGCGCCCAACAGATCACCAATGTGACCAGTTTCGTGCTGGAATTGCGTACAGATCTGGAAACAGCCGCCAACGCCGCCCTCGGCGACAGCACACGTCCCGACAGTTGGACCTTTGACATCAACAACACCGGTTCGCCCACCTATGTAGCCAACCTGTGGTACGACAACGAATTGTTGGCGACTGCTGTCTTTGGCAACGAGCGTCCCGATGGTTGGATTGGTGCGCCCACCACGCAGGATGTAACTGTGGTCAGCCGCAATATTCGCCACGACCTCGAATTAACCGCCAATAAAGTATTTGGTAGTCCTTCTAACCGTCCCGAAAATTGGAAAGGCAGCTTGGCGCTCTTCCGTTGTGATCGAACCACCATGAATACCGTGTTGATCCTGCAAGTCGCCTATAACAATAAATTCCAGACACCGGTTGATGCGGTTGCCTACTGCCAGAGTGTGGCAGGTGAAGCACAAGAGTTGACTCTCAAAGAGGTTTTCAGCACGCCGGAAATTGAACAGGCGCTGCCCGACAAGGTGCTGGCTGCTCGCGGTGACATTGAACGTCTTGCCGATGAAGAACTCGGCTTGAATGTCCGCCCCTCCGGTTGGATTGGCAACAAAGACAAAAACTCACCTAATCTTCTGAGTGATAACTTCCTTGACCTCGAAAATCTCGCCAATGAAAAGCTGGGAATAGGCCAGCGTCCTCCCGGTTGGTTGGGCGCACCTCCCGCCGTGGCTGTCTATGCCTACCAATATTTGCGCTTCAACTTGGAATTGCTGGCAAATGCCATCGGGCGCACACCCCGCCCGCGTGGTTGGCAGGGGATTAATCCGGTGGAAAGTTGTGCGCCGCAGTTGCAAAATCTGGTCGCACTGGCACAAACCGCCTATGGTTTCTCAGTGGATACCGTTCCCGCAGGTGCATACTGTAGCCAGTTGGATGCTACCGTAAACAGCACCATCGAAAATCCGCCACCGCCGGATACAGCCAATGGCGGCGATGATAAGTTCGTGTTCGAAGGTAAATATGCCTTCACCTATCTGGATGTGCAAGCCACCCAGTATATGGGTGTCATGCCCGGTGGTACGAAGTTCAAAGCGTGGTATCGCAACTTTGGTGATTCGAGCATGATGTTCGTCAGCGGGCAGGACTTCGCCTTGTTTGTTGACCGCCGCTGGACGAGTATGCCACAGGATGTATTTAATAAGCTGCAAACCCTCGAAGGCGTTAAACCGCTGACCTTCTGTGACGCGGGTTGGTGTAATGGCCCCGGCCCGACACCCACACCCACCGGCAGTGGTGCTTTGCAAGCCTTACTCAACGAAGGTACACCGCCTGCGCCGCCCGATATTAATCAGGTTCAGACCGAAAAGACTCAGGTATCGTGGAATAACATCCGCGTCACCTACCTGTTGGACAACGCCGCCACCCGAACCGTACAGGTCACGTTGGAGATTTGCGCGGACACGACTCAAACCGACTGCGAACCGGTAACCCGTGTCTATGACAATGCCATCGGCACAGCCAAGCCAGTACTCTCGACACAAAATGGTCTCAACGTCTACGAGTTCACATATGGCTATACCAGTAACCTGCTCATCGAAGGGGCGACCCGCTTCTCACCGGATGTTTGGATCAGTGATCCGTTCATCCGCTAGGTACATGCAGTAACACGGATGACGGGGAGCGCCCACCTTAGCGCTCCCTCTACCTGCTGCCCACACCCAACAAAAAGACCCTCGCTTATCAGAGGGTCTTTTTGTTGCGCTACTGCCGCTGCATCTACATCTAGCGGCTTCTTGTTTGTTAGAGGGTGGTCAGATGATACATGACAGGCAGCACATTGCATTGTCGTAGGGGAGGGACTGAGACCCCTGTCAGCTGAGACCCTCCCGCCTTGCCATCACATACCTTGCAACCACCATCGTTCGTAAGGGCACACAGCCGTGTGCCCTCTTCTAGGTAGCTTCAGATTAGCAGGGCGCTTTAACCGTTGGCACAATCGTCGGTGTCTTGGTTGGGGCGACGGTCGCCGTCAGGTCAATCGTTGGGACGACAGTCGGTGTCTTCGTCGGGGTGAGTGATGCCGTCAGGTCAATCGTCGGCGTGACGGTTGGGGTCTTGGTCGGGGTTGCCGATGGGCAAACCGTTGCCGCTTCGGTCACTTCAGCCGTCATTTCCTCGGTGGCTTCCATCATCTCGGCAGTCATTTCAGCGGTCATTTCTTCGGTTGGCATAGCCGTAGCAGTCGGCACTTTGGTTGCCGTTGCTGCTTTGGTCGCGGTGGGTTCAGCCGTCATTTCCTCGGTGGCTTCCATCATCTCGGCAGTCATTTCAGCGGTCATTTCTTCCGTGGCTTCCATCATCGGAGCCTCGGTTGCTTCAGCCGTCATCTCTTCAGTCGCTACTTCGGTCACTTCAGCCGTCATCTCTTCAGTCGCTACTTCAGTCATTTCGGCGGTCATCTCAGCCGTCGCCGCTTCGGTCACTTCAACCGTAGCTTCTTCAGTCGGTGCGACTGTCGGTACAGAGGTCGGGGTTGCCGTAGCTGCCGGACTACAACCAATCAGCGCCACCAGCGCCAAACATACAGCAATAATGAACACAATTTTTGACGATTGTTTGCGAATCATGATGTTCCTCCAACGGATTTAATGTAAGTCAGGCTGCCCTCGTGATAAGGAGCATTCTCATTATAGGGGTAAGCACTCGCTTAAGCTAAGGTAAAGAGGACAACGTTTGATGAGAAGATGTATATAAAAATGACAACTCCCGCCCAAATAATGAGCTAACCATGAGTAACAGAGAATTATAACGTTGCTCATGTGATGAATTGCACGATCAAAATCGGCTGTTACCTAGACACGAATCACAAATCGGCCCTCTCAATCGTCTTCTTTGTATATCGATAATGAAAGTACAAGGAGACTCAATCATGCAGCAACCTCGAATCGTCGTGCTCGGCGCGGGATACAGTGGCATCATGGCAGCCCGCCGTTTAGCCCGCAAACTCCATCAGCAGCCCGCGGATATTACGCTGGTCAACCAATCGCCGGATTTTATCCAGCGCATCCGCTTGCACCAGCTTGCCGCCCATCAATCCGCACCCAAGTTCTCGCTGACCAAACTCCTAAAGGGATCAGGTATCAACTTCGTACAGGCGCGGGTGACACAGCTTAACCCTCAGGCTCACACATTGACTCTGCAAACGGCGGTAGGCAGCCAATCCCTATCTTACGATTACTTGGTTTACGCCCTCGGCAGCCGTGTGGATATGACGACTGTACCCGGCCTACAGGAATACGCATTCTCGCTCGGCACAGAAGCCACAACCCATGTGCTGCGCGATCAGTTGCCCACCATTGCCCAACGCGGCGGACGCTTGGT
>JBBSBS010000282.1:0-8715 GCA_038251045.1 Aggregatilineales bacterium | reverse complement strand
CAATTGGTGTCCAATGTATTTGGATCAAAAGTTGGCAGGCTGATCATCGCCAATATTTGACCTGTTGGAACATCCATTACAACAATCGATCCTGCATGACTCCCCATCGCATCTGCTGCGGCACGTTGTATCGAGAGATCAAACGTCAACCGCACATCAGATCCTTCCATCGGACGATGGAGCAGGTCGTTGGTCAATTGGGTTAAGAGCTCTGTAGATTTGTCGTCACCACGTAAAATCGTGTTAAATGCTGCTTCCGCGCCACTTACGCCGTAACGCAGGCTGGCATAACCTAAGGTGCTGGATAGCTCTGGATATAAGTAGTGCCTTGTCAGATTTCCATTGTTGTCGGTTTGGGATGTGACCAGTATTGTACCATTACGGTCAACTATATCCCCACGTTGGATTTCGGCCTCTGACTGCACAAGACGTGGATTATCTGGACGCTGTAAAATAGTGTCTGATCCCATCACGGCCCAATATGCCGCTGCTGCCGCTACCATACCCAGCAGAATCAATATCCCAAACATTAACCGGTTAATTTCGCGAGTGAAGTACACGGTTAATATTCCAACGCTGACAGCCGCAGAAGCAGCCCAACAATGACAAAACTTGCAAGGAGAGAACTGCCTCCATAACTTAAGTAGGGGAGGGTGACACCCGTCAACGGAATAAGTTTAAGCACGCCTGCCATAATGAGAAAACTTTGTGTCGCAATGATCAAACTCAACCCGACTGCCAGCAGTGCAAGAAATGATCGCCTTTCCTGCTGAATTGCTATTTTCAACCCGCGTGCAACAAGGATACCAATGCAGGCGATCACTGTGATGATTCCCAGTAAACCCCATTCTTCAGCTAATGCTGAAAAAACAAAGTCCGAATGTACGACCGGTATATATGTTGGCGATCCCTGTGCCACGCCTTGCCCAAACGGGCCGCCGGCTGCGAATGCCAGTAAACTTTGTACAATCTGGAAAGCACGCCCGTCAGCTTCAGGCCAGGGGTTAATCCAGATGTCCATGCGCAGCCTAACGACGGGGAACGCTTTATAAGCAACCAATCCAGCCACTATGATTAAGAGCATTCCACTCACTAGAACCAGATTAGAACCACTGGCGACATACAATAACAACATAAATATGGTAAAGAATAGAATGGCGGTTCCTAAATCGCGCTGCCAGATGAGTATGAGTATACATATGCTCCACATGAGCACGATAGGACCTAGTACGCGCGGTGACATGGATAAGCCCCGCGCTTTCCCATCCAACATACCACTGCGAATGACAGGGAATTGTTCTGCTAAATAACTGGCCAAGAATGCCACCAAAATAATTTTCAATGCTTCAGAGGGTTGAAAGAAGATTGCACCAAAACCGAGCCACAATTGGGGTGCATTCAATGAGCCGGATGGATTCGTTCCCAGTACGATTGTGCCAATGAGCAGCAGGATGCCGAATAACAAGAGTACATATCGGAATTGGCGCAGCCAGCGTAACAGGTGCGGCAGAATTGCAACCAGAAGCATAGCTGTAACTGATAGCGCCAACCAGATAGTTTGCCGATCCGCAAAGTTGGGTGCTAGGCGGTCAATTAGGATTAATCCCCACCCACTTAGGAACATGGTCACCGGGAATAATAAAGGGTCACGACCGGGCAAAAATCGCTCAAGTAAAGAGCTGCCCACCGTTGCACAGACGACCCAAACAATCAAATGCAGCCACTCCGTAATGCTCGTTTCTGACCGAATTGTCGTCAGCGCAAGGAAGTTGACGAATAGAAAAATTCCAGCAATAACGAGTAACCGGCGTTCAGTTCGTTGAGTTTGAGGTCTGTTTTCTAGCTTTATTGTGAAGGTATCGGCAACAAATGTCATAGTTCAGGTTAGGACGGGAAATAGCGACCGACAATCGGTTTGAGTGTTTCAATTACCGCAGGTGAGATTTTGCTCCGGTCTGTCATGATAGCATTCGCTAAAGCCGAATGGCAGGCATATTCCGCTGTTCCATCAAGTGACTCGACAGCCGCGGCGACTGCTTTTTGGGCAATCTCGATATTGCGATGGAACGTTGCAACCACCATATCCACTGTGACCGATTCTTCAGTGATGTGCCACGAGTCATAATCTGTGACATGCGCCATCGTAGCATAAGCAATCTCGGCCTCACGGGCTAGAAACGCCTCCGGGCAGGTGGTCATCCCTATCAAACTGCATCCCCATTGTTTGAATACTAGACTCTCTGCGCGAGTTGCAAACCGTGGACCTTCCTCGATTAGAAATGTGCCGCCCTTGTGAACAGTGCCGCCCACTTTTTGCACCGCCTGATATACTATTTCACATAGTTCGGGGCAATACGGTTCTGCCACACCCACATGAGCAACCATACCTGTTCCAAAGAAAGAACGATCACGGCTATTCGTATAGTCAAATAACTGATCTGGAATGACGATATTACCCGGTGCGTATTCTTCTATGAGCGACCCACAGGCATTTACGGCGATGATGAAGCGAACGCCCAGTGTTTTCAGCGCATAAATATTGGCTTTAAATGGAATAGTCGTAGGACTGTAAATATGACCTACACCGTGACGTGGCAAGAATGCCACTCGTTTTCCGCGTAATGTCCCGACAACTATCTCTCCGCTGGGATCACCGAATGGTGTCGAGATGACATGCTTCTCGACCTCCTTTAGTTCCGGCATATTATATAAGCCAGAGCCTCCTATGACCGCGATCTGGATCTGTTCCGCCATCACTTCGCCTCAAAATCTACTTTTTATGCTGTGTTTTGAAAAACCTTACACTTCTAGATCAAGCCGAAGCCGAATTTGACCAATACCAATGACATCACCCTCGGCAATCACAACAGCTTGCTTCACTGGCATGTTGTTAAGGAGCGTTCCATTGCGGCTGTTGCGATCTTCTAACCACCACTGTCCCTGCCGCAGGGTTACTAAAGCGTGTTCACTACTGGCAAAGTTATCCGTAATCGAAATCGTATTCGTTGGTGATCGCCCCAGACTTGTGATGGGTTTCAGCGCGAATTTTTCACCGGTCAAGTGAATGTGCCCGTCAATTTCTCTTAGCATAACAAGGTATCCATAATGGCGACGTTTGTTATCAATGTCTTCGGAAGCTAACCGCTGCTCGTGCCATAAAAATCTAAATAATGCTCCAAGCAGACTGAGTAGCAAAAGTGCAGAAATGAGGCGCAGCAGAAGTAGGGTGAGTTCGTTAGGCACAGTATCTTATTCTTATTACTCAGGTACAACTGCATCGCTGGATTGAGTTTGTCCATCTGCCGTAGGATGGTCTTCCATATAAACAAGCCGGGTGTTCCCGATTTGAATTACATCACCAGTCTGTAAATTATGCTCTTTGATCTTTACATTGTTGACTAATGTGCCACCCTGACTTTGCGTATCAAACAGCGTATACCGTCCAAAACGTAATCGCAATTGCAAATGGTAACGTGATACGGCGTGATCATCAATGACGATATGATTGTCCCTGCTGCGTCCGATATTGATGATGTCCGATAATAATGCAATCGTCGGCTTGCCTTGAATTAGTAATTGTGGATTTCGAGGGACATCTTTTCCAATTTGGACATCGACACGCTGCATGACCGCTGTAGTACTATTTTTCTTGTGCTTGTGATTCGCGACTACCGTGATGGTTCCAACTTTGACGGAATCCATAGCAACAATGTCGACTGAAGGGTGCATATTCAAGCGATAACCCGAATTGGTTGCGAGTTCGACGAGATGCTCACTCAGCAATTGAGGCAAAGCTGGTTGACCCTGTAGAATTTTATCCCTCATTTCGGATGACATAAGAATGGTGTAATGATCGGGTGCCACCATCCGTACATCGCCGCGTGGGTCGGCCTGCGCCGAGTCTTCCATGGCGCGCGCTAATTGCAAAGCGATATCCTGTGCCTTTACCTGTTTTCCGAAAAAACGGGCAAAAGTACTCTCAACTAATCGTTCAAGTTGCGCTTCTAGACGCGCTACGTGTTGATCCTTCATAGGTGGCATTATAGCGGAGTGAGTTTAACGCCACAATCCAAATTGTGAAACATCTGATGATCGCCGGATAATCGTAGGGGAAATTAAAAGACGCTCGTTTAGAGCGCCTCTTAATAGACTGCCGACAGCGAAAAGTCCATCGCTCGATTTTGCTTAGACTTTATCCAAAGAGCGTCTCTGGAGTTTTGGGCACAAAATTAGCCCAAACTGAAGTCGTTTGTATCTGGTCTTTCTTCGATTCTTTGTATTCTTTCAACCAATTGCTGAACGCGCCAGCTTTCGCATTGTCAACTTGATCGGTTGTCAATTCACGGTCTTCACGCGCCCGCACCTGAATGATGTGATAACCGAACTGAGACTTAATAGGGCCGACAATTGCATCAATCTCGGCAGTGGTAACCGCGTCCTGGAATTCCTTGACGTAATTTGTCACAGGAGCCCAGCCCAATTCGCCGCCCTTTGCACCGGAACCGGTATCAGTCGATACGGCCTTAGCAAGATTGGCAAACGACTCGCCAGCATTCAGCGCATTGATGACATCTTGAGCTTCTTCTTCAGTTGCCACGAGGATGTGCCGTGAATCCACGAATTGACCAGTTGTGGTAACGTCGCTTGCTATTGCATCCTGCAACGCGGTGCGCAGAGCTTGTAGCTCAAAGTAACTATTGATATCCGCGTCGCTCATACCCGTTTGCTGCCGAAGGGTACGGAAAACCGAGTCGCGGGTGTCTTTGAAGTCCTTGGCGAGTTCGTCGTTAGTCTGTGTCGCCGTTGGCGGTAATGTTGCCAACGGGGTTGAGCTTGCCGTAGGCGTTGCTTCTGGCGTTGATGTCGCCGTTGGAACCGGCGAAGGCGTGGGCGAAACATACGGCGTCGGTGTGATGGTAGGTGTGGGCGTTACCGTCGCGGTTGCTTCAGCCGTTGCCTCTGCGCTAACATCCGATGGCGGCGTATAACCAAAAAATTGATTAATTTGCTTATCAATATCGGCCTGACTGACGGTAATGCCTTTTTCCTTTGCCGCATTCCGTATTAGTTGTTCGTCAACCATGGTGTCAACCATTTTCAAACCCATTTGGTCTGAAACTTGCAACTCTTTAATCCAAGTTGCATATGGTTCCTGCTGCTGCAACTGCTGCACGGTTTGTTGTTCTGTATAACCAAAACTAGTATAAGTCTGAACCAATTGGGTCAATTGTTGGTTGCGTAAATAACGTTCCAACCGCACCCTGCGTTGGAATTGGCTTACGTTGATACTTTGCCCATCTACGGTTGCAACTACTTGGTTGGGTGTAATCACTTGGTCGATGATGACTGTGACTGCGATGAGCAGGACAACAATTACAACCGCTGCAATTGTGCCAATAATCACCCATCGTTGGATTTCATGTTCACGTTCTGCACGAGAACGATACTCCTGCCGGAGCTTAGGGGTAGGCTGCTTTCCATCGGATTCTCCACCGTCTGGGACAGGTTTTGGAGTATCCTTCGGCAGCGCGGTCGTTTGGCTTCTCTTGGACATAACGAATGTTCACTCCTGCTTCGGGACATTGAAAAGGGCATAGTACATTAATGCCCATGCCCCGCACTTGATTAGGCGTTCAGTTAAAGTCGCCTCGCAACCGAAAAGTTAATCACCACCAGCAATGAATGGCAGCAGTGCCAGATGACGGGCACGCTTGATCTCACGCGCTAGCTCACGTTGGCAGCGGGCGCAATTTCCCGTTTGCCGACGGGGGCGAATTTTACCTGTTTCGCCGATGAAGCGCCGCAGTGCATCAACATTCTTATAATCGAAGCATTTGCCTTCAGGGCAGTACTGTACGTGGCGACCACGTCCGGGACGCTGGCGGCGAAATCCACCACGTTCACGATCATCACTATCAAAACTGTCATCCGAATCACGATCGCGGTCACGATCTCGGTCGCGGTCACGATAATCCATATCGCTCATTTTATTCTCCTGATGTCCTCAAAATGCATAGTCACCGTTTTCCGAGTCATCACCGATAAAGTCAACATCACTTTCATCGTGATGTTGTTGTTCTCGGCGGCGATCACCCAAAAGAATCATTTCGTTGGCAACTAGTTCTGTACGGAAATGTTTCTTGCCAGTTTCATCTTCCCAGCCACGAGTTTGCAATCTTCCCTCTACATAAACCTGCTGGTTTTTATTGAGGTGCGATTTGCAAATCTCGGCTAGGTTTCCCCAGGCCACCACATTGAACCATTCGGTTTCTTCACGGCGGTCGCCTTCGGCGGAAGTCCATGTACGGCTTGTTGCTACACTAAAGCTGGTTACCGGGCGACCACTGGGCGTATAACGCATTTCAGGGTCGCGCCCCAGAAAACCAATGATAAGCACTTTGTTCAGCCCACGCGCCATGACCTATGGTCTCCTCAAAAGTTCTCGCTTTTACCGGAGAACCTCTAGTGTCCTACTTCTCTGGACGAATTAACAGGTAACGTAATATTGCAGTCGACAGCTTTATATTACGCTCAAGTTCCGGCAGATTTTGGGGATCAATATCGGCGTTCATGCAAACGTAATAACCATCACGTTGCTTGTCGATTTCGTAGGCCAGCTTGCGCCGTCCCCAACGGTCAATCTTAGTGACTTGACCCAGTTCGTTGGCTTCTACCCAACCTTGAACTTGGGTGATGGCAGTATTCATGACCTCTTCGTTAGCGTCAATTCGGACAATAAATGTCAGCTCGTATGTATGTCTCATAGGGGGTTCAATAATCTCCTTTCCCCGGGATTGCCTCAGTTGGCACGAGCGCGCCTGATGAAGCGGAAAGTGTTCCCAATTTAATATTGGGCATTTTCGATAGAAATGGTAATGGATTCACCCTTATTTAGCAACGGTTAATTCAGCAGTCTCAAATATCAAGCGTGACGATGCTAATGCCAATGCCACGATAATCCAGAAAAAGAGAATGGATGCTTGGAAATCTAACCGGAAGAAATATAAATCTGCGGTAGCATTAATTAATGCAGCGATGAGTGCTGCGTGATAGCCCAAATGTATTGCTGATAGTTGCGGGTCGATATGCTTCGTATGTCCGACCCGACGAGCGCGCCAACCATAAAACAATACCCCGGCAATCATAGCGAAGAATAGACCTAGACCCCCCAACCCGATCTGGTTTGCCATAATCAGATACATGCTGGCAACGTTCGTGTACAAATCAATTTCAGGCGTACCTGTAAATCCAACGCCAACCACCGGATTTCGACTAATCAGCTCAAATGAGTCGCCATATTCACCCAGTCGCATCTGAGTAGCCCGATCAGAACCCGTAAATGCTTCCGAAAAGCGTTCAACGTAGGTACGCGTCTGCGGCAGTACCAAGATGAGTGCTGCACCGACGATCAACATCGCCAGATATTTGCGGTAGCCGGGAAACAGGCTAATTACAAACAAACTAATGCCGAATGCCAGCATCGATGCTCGCGAAAATGTGAGTAGCAGTGCTAATGCGATGAGTCCAAGAACGCCTAGTGTCAACCAGCGATAGCGTAAAATGGGCTTGCGGGTAAAGAGTTGTGGCGCGATCACGGCTGCGGAAATCGCAAGTATGCCGCCCAATGCATTTGGATCAACCCATGTTCCGATAGCCCGTTCAGCATTAGCAGGATTATCTTCAATAAATCGTATCACCCCGCCATTTGGATAACCTATACGTGCTAATCGCACAAGAATCCCTTCAGCCGTTTGATCTGGAATGATATACAAGAAGATAGCAACAATGGCTTGGATGCCAACTGAAGCCATAACCGCTATGACCAGTCGGCGTAATGTTTGAGGTTCCCGAATGAGATCGCCGAGAATAAACACCATGCCAATACTGAGCAGCGTTTCTGCAAATTGACGTATGGTCGCGCTGGTAGGGGAGGCATAACGCAGACCCAATGCAAATGCCAGCAGCAACCACATGGCGTACATTGCGACCAGTGCATGTACTGGTGTGAGCTTAAAACCCGTTCGCCTACCTGTCATCCACTGCATGACATAGACCAGCACAAACGCGCCGAGTGCCATATCCAGAAATGTAGGTGTCACGCCGATTTTAAAGGGCAGGGTTCCAAACGGCAACAGCCCGGTTACCAGAATGACCCCATAGAGGGCGGCAGATACATTTGACAGGACATACAGCCCCGCAAGTACACCGAATATCGCACCAATAGCGATAATTGGACCTGCAACAGCAATAAGCAGCGCCAGAACACCGCCCGCCAATCCAATTGATGCACCAATTAGTGCGCCGTATGTGTAGCGGTTAAGGCTGCCAATCCAATTACTTGATTGTTGAATGTTATTCATTGGTTTTCCTGCGAAAAAGTTGAATGCCGCCAAGAATGACTACGCTAGCCCATGCCAAAAGACTAATCATCGCGCCAATCTTATAACTTAGCGGTTCGTAACGGAAAATCACTGTATGGTCACCTGCCGGTATCTCGACTGCTGCCAACGCCCCATAAGCACGCAAAATCGGTACCGGATTTCCATCGAGTGTGGCAATCCATCCCGGATAATCAGGCTGCGCAACCGATAACATGGCATTCGTGGCTGTGCGAATGTTGATTGTAAATGACTCTGGCGCGAACGTGGACACGATTGTCGAGGCATCCGTTGGAATGTCGCCTCCAATTGTGAGGGCGGGTTGCTGCTCTAAAAT
>JBBSBS010000281.1:0-8727 GCA_038251045.1 Aggregatilineales bacterium | reverse complement strand
GCGCATTCCAAAGGGTGGGTATGATGCATTGCGCCGCGCTTCGCAGCCGGTGCATGTGGCACTGGAACACGATGGACGGCAGCCCGCCGCGCTGTGGGTTTTCAACGACACCATGCAAGCGTATCCCAATGCCGTTGTGCGCTGGATGGTGCGGGATGCAAGTGGCGCGGTGGCTTTAGAGGGCAAGCAGTCTTTCAACGTGGCGGCTAATGCTTCCCAAAAAGTATGCGCGGCGGCGTGGGGATTGCCCGCCGATGCTTATGCGCGGATCGAGTTGGCACTGCTGACGGTGGATGGTGCAATGATCACCGAGAATTATTATCAGCATCCGTTCAAGCCGACCCCTCGTCCACATGGCTACCCGTGGCGGTTTGACCCATACTTAGGTACAAAAGTGTTTAACCGACCGGATGCACCGAGCCTTGCTGATTACAACATCAATGGGGTGTTGAAACTGATCCCGATTAGCAAGCGTGAACAATTAGCGGAATGGGGGATGCGGCAGAAGATGCCGCTGTGGCTGGTATCGCGAATCGCGATGATTAGCGAGTTTTTGTTGTGAGGGGCATACCTAAGATATGCCCTCTGTGATCCATGATTAGTTATGTGATGCAGTCGGTTCGACAACGGCAATCGAGTCGGGCGAGATGACCGCTTCGGCTGGCACTTCATTCAGGCGGCGCTGCGGCACGATATAATTGCCGTAGAGTCGCCACTCGTCCATACGACAGGAATGAACCAGTTTGCCCTGCCACACGGTCATATCCGGGCAGCTTTCGCACATATCCACACGACCATCTTCGAGCAAGTCCGGCCCTTGTATGATGCCGATGCTTTGCACATACAGCGGTTGAAACAGGCGCGAGGGATGCCGCAGGACATCTTTCCAGAAATTGCGACTGGTCTGGCGCACTCCTTTATCGAGTAAGCCGAGCAGGAAAGCAATCTTGGGGATTTTATTACCGGGGGAATAGATTACATATGTGCCATAACGCAGATGGTGGAATGTTTGGAAGAGTTCCATGACTTTGGAACCAATCGAACCATACATCTGCCCTTTAGCGCCTATTTGAGCAGACACCAACCATGTTAGTTTATCCTGCACCTGTGATCCACCCATATAGGCCGAGGTCTCATAGTGGGGGAAGTTTTTCTTGATTTCGGCATAGATATCACGTGAAGTGAGATAAGACTCGGCATTCGAGTCAGCAGCATAACTGGTTTGCAAATCGACTTTTTGTCCATTTGCGTAGTAGTCATATTCGCCTTCCATCAGCGCATTGCGGAAGCCAATGAAGACCAAACCGTGTACACGGTCAATATTTGCGTTGGCCCATTTGACCATTTCAGGCACCATGTAAAGATTGCCGGGATAGACGGTCATGCCAAAGCTGGCGAAAAGGCCGCCTACATCCTTAGCCATATCGGCAAAGTGTTGGCGTAGTTCGAAGAGTTCGATTTCGGATTTGCCCTTCCAATGAGGACGTTGTTGTTCGCTGTCGATGTGGAATGTGAAGCCGACCGCGCCCGCTTTTTTGAGTTCGACCATGAAGCCGCGATTATTTTCCAATTTGATGCCGTTGGTCAGGATGAGGGGTTTCATACCCAGACTGCGGATGTGAGCGACAATTTCGAGGATGTTGGGGTGGATGAGGGGTTCGCCACCGGCAATTGATATGTTGTCACAATTGCGCCAATTTTTCATGAGCGCAATTTCCTCTTTGATTTGTTCGAGTGATTTGTGCCCCTGCATACCGTTGATGCGGTAGCAACCACGACAGTATGTATTGCATTTATCGGTGACCTCTAACCAGCCAATCGGGTTGTCATTCCCCGACCACGGGAACCGATACATATTCTCTTTGGAGAGTTCCACTTTGCTTTACTCCTTACATCTGAGAACTTCCCTTTTTAGAAGTTGTTTAGCTATGCTAAATATTGTAACGCGTTTATTTAGCATCACAAAGCATTTCCGTTTTTGAAAGAACTTCAGTCTCGAAAGGGACTCGCAGGAGTGGAAGCGAATGGGAGTTATTAGGTGCCAAAGGTTCCTTCGAGCAGGATAAAAATGCCCAATACGATGAATACATAGGGGACAAGGCGTTCACCGTAGCGCTCCAGAAAGCGTGCCAGCAGGGGGTAGCGCACCAACCGATACCCTGCATAGCACCATACACCAATTAGCAGTGCGAAGATGAAAATCATCACTGCGACATCGGGCAGGCTGTGATTCGCAAATAACGGGACATAGACGCTGATGTTATCCGCACCATTAGCAATTGTGACGGCAGCAACGCTTGCGGTTTGGGCACTCAAGATGCTTGTTAGCAATCCGTGAGCAGTCGCCGTGCCGCTGGTTGGAACATCGTCGTCGGTATCCGGTGATATGCGAAACAATTGGTATAAGCCCAGTAAGATAGGTACGATGCCCAGCAGACCAACAACGCTGCGCGGTAAAATCAATGCACCCGCGAAACCGAGCAAGCTGATAGCAATGATGACGAAAAATCCCAGATAATGTTCGGCTACAATGTGACGCTTGCGGAATGACGCGTTGGTTTGAGCGAAGAAAAGCATGAGCAGCAGAATTTCATCCACATTGGTGGTGATGAAGGCGACAATCGCTGTACCGACGGTGAGGGCAATAGAAGTCATGTGTGGCGTTGTTGGTTGGGGGATGAAGTAATTTCTTCGTTGAGCAGGTCATGCTCGATTTCGGCAATGGCATCTTTGGCGGTATATAGGTCTACGCCTGCAAATTTCTGGTAGACTTCGACCGCTTCATCAATGCGCCCATCTTTGACCAGATCACGGATGCCTGCGTCTTGCGAGTCGTAGGTGGCTTTCTTCTTTTTGTCGCCGCGTGCTTCGGGATGCAGCATGGCGTGTTCGATGGCATCTTTGGAATCTTTTAGACCCTGCCCTGTATGTTCGCGGTATATCTTGATGGCATCGATTTTGCTGCCTCTGGCTAAGGCCGCTTGAAGTGCTTCATCGTCAATGGCATCCCAATCAATGGTTGGGATAGGGCGCGGTGATTTGTCTCGCTGCTTACGTGAGGCGGCAAGATAGCTGGCAGCGAACATAAACCCGATGATGAAAACGATAATAAACAGTACACCGAATGGCAGCATCTTGTAATTACCCTTTCATTTTTTGCTGAAGCTTATCCACGATGGCTAACCATGCGGCGGTATCGCGGGCGGCAACATCGTCATCCAACCAGAATGAAGTGTACACCGTTTGGCTGATGGGCTGACCGGTTTCCTCGTCCAATTCACTGCCATGCGCCTGCTGGAAGTCCCACATATCAGCATTTTCGCCGTACCAGTAAGCAGCGAGATCCGCCACGATCAGGTTGCCGATGGCGTTCGCCAAAAAGCGGATGCGGTTCTCGTAAGGCGTTTTACGTTCGGCACTGCGGGCGAGTTCGACCAGTGCGGTGACATAATTATTCGCACCGGGGCTGTCGTGCGGCAGTCCGGCATCCATCGGTAGATCGGCAGGTGGCGCACCGTATGAAGCCATCCACACCAGCAACGCCCGCGCCCAACTGGATTCGGGGTGAGCCTGCTCGAATATTGGCAGATGATCGTGAGCACGGTTAAGGGCGATTTCTAAGCCGACAAAGTATTCAACGTTAATCAACACATCAGCAAGGGTATCTTGCAAGCGTGTCCAATCTCGCTCAAGGGCGGCTTCACGCAAATGAGTTAAAGAGTCATTCATGCCGCACCTTACTGCTGCTCTTCGTCACTGATCTTTTTCATGGTGCCGGTATCCGTTTGAATACGATCAACATTGGTGTGCAGGCGGCTGAGATGACCGATGAGTAATTCTTCCATCTTATCGACTTTGATGTGCAGGTCGCGGATTTCAAGTTCGGCTTTGACATTGACTTCGTATTCAATATCGTTGCGGACTTTATCGCGTTCGGTCTGACGGTTCTGGCTGATGAGGACGAACAACGACAGAAAAATCGCCAACAGCGAAACGATCATGGTCAGCAAGCCAAAAGGATACGGATCAAAGGATGGCACGCCGGGGATAATATCGACATTGAGTATGATCCAGATGAAAAACCAGATGAAGCACAGATAGGCGAAGCGAATGTCACCTGCAATCATTGTGAGTATATCGGCAAGACGTGTTCCAAAGTTGACGGGCAGCGCACTTTCCTCGTTGACATTACGGGCGACAACGCGCTGGCGCACCAGTGTATCGGCCTCGCGGATGCGGCGGCTGAGCATGGTCATGATGTCCAGCGCGGCATGTTGGTGCGATTGAAAAAGTATTTCCAGATCATGACGGTCAATGATGAATAAGAAACTGTCTTCCATCGCTTTTGCACTTGCCGAACGGGGTTCGTTATCTAGCAGCGAAAGCTCCCCGAAAATGCCACCTTTTTCGATAACGGTCAAAATCACCCGGTCATCGTTATCATCCTTCAGGAAGATTTCGATTTTACCGGACTCGATGACGTACATCGTGCCGCCCTCGTCGCCCTGATTAAAAACCGTTTGCCCGGCATAGACTTGTTTTTGATCGAGCTGTTCGGCAAGTACCTTGATTTCTTCGTCATCCAGCAGCGCAAACAGCGGAATTTTTTGCAGCAGGTGAGGATGCAGAATCGGCATGGTCATTCATCCTTATTCGTGACAAATTACGACAGGTGATGGAATATTACCTGTATTGTAATCCTCAACAATGAAATGCGCTCATAATTTCAAGACAGCCTCCGCCGCCAGCCACAGTAAATTCTCGCGGGTAGCGGTTTGCGAGAGCCAATCACGATGATCCCACAGGTCGCCGCTGAGGTCGTCACCGCCGTAAAGAATCTGGGCAAACTCGACCCCCCGGAATTGGGCGACGGCGAAGAAAGCCGACGATTCCATCTCGACAGTCAAACAGCCTGCCGCTTTGCGCTTTTCCATGCGTAGGCGGGTTTCGCGGTAGAGGCCATCGGTTGTCCATGTTTTGCCGAGTACGTAAGGGACATGATGTTTTTCTAACACGGACTCGATGGCGGCAACGCCCGCCGCGCTGGGAACGGCCTCCTGTTCGGGCGGCAGGTAGTGGTAGGATGTGCCTTCGTCACGCACGGCGCTCGTAGGGACAACGACATGCCCAACCGTAAGTTCACTGTTGAGGACACCCGCGCCACCACAGGCGATAAACTTGCGGCAGCCGAGGGCGATTAATTCTTCTACAAAGCCGACTGCCAGCGGCGCGCCGACACCGGGATGCACAACGGCAATCGATTGACCCTCAAATTCCAATTCGTAAATCGGATTTTTGCCCATTTCGCTGCCGAGTTCTGCAATCACCCGCCGCCCCCCATCACGACAAACTTTGGTAAGGACATCATTAAAGAAGCACAGGACGCAGTATTCGGGAATGGCGATGGGCTTGATGACTTTACGCGGCTCGATGATGGCTTCCAGCGTGGGGTCAAAGTCTAAAATTGGATACATTGTGGTGTTCATATTTATGCTCTCCCTGTTTCTAACCAATAAGCCCAATCTTCGCGTCCATTTTGGCGGGCGATGGCGGCAGCCCGCGCCCAATCGTATGGCAGGTTGATGTGCTCGACACACCAGCCGGTTTCATGTTGTTCGAGGATGACATAACGGGCGTGCGGACTACCCGACTCGATACGATGTGGAAAGGGTTGGGTATCGCTGTAGGCAGGCCAGCCCACGCTGCCGGGGTTGACGACCAACCGTCCATCGGACAGCCACACGGTACGCGGGATATGGGTGTGGGCGCACAATACGACGGATTGGGTAACGCCGGTTAAGAAGTGTTGGATACCTTCCGTCGGAGTCAGTGATACGCCGTGTTCGGTCACAGTTTCCAGCATATAGGTTTCATCCGAGTCGGGCGTGCCATGACAGCAAAAGATGTCGGCAACAAGGGCAGTTTTGGGTAATGCTGCCAGCCATGCGTGTTGTTCGGCGGTCAACTGCGAACGCACAAAGGCATAGGACGAGTATTGGGCAGCCTCTTCGGCAGGCAGGAATAGACAGCGATCTTCATTGCCGGAAATGATGGTCATCGGTTCACGCATCAAGCGCTCGATTGTAGACGCTGGATCAAGCGGGCCGTAGACATGATCGCCCAGATTGATGATGGTGGCGATACCCCGCCTGTGAATATCAGCCAAGACGGCTTCCAGCGCCCAGATGTTGCCATGAACATCGGCAATAACGGCGATAGACATCAACTTAACCTCTCTGGTTGTAGACAAATAAAAACGCCCTTTCATCATGGTCTTGATAGAAAGAGCGCTCGTGGTCAGAAGAATAAGGCGCTCATCTATCTAATAGATGAATGAGCACGTCCCCGACGCTTCAGGCGTTGCTATAGGTTAGCTGGCATCCTAGCATGGAATTGGGCTGCGCGTCAACCACATTCGAGGTGAGCGATGCTGCTGATGAGGATGTCGCGGAGATGTTGATCGCCAAGGGTATAGTAGACATGCCGCCCATGTTTTTGCCAGCGTACCAGTTCCATTTCACGAAGGTATTTGAGCTGGTGGGAGACAGCCGGTTGATCCATACCCAGAGCAGAAGTGAGATCACTGACACACCATTCGCCATGCGCCAGTGCCGTCAACATACGCACGCGGGTGGGGTCGGCGAGTGCTTGAAAGAACCGGGCTACCGTTCGGGCATCGTCTGCCGATAAAACAGTATCGCGATTGGGGGCGAGAGTCGCGTATGTCGTGCCTGTCATAAATATGTCCTGATGCTACGAAACCTATTAACACGGTATCAAGAATTTGTATTATGTGTCAATAGGGCGTGAGAACATCAGCAATTTGGTAAGGTGCATTGTGTGCTGGATTCGTTACAGGGTTTCGAGATAAGCGATTAGATCTGCAATGTCTTGTTCGTTTAGTTTTTCTTTGAAGTTCGGGTACATGATGTTCCGGTAACCCGAGACCACAAAGGCCGAGGGGTCTAAAATGCTCTGGCGCAGATAATCTTCGGCGCTCATTCCGGGGATACGTTCCCCGGCACGCTGGCTGATGCCGACTAGTTTTGGCCCCAAATTGAAGGCGGTATTTCCGAATGTATGGCAGCTTACGCAGGGTGGCGCATCCCCCACACCGTGGGCGAATATGTCTGAGCCATGCGTAGGATCGCCTTTTGAGGCAATGTTCGTTGGTTGTGAGACTGTCAGAAAACGGCTGAGATCAATACTGCAACCACCAAGTACAATCATCACGATAATCAGGGTAATGCGGCGCATGAGTGTTCTTCTATCGAATGGATTATGTCGTTTTCAGAAACTGTTTGTTAGGTGTTCGTTTGTGTTCAATCATTTATAGAGAGAAGTTTTACCCTCTCTCTATAGAGTAGTCGTTAATCAATCGTGCGACGTGAGTATTACTACTTGAGTTTGACTACGCCGCCGGTCATGCCGGGTCCAAAGGCAATTGTGCCGAAGCTGACATACAGTGCGCCGTCCGGGCCTTTGGCAATGGCGAAAGGAGCAAGCAGCCCTTCGGCAACCGGTGTTGCGCCACTGGCATCAAGGCTGACCACGCGACCGGGGCCGGGACCCTGTTCACCGAAGATCACCAGTTCGACTGCATACAGCTTGTCGCCATCGAGCAGGATATCGGTTACGGCATTCAGACCACCGAATGTCTCGGCCAGTTTGCCATCCGACCAACGCTCAACCTTACCTGCACCGGGTGCCAGTCCTGCGCCGAGGAAGCTGATATATAGGTCACCGTTATCGGCGATTTCAATCGAGGTCGGAACCGAGTTTTCTGGCCAACTATTGACGACCGATAATCCTTCTTCCTCACTCCATGTATATAGAGTATTTGCACCGGCATCAGTGATATACATCGTGCCGTCTTCGTCCCAAGCAATATCAGTTACATTGCTGTCAATTTCGTTACCATCAGGGTTGTTGGCGGCTTCATAGGGGTAAAAAGGAATGACCTGCTTGACCATGTGGGTTTCGCCATCAAGTTCGACAACCGAGTCTGCCCAGTATTGACCGGGGCCGCTGGAGGTGACGACCAACCAGAGTGAGCCATCATGCGGAATGGCACGGTAAAGGCCAGTGGTTTCCTGTTGGGAGGCGTAGCTGGGCATTCCGGTAATGATAGGTGTGCTAGCGCCATCAGCGCCAACAGAAAGCACTTCGCCGGTCATGCCTACATTGAAAGTGGTTTCGCCTTCCGGATTCTTGGCGGTCATTTCCAGATCACCACCCTTACCGGTAATGGCGACAAGTAGATTGCCGTCGGTGTCAAAAGCGATACCGCGTGGGGTGTTCAAATCACCCAAGATTAGTTCGCCGGGCAGCGGAGGGGCATCCTGTGCCAGCGTGATACCGAATGCGCTGACGGAGAGTGCCGCCACTATGCCCAGATTAAGTACATGTTTCATTGTGTGCTTCAATTGTATATCTCCTGAAAATTACTGGATGAAGTAGTGCTTTTGACTTATCAATTTTGTACGACACGAGTCATTATAGAGTGTCTTAATGGGTGGGTTATCAGCCTTTAGACTGATTTTAGATAGAGACATCTGACTGAAATCGGTTTACCCCGTGGGTATGTTGAGACTGCGTATATAGGCGATAACATTGCTCAAATCGGTATCAGTCAACGATGGACGACCACCGCGTGCTGGCATCGGTACACCAGTCGTGTTCAAAGGGTCAGTCACCGGACGGCCTGTCTGCACGAAGGTCAAGAGT
>JBBSBS010000280.1:0-8778 GCA_038251045.1 Aggregatilineales bacterium | reverse complement strand
CCTGCATTTCTTCCTCCTCTGTGTACGGGGGAGGGCTGGGGTGGGGGTTCTTCGCCAGCGGCAAACTATTCAACGCAATCCGTAACGGCAGCTCACCAATCGGCGCGGGATTTTGTGTCTGCTCAATCGGCGCGCGCCGCGCATCCAAGCCTTGCAGCGCCGCGTATCCCTGTCGCAAACCATCCACCACCTGCCGCAGCGCCCGCAGCACACTCGCGTCCTCATCCACCCGTTCCACCGTACTCGGCAGCGCCACTTGAACCAGCAGCGGCGGCGACTGTGGAATATATCCCCGCCCGCGTGGCAGGGTGGTGTCGCTGCGCCGTTCAATATGACCGACTGCCGCCGTGGTATCCGCCGCGTTGCCCAATTGCAGCACAATCCGCTGCAAAATCAGCGAGCGTGTCCGTTCCGGCAGGGCTGCCACACCGCTGGCCGTAATCACCAGATAAATCCCCGCTGTCCGTCCCTCATTCACCAGCCGGTTAAAATCCGCCATATGCTGCTCATAATAGGCATCGCGGAACTGCTCGTATTGGTCGATGAATACCACAATAGTCGGCCCATTCGCCGCTTCGGGATTAGTCTGCCGTTCATTGAGTGTATGCATCAGCCGCCGGAACAACCGCCGCACCCGTTCGGCTTCCGTTCCCTGTATCACCCGTTCGGCATGTGGCAGGTCGCTGATGTCGTTCAATCCCGCGCCGGTGAAGCTCAGGAAATACATATGCAGCCGTTCTGGTGCGTGCAGCAGTGCCAGACCGAGCGCCAACGTTTTAATCAGCGTGGTTTTGCCTGTACCCGGCCCACCCATCACCAGCAGATGCCCATCTTTGGTGTTCTCGTGGTCGCTGCTGTTCAGATGTATCCACAACGGTTCTTGGGTCCGGTTATACACATCATCAATCAGGCCAATCGGCGCGCTGCCCGTTTTAATCAATTCGCCGTGCTGGTCAATCCCTGCCAACAACCACACTCGCCCGTTCCAGCCATCACCACCACTGCGATTGAAAATCTCGCGCAAACTGATGCGTTCTTCCAGCGGTGGCAGCAGCAAAGGCGGGCTGTGCGGGATGCCGATCTCACGCGCATAATGGGTCAGCATATCACTGATGGCGCGGGCTGTCGTATACGCCTCGTCGGATGCATAGATCGTGTCCTGCGCTTCATCAGCCGCCGGTAACAGATCAATCATGCCGTGATTAGTAATCAATTCCAGCGAGATACTTTCGCCCGTTTCGGCATCCTGAGGCTGCTGTGGATGAAAATCGCTGCCCACATACGCCGCCTGAAACTGCTTGAACAACCCGCGCTCACCGACTTGGAAATATCCGCGCCCCGGCCAACCAATCGGCAGATAAGCCGCGTCCGGTCGCCGGATCATAGCGCGGCTTGACTCGATATTCTGCACCCGCAAACAGATGCGGAATTGCAGGTTAGCGTTCATTTCGTCAGTAATCACATCCATCGGGCTTTGTGTGCCGAGGATCAAATGCAAACCCAAACTGCGCCCGACCTGCGCCGTCCGCACCAACTCGCGCATGAAGTCCGGCATCTCCCGCGCCAACTGGGCGAACTCATCCACGATCACGAACAGATGGGGCAGGGCATGGTAAGCCGCGTCCTCGATCTGGCTCATATTGCGCGAATGAAACCGGTGATACTGCGTGATGTCGCGAACGTTCATCTTTTTCAGGAACTGCTGCCGCGCCCGCGTTTCGGCTTTCAGCGCTTCCAACGCCCGTTCCACCAATGCGCCGTCGAGGTTGGTTATCATCCCCACCGTATGCGGCAAATCGGCAAAAATATTAAAGGCACTTCCGCCCTTGAAGTCGATCAGTAAAAAATTCACCAGTCGCGGATCATGCTCCACCGCCAGCGCACAAATCATCGTTTGCAGCAGTTCGCTCTTACCCGCGCCTGTTGTCCCCGCCAGTACCCCGTGCGGCCCGTGATGATCTTCGTCCAGCAGCATTTCGGTATCAACGGCGAGGCTTTCCCGCCCAATCGTGATCGGATGCGGCAGCACACCCCGTTCAATCGGTCGTCGCCAGCGCTGACCCAACCGCAGCCGCAGTTCATCCACATCGTGCGCCGCGTATAATTCTAAAAAGTCCACCTGTCGTGGGATGCGCCCGCCCACACTCGCCTCGCGCAGCGTAATGGCCGATAGCGCCCGCGCCACATATTCCGCATCTTGCAGCGAGAGTTCATCCGCCGCCCGTCCGCTGCGGGTAAAGCTCCCTGCGCCCACCCGCGCATACTCAAAGCGTCCGTCCGCCTCGATCTGCACCACCGCGTGGCACTCACTCGGCGCGTTCTCCACGCTGTTGACCAGACAAATCGCCGACACCCCCACGCTCGCGCCATCCCGCAAAATCGTCTGTGTGATCGGTTCGCTTTCCGCCAGTTGTGTCCCATCAAAAATCACCAGCAGATGCGGCAGATGCGCTGCCGTTGGGTGCGCCTTGCGCTCATCAATCACCTGACTCAAATTACTCAGCAGATGGTGAATGTTGTCACTGTCGAACGCCAGCAGATCACCGCCGCCGCCTTGATGCATCTGGCTGGTATGCGGCAGCCATTCCATCCAGCGCCACTCGTCATAACTGCTCTGCGCGGCGATCAAATGCATGTGGAATTCCTGCGGCGCATGGCTCGTCGCCAGATGACACACCGCCGCCCGTACCACCTTCAATACCCCGTTACGTCCGCCGCATAGTGCCATCGAACTCGTTTGTTGCAGCGAAGCCACCACCGGCGCGGGATCAAGATAACGGTAATTTTCCGCTAAGGCTTGCGCCCGCTGCCCACCCTCGCTGCTGTCTGTCGCTGCCACTTTGGCTTGCACCGCCGATGGAATTCGCCCCATGCCTAACCGCAGCGCCCCGAAATCGGGATCTTCCGGTCGCCGTTCCCACAACGCCGGATGCCGCACCAGCGCCCGATTGAGTGCCTCGGCAGGTGGCGGGAAGTTTGCCTCTAATATCGCGATCTGCGCATCATGCCCCGCCTGCAACTGACCGTGTTTTTGCTCCAGCAGCCGGATGTACGCCAGCATCCCGGTCTCTTGCTGCCGTGAGTTATCCCGCCGCCGCCAGCGCTGCGCCAGTATCGTTCCGCCGATGGTGAAGCCTGCCAGAAACAGCAGCGGCACCACCGAGAATAACGAGTTCGGGCTGTCGAATGCCCGCAGCATATACAACAGCGCCATCACGCCGATGCCCATTACCGGAATCAGCGTCACCAGCGTATTCGGTTCGCGCAGGTCACTCGTGCGCGGTGGGGCAGGGATGTCCACCACCACTTCCGGCACAGTCGGCAGTTGCAGCCTCGGTGCGCGGTTGAAGTGCGTGAGTTGCAGCGGTTCGTCAGTCAAGGACAATTAGCCTATTGAGTAATTAATTTTCAATGTTGGTTTGTTGAATCGTGTCCGCACTCTGATTGCGCTTGTCACGTTTGACTATCCGCCAGACAGCCATGCAGATGCAGATGAGCACGAAAAGAGCGGTCTCAATCAGCAGCATTAGCGGCAACTGGTCAACCATTTTGAAGACTCTCGTTACTTCTACTGTAGCGGCTGAAATCCCAAATAAAATGATAAGACCTACCCCCAACAGCATTTCATTTGCTCCCCACTCATTCTTTTGCGAATGCCTTTTCAATAATGATAGCATCTAACCATGATGTAAGGCTTGAGGGGGGATTAAAAGGCCATTCAGTTAAGGCATGGCGCGTTTGTCCTCAAAGCGCCAACTGTTGAGCGTGGAATCGTAGACCAGTTCAATATAGGGATCACCGACCAGTGAGGATCGCGCGCCGGTGTTCATCACATAATACAGTTCAACATAAACCACCGCCCGGTCACCATTTTGAGAGATGGTTTTAACGCTGCCAAACTCAACTGTGTTTACGCTGTCCCACCACGCCACATAATCCGTGTAATTGTAGTTCGGCGCACAGCAGTTAAATTTCTGCTTGAAGCCATCGGTCAACATCGACCACCCCAGATCGTAACGCCCTTGGCTGACCAGCGCATAATAATTTTTGACAGCCTGATCCGGTGTGCTGCTGATAGTCAGTATTCCACTTTGGGTAGCGATAGAAAGGGGCAGGGGAAGTGGTTGCAGGGTACTGAGCATCATCAGTTGTGTGGGACGAACCTCATTACCGAAGGCAATCGGTGTGCGTGTCGCCTTGGCAAGCGTAGGCTCAACCACGCTCGCCGTAGCCGTCGGCAAATTGGCGATTTCAGTTGTGCTCAAGTTACAAGCCGCACACACAAAGATGATGAGTACCAGCAAACCACCTATTCGCATTCAAACTTTCCTCAATATTATTTTACCTTTCAACTCAGTTTAACCGCTTTGCAACCAGCACCTGTAGGCGTATTGGCTATTCTCTTACCTATTCTATTGTGGAGGCTATGAATTATTTCTTCGCTTTCCCCAACTCTACCACCCGTTCGCGGATGTACTCCACCGCACCCTCACCCGCCATTTCCACATACATCTTATATGCCGTAAGGGCTTCAGCCGGACGCTTCGCATCATACAAAACATCGCCCTGCGCCGCATAATTCCATGCATCAGCCGGATCAAGTGCAATCGCTTGATTAAAATCGGCTACAGCCTCATCCGTCTTGCCCATCGCCCCATAAATATCGCCGCGTTCCTGATACCCCCATGCCATGCTGTTGTCCAATTCAACCGTCTGGTTCAAATCAGCCAGCGCCTTGTCCAATTCACCTTGACGGCTGTAAACCTTCCCGCGCAGTAAATAGTTAACAGCATTGCCGTTCTGCAACTCCAGCGCAGTATTGGCATCCTTGAGCGCCGCATCCAGATCATAACCCTTCACCGGTTTATCGTTATCGCTGGCCTCTAAAAAGGCTTCAATCCGTCCTTGATACGCATCCACACTATCCGGCCTCAATTCCAGCGCCTTATCAAAATCCGCCCGCGCCAGATCAAACTGTGCCGTATGGATATACGCATTACCCCGGTTCAGATACGCCTCTGTCGCTTGGTCATATATCTTGATGGATGCGCTGAAGTCGTTAACCGCATCCTCGTACTCGCTGCGGTAGCTGTGAACTCTGCCGCGGTCAACCAAAAAGTTCGAGTCATCAGGGTTTAACGCAATCGCCTGCGTCGCATCGGCTAACGCCATATCCAAATCATAATCCAGCAGGTCCTTCCCGCTGTCCAGTACCGCCAGATAAATCTCAACCGGCCCTGCAAATCCCGCTGGATTATTCGGGTCGAGCGCTCTCGCTTGCATAAAATCACTCATGCCCAGCTCGAACTGCTCCCGCCAGCGCTGGTCACTCCCACGCCTTGCATAATAATCTGCCGACGTCGGATCAAGTGCAATCGCCTTGTTCAGATCATCAACCGCGTTGTCCAAATATCCCTGCCACTCATAAGCGGTCGCTCTCTCCTCATACCACTGCGGATTATTGGGATCGAGGTCAATCGCTTTGTCATAATCGCTAATCGATTTTTCGAATTCCCCATTATCACGGTAAACCCCACCGCGCAGCGCATACACATCCGCCCGATCCGGTTGCAGTTTGATCGCTTCGTTCAGGTCTTTCTCTGCTTCCACCCGGTCATCTTGATAGCGATAGGTGATCGCCCGTTGAACATACGCCTCCACCAATGTCGGATCAAGCGTCATCGCCTGCGTCAGATCAGGCAGCGCCCTCGCTCCGTCTGCCTCCTGCATATACGCTTTCCCGCGCAGCAGATACAGGTTCGCGTCGTTCGGTGTCAGCGCAATCGCGCCTGTAAGCTGATTAATCGCGGTTTGCGTATCACCCTCTGCCAGCAACATTGCCACCGTCGTCGGCAGGGCATTTGAGTCGTTCGTTGCCACAACCGCCCCGCTGAAGGTTGCGCTCGGAACAACCGCTACCGTCGCGCTTGGAATAATCGCCACCGTCGCACTCGGAACAACCGCCACCGTTGCGCTTGGAATAATCGCCACCGTCGCGCTCGGAACAACCGCCACCGTTGCGCTCGGAATAACCGCTACCGTTTCCGTCGGAATAATTGCTTCTGTTTGAGTGGGGATGATCGCTTCTGTTTCAGTCGGGATGATCGCCACCGTTGCGTTGGCTGCCAATGCCAATTGTGTTTGTTCCAGCAGTGGGGTAGGGGTGATCTCGGTTGCCGCAGGTCGTCCCGCCAGCAGCACGATGGCCCCGATAATGATCACCGCCGCCACGATGCCGCCGATCAGCACCGGTGATGGGCCGGAACGCACAGACCCATTCTGCGTGACCATCGTCGGCTCATCTTCCATCGGGCTGGCTTTGGTGACAGTCAGCAAAGGCGCTTGTGTCGCAGCGGCAGGTGGTGCGGTTCGCGTCGCTGCTGTCGATGCCTGTGCGGTGATGGCCTGCGAGAAAGCCCGCGCCATCGCCTCGCATGACGGATACCGGTCATCCGGATTGCGTGACAGCGATTTTAAAAGCACCATTTCTGCCGCTTCCGGTAAATCCGGTCGCAGCAAATTAGGCAGCGGCAGTTCGCTCCCGTTGATCTGCATGATAATTACCGCTAGCGGTGTCTCAGCTTGGAACGGTACGCGCCCCGTCACCATTTCGTACAGCACCACCCCCAGCGAGTATTGGTCAGAAGCCGGTGACAGGTCTTTCCGTCCTTGGCATTGCTCAGGACTCATATACTGCGGTGTGCCGAGGATCGCATCGCCGGTCAGGTCAAGCGTACCTTCCACCATTCGGGCGATTCCAAAATCGGTCAGATAAGCATTCGCGTCTTTATCAATCAGCACATTACTCGGTTTGATGTCACGGTGCAGCACACCGTTCGCATGGGCATGGTCGAGTGCGCTGGCGATCTGGTTCAGGATGCGCGAGGCTTCCTCCAGCGGCATTTGCCCCTGCTGCTTGATGTAATTGCTCAGTGTCCCCGCTGGCAAATAACGCATCGCCAGATAAGCAACCCCGTCGTCCTCCCCGTAAGCAAACAGCGGCAGAATATGCAGATGTTCGAGTTTGGCAATCGCCTTCGCCTCGCGCCGGAAGCGTTCGACAAATTGGGGATCTTTAGAATATTGTTCTGGCAGCGTTTTCAGCGCCACATAACGGTCGGTGCTGGCATCAAATGCCTTGTACACCGTCGCCATGCCGCCCATGCCCACTTGCTCAACAATCCGGTAACCGCCCAGCGTGCGTCCAATCATGGGGACACATCCTTCATTGAATTTGGTATCTCCTTATCATACTCAGCATTTGCCGAAATAGGAAAAGGATACCAAGCCAATATTCATAATCACGGCTGACAGCGTCAGTTTATTGTCATCAGACTTGCGCTATCATAGAAATCGTGACCATTTAACAACACGGGTTCAAATGAGAGATGTCCTGTAGCGTCGCACCGCTGTGTGCCCACTCATGACCATCATCTCCCTTAAGGAGCAGCCGTATTCATGGTAGTAGAAGTAAATGGCTTACGAATTGCCATGTGGCCGCTTGGCTTTTTTATCGTCATCATCCTCATGACCATTTTGTGGAACAGGAAGCACAGCCTGTCTTATCAGTTGTGCTTCGCGGTTTTCGCTGTCTATCTGTTTTTTGCTTTCGATAAGGTTTTCTTTCCCATCGCCATCAACGGAACTTATGCCGATGCCATGCGTGAAGTGCCGTTTTCGTCGTTCATCAACCTGATTCCCTTTAACTTCAACCTGACCGAGATACCGGAGCTGGTCATCGGTCAAATCCTTCAGAATATTCTGCTCACCGTTCCCTTTGGCTTCGGTGTCAGTTTCATCGTGCCCTTGAAACCCAAGCATTTCCTGTGGCTCATTCCGGCGGTTGGTCTGGGCATAGAGGCGACCCAGATTCTAATCTCGTTGATACTCCAATATCCCTATCACGTAATTGATATTAACGATTCCATCTTGAACGCCTTAGGGGTGTTGATCGGCTACATTATCTTTCGGATTTTTGCTTGGCTTTATACGTGGCTGACGCGCCGCCTCGCTATCCGGCTTGGTGGGCTGCCCGCCTATATTGATGAGGTCAGCCGCCGCGCCTAATCCACCACCGACCCTACATACCATTCGGTTTGGAGATCAGCCCCTCAAGAGGGATACTAAGACTCTATTCATTACTGACCGCAGTTATGGATAACCCTAGTAAAATAGCGCCTCGTTGCTGAAAGTCTGGCCTCGCGGCGGGTCAGAGTGCCCTTTAGGGTACTTCCTGCCGGAAAATGGAGCCGGATGGCTTTGGCCTCTGGCGGTAATAGCACCTATAAATCACCATCCACAGGAGAAAACCATGCAATACACCAAACTCGGTCGCTCTAACCTGAGCATCAGCAAAATTTGTCTGGGAACCATGCACTTTGGCACGGTCACGCCCGACGATGAAGCCTATCGCATCATGGATAAAGCCCTCGAAATGGGCATCAACTTTTTTGATACGGCTAATGTCTACGGACGCGCCGTCTATAGTGGGCGTACCGAAGAAGTCATTGGCAACTGGTTTCAACAGGGTGCAGGCCGCCGCGATCAAACCGTGCTGGCGACCAAAGTCTATGGCGGCATGGTGTCCTCACCACCCCCCAACGAAGAAGGCGGTTTGTCGGCCTACAAAATCCGCAAGCACGCTGCCGATTCGCTCAAACGTCTGCAAACCGATCACATCGACTCGCGCATCAGCCTCGAAGAATTCTGGACGACCTTCGACCGTCTGATAAACAAAGGCGATGTCCTCTACATGGGAACCAGCAATTACTCCGGTTG
>JBBSBS010000279.1:0-8811 GCA_038251045.1 Aggregatilineales bacterium | reverse complement strand
GTAAATATACAGCCTCATAAAATGGTGCTAAAGTTGGGATAGATCTAAAACTCTTTTACAGGTGGATGATGGTCGCACCAGTAAAATCTAAAGCCTCTCGTTTCGATACCTATATTCTGCTGAGTATCAAGACCATTCACACTATTATTTTTCTGGTCATGTCCGCTGCGATTCTGTACACACTTTATTGCGGACTGACCAGAACCTATAACACTTTATTGATCGCCGCCTTATGTGCCGTCATCCTCGAATGTGTGGTATTCGCTGTCAACAAATTCCGCTGTCCACTGACAAAGTGGGCAAAACAGTATGGCGATTCCTCTGGCAACGATTGGATTGCCGACATTTTCTTACCCGCCCGTTTTGCCTCGCTGATTCCCCGGCTGTGCGGCGGCCTATTCGTCCTCAGCTTGGTTGTTCTTGTCGTAAATTATCTGCTCATCACACGCTGAATCGACCCCTACGCCATCAACCGTTCAGCTAATCCCACCACATTCGCCATCCGCACCACCACCTCCGGCGTTTTGTGCCAATCCGCACAGGTTTGGAGCGTTTCTTTGAGTGCCATGACCAGCGCATCATCCACCACCACATTCGGCTCAAGATGCAGCGCCTTGATCTCGAACAAGCCGTCTTTACGGTGCGCCTTCGGGTCAAGCCGCCCGATCACCTTATTCTTGTACAAAATCGGTAAGGTGAAGTATCCATATATTCGCTTCGGTGCAGGTGTATAGCACTCAATCCGGTAATCAAAATCGTACAGATCAAGCGCCCGTTTTCGATCCCATACAATCGGGTCAAACGGTGAGAGCAGGGTGGTTTTCGACTGTGGTATCTTACCCTTAGCCGCCGCCTGAATCATCGCCTCGTGGTCAGGGTGATAATATCCCGCCGTGTTCCAGCCCTCGACCTCCACCCGCCCTAACCGTTCCTGCTTGTCCAGCACCTTAAGCGCCTTCGCTGCATCCGCCTTCGTCATTCGGAAATAATCCGCGATCCATTCTGCTTTGGTCACACCCAGCGCCTTCACCGTGTTCATCACGAACGCCTCATGAACACCCTCATGAGAGGCCGCCTGTGCCTCATCCCAATCCGGCAGCACCCGTTCACGCAGATCATAAATCCGCTGGAAATTATGCCGTTTGCGAATCATCAACTCGCCCACGTTAAACAAGCACTCCAGCGCCACCTTTTCTTCTTTGTGGTTCCACCAACCGCTTTTTTGACCGTCCTTGCGTTCAAAGTCCGATGACCGTACCGCACCGTTATCACGTACAGTCTTCAACACCCGCGCGGCTATCTCAGTGTTTTCATCCAACCACTTCTGCGAGTATCCAGCATATCGACGCTCCTCCCGCGCCAGCATCGCCGGACGGTAATACCCATAATCCTCAATCGGCAGGAAGCAGGCCGCGTGTGACCAGTACTCAAATAATTCACCCTCCGTCAGCAAATTCTCTAACCAGCGCGGATCATAATCGCCCAGTCGGCTCCACAGCACCAGATACGGGCTGTGCGCCACAACGCTAATCGTGTCGATCTGCAAAACATGCATCTGCCGGATGATGTCCCGCACCGTCTTTTGAGTCGTTTTACGCTGCTTCTGCTGCTGTAAACCCTGCGCCGCCACCACTAGACCGCGCACCGCCTCCTGTGAAAGTTTTGTCATGCAGCCCATCCTCGTCTAAGCATCTCAAATAGAACATATATTATAGCAAATGGAACTTTTGTTCACCACTTTTTGGCGCTTGGTATTACTCGGTTCGCTTGAGATCGTTCGCTTGCATTCTTACCGTCACCTGCTTAGACTCTGCCTTATCGCCTACGGACTAACGACAGAAGACTAATCCATGCGCCTCATTACTCAACAACTGCTCGATGACTTGCTGGCACAGGCCGCCGCCGACCCGCGCGGGCGTGTGCCTTACCGTTTCCATGAACACCAGGACCCTGTGCAGCGCATGTTGAATGCCATCACACCCGGCAGTTATGTCACGCCGCATAAGCATGAAAACCCTGATAAGGTCGAGTTGATCGCGCCGCTGGTCGGGCAAGCCGCCATGTTCCAATATGATGATGCTGGCGAAATCACTGAACTGCACATCATGAGTCCTGCCAGTCCCGTTTTAGGTGTCGATATTCCCCCGCGGGTTTACCACAACTTTGTGGCGATTACCCCCTGCGTAGTCCTCGAAATTATTCAGGGGCCATACCACGCCGAAACCCACAAAAAGTTTGCGCCCTTCGCCCCGCTGGAAGGTTCACCGGAATGTGCCGCCTATCTCGCCCGTTTGGAAGCCCGCATCCAACAGGCTTTGGCCTCCTGAATTGTCCGAACAAAAACGCCTCCGGTGAAGTGACCAGAGGCGCATATTTATGTGCTGTAGTTGTCAGGTGAATTGTGATGAAACGAACACCTCCCTACAAAATTTTCACTTGTAGGGGCGACCTGCTAGGTCGCCCTCCCGTTTGTACCCGATTTTATTGACTTCACAACCACGACCAAAAGGATTCGACGCAGCCTTTAATTATCCACCGTCAGCAGTAACCGTACTGATCCCTCAGAATTACCCCCTGCATGGCTCAAAATGACCGCATATGAACCATCATTGGGCAGCACAAATTGCGAAATCACCGCGTTGTAATTGTCCCCGCCGTCATCATCCGCCACCAACGGATTGAGCTGGTTATCCGCCAGAATCAGTAGCGAGTCAATTTGTATATCTGGCTGTGTCGCCGTTTTGACGGTCACTTTTTCACCGGCATGTCCCTGAAAAGACATCACATAAACCCGTCCGGGAGCCATCGCCACCACCTGCGACTCACCCGGTCGCAGCGTCAGGTCAGTATTCTGGTCATTCAAATTGATGATCGCCCGTACCCATTTCAGGTAATCACTGGCGGCAGCTTGTTGTTCGCCCAACTTGTTCTCGACTAAGCCCAGTTGCAAATACAGGTTAACCGCGCGGGGTTCGAGTGTGAGTGCTTGATTCAAATCGGGAATCGCCTGCTGGAATTGATCTTGCCCGATGTAAGCCGTCGCCCGACCCGCATAGGCGACATAATCATTGGTTCCAGCCTTGATGAACGTATCGAAGTGTTTGACAGCATCGGCATAATTTTTAGCCTGATTATTCAGCACACCAAGATAATAATAGGTTGGCGGATAATTCGGAGCCATGCTCGCCACCAGATTCATATCCTTAAGCGCTTTGTCGTATTCGGCCTGCGCCAGATAAATCTGACCGCGATCATAATACGCCTGCGGATCATCCGGTATTGCACGGATGGCGGCGGCTAGGTCTGCCAGCGCCGCGTCACTATTATTCTGGCTGCTGTAAATTTTTGCCCGCGCCGTGTAAGCCTGCCCCTGAGTCGGCGCATCCACCCGCGGCAGCCGAATCACAATATTCAGGTCAACCAGTGCCGCATCAAAATTTTTCAGTTCGATGTAACTGAGTGCGCGCTGAAGATAGGGGTCAAAAAATGTAGGGTTTAATAGGATGACGAGGCTAAAGTCGGATACCGCCTGTTCATACTTTTTATCGGTGAACGATTGGGCTGCCCGCTCGTAAATATCCGCGCCCACGATTTTGAGTGGAACACCCGTGTCCTGCGCATAAAGCGGGTACAGACTTGCTGATATAATACTCAGACTGACGATCAATATCGTTAGTTTACGCATAGCACTATCTCAAATTGCACAGTCTACCGAACTATAACGTCAATATAACACACTTGCGCCTGCCTGCCGTAACAATCTATCCGAATCTTAAGTATTGCTGGCTGAAAGGACATTACCGTGACCATTGAGCAGTTCTTAAATCTTCTCGCCTGTGCTGCTTTAATCCTATTTGGCGTTTATGCCTTGCTCCGCCCCCACGATGCCGCCGAAATCGCCCACCTCAAGCCCCATGATCCCGTCAGCGTTGCCGAAATACGCATCAGCTTCGGCGGCCTCTCCTTGATGACCGGTCTTGCCCCCTTGCTTCTGAATAATCCTGTTGCTTATCAAACCGTTGGCATCATCTATCTAGGTGCATTCGTCATACGCCTGGTAACCGTCTTCATCGACCATCCGCAGATTGAGCGTCCCTTCATCATCACCGGCATATTTGAGTTACTCATCGGCCTCATCTTATTTTTGCGCTGACCAGCATAGTAATTTCACCCATAATCCTGAATACTGGGTAATATACACAAATAGACTCTCCGATTCGCGTCCTACCCGGGTTGGAATGATTGTACATTCCGTCACTAAAAAGTTCGATTAGACTAAAAAGCTGATATAATTGTAATGTCCGCATATCAAAGGTATGCTCCCTAACGATGGCTGACCGGTTCGTTATCGCCAACGCCCGCCGCTTACCCTTATTTGCACGCTTGGATCCCCAACAAATGGATTGGGTTGCCAGCGTGACTCAAGTGCTGCGTTTTGAACCCGGCGAAGAAATGTTCCGTCAGGGTGAAATCGCCCAAGGCATGTTAATGGTCATTTCCGGCAGCGGCCTGTTAGTGCAGCGTGGCGCGGATGGTATTGAGCGTCCCTTAGGCAAAGTCAGCGCTGGCGAATACATTAACGACGCGGCGCTCTTCAGCGAAGTCACCACACAAGCCACCCTACGCGCCAGCGAAAGCAGCATCGTCCTCTCGCTTTCCCGCCAGCAAATGCGTAACCTGTTGGCACATCATCCCGAAATCAAATCCGTGCTTGTTATGCCCGCTTTGCCCAAACAGCAAACGCAGCAGGTAACACAGTTTCAAAACCAGCGCGCCAACGAAAACACCCTCCTCAAAACCCGCAAGCACATCGGTGCTTTTTTATCACGCGCCTTTGGCATCGGCCTGATGATTGCCGTCGTCTGGTTGATAGGCGCTGTTCTCGCCGGAGCTGTTCCCGGTTTTCCGGTGTTGTTGGTCGTGCTGCCCATCACGATGGTGCTCATTTTGCTCATCATCTACCATTATGCCGAATGGGCCAACGATGAACTGATTATTACCGACCGGCGTGTCGTCAGCATTCAGCGTACTATCCTTAACTTTAAGACGCAGATCAACGAAATCCCGCTGGATGCCATCCACGAAGTCAATGTCGCCTTGCCAGCGCTCACCGATCTAGCCGGACGCTTATTAGGCTACGGCTCAATCATCATCAAGACATCCGGTGATGCCAATAACATTCGCTTGGATGAAATCCCCAACCCCAAGTCTGTGCAGCAAGCCATCTTTGCCCACCGCGATAATTACCAGAAAGCGCGGCAGGAAGAAAATCGTAATGCCATGCGCGGCGAAGTCGTCAAAGCCATCAGTGGCGAAACGGTCGGGCAGGGCAGCGAATCAAACGGCGCACCCCCCGGTGTAACCAACAGACCGGGCTTATTCACCCTCGAATACACCAACGAAAAAGGCGAGACGGTTTATCGCAAACATTGGCTGGTGCTGCTGGCTCATGTCATACCCGCCACGCTAGTCATCATTGCCGGTTTCACCTTGCTGTTGGTCGGTGTTGTAGGCTCAATTATTCCACTGCTCGTGGTAGCGGCTGGCGCACTCTGGTTTTACACCGCAGATTGGGACTGGCGCAATGATATGTACATCGTCGGTGACCAGACAGTGACCATCATTCATCGCCGCCCGATGTTCCTTCAAGATCAAAAAGACCTGATTTTGCTCTCACAGGTGGATAACGTGGTTTCGGATACCCACGGCATCTTGAACAGCATCTTCCAGATTGGCGAAGTCCGGTTACTCCTCACCGGCAGCGACGAGAAGAACGCCAAGCACTTCAACAGCGTCTACGCCCCTCAGCACATCCAGCAAGAAATATCGCGTCGGCAAGATCGTGCCGAAGCCCTCAAACGGCAGGACGATGCCCAGCGTCAGCAGCAAACCATCATTGATTACTTGTCGGTTTATCACGAAGCCAACGGCCTGCAACCACCGGCTGGTGACGGCTCATCCGCACCGCTGACACCCGCCCGCGCTACTGGCGAGTATCCGGCTGCCCGACCAGCCGCTCCTTTTTCTGCACAATCAGGCACACCCACTAATGGAGGAAACTACGCAGCGGACGACGAAAGTCCCCAACCACCGCGTGTCCGCGACCGTTCTCGCCCACCGGGAATCCCCCGCGTGCGGCGCGATGTCCCCCCCGGCACATAAGACGGAAACCCCTTTATGTCCATACACATAAATTGGTTGGATGAGCCTTGGTCGATGGCACTGACCTTTAACGAAATTGTCACCACCGACGATATTCGCGAAGTCATCCGTGTCTGTTTGCCGCGCCTCAAAGAAAATCCCGTTTACTTTTTGATCGACATGACCACTGTCTCGGATGTAGACCGCCGCATATTTGAACTGTCGTCCCTCAGCGAGTGGATATACCATCCCAATGGGCGTTGGTTCGTCTATGTCAAGCCGCACCGCCTCTTTAGCGCCATCATGAAAATGCGCCAGCGTGGGAATTACAAAGCATTTGATAATCATGCCGAAGCGCTGGCCTTTGTGGAAAATACCTCGCGTGCCGAACAAATGCGGCTTAAGCACTTTTAGCCGCGTTCAATTTGTGCGATAATAATGCTTATATCGTATAAAAACGGCTTAAATAACCATGCCTCTGTTAGACATCATTCATCCCGATAACCCGATTCTCCGTAAAAAAGCCAAACGGGTCACTACTTTTGACAAAAAATTCCAGACGCTGGTCGATAATATGGTCGAAACCATGATCGAAGCCCCCGGTGTTGGACTAGCCGCGCCGCAGGTTGCCGTCAGCCAGCGCCTTGCGGTCATCCGCTTGCAAGACGACGAAAAAAGTAAGGAAGAATTTGGCGATCTTGCCGGTAAGCTCTATGTGGTCGTCAATCCGGAAATTGTCAAAAACAGTAAGGAAACCGTCGAAGGCGTGGAAGGCTGTCTCTCCATTCCCGGTTACCTCGGCACAGTCGATCGCTTCGAGAAAATCACCATCGACAGTCTCGACCGTCACGGCAAGCCGCAGCGCATCAAAGCCGATGGCTGGCTCGCCCGTGTCTTTCAACACGAAATTGACCATCTTGAGGGCAAACTCTACATTGATATTGCCAAAGAGATTTGGGAAGTGCAGCCCGAAGACGACGAAGATGAAAATGAAAACGAAAATGTAGTTGCGGAATAAACTGATCATACGCCGCATGAAACCTGCCCGTTCTTTCACTGTTCTCCTGCTTGTTTTGCTTGCGGCCTGCCAGCCACAGGACTCTGCATCCGTCCAAGACACCGCCAACCGTCAGCAAGAACGGACGACCCTGCCCGAAGTCACCACCGTACAAAAGTGGCAGCAGTTCGATACTGTCTCCCAACCCGAAAACCGCGCCCCCAGCATCATCCCGCTTGAAAACGGCGATTATCGCATGTACTGGAACGCGCCTTCCCTCAACGGCATCGGCAGCGCCACCACGCCCGACGGATTGCGCTTCAACACCGACTCCGGTGCGCGTATCATCAATGCGCCCGCAGGCCAGCCCGATTGCAGCATCGGCAAACCATGGCTGATTCAATTGGCTGACGGTTACCGCATGTACTTTCAGGGGCAACCCGCCGTCTGTGATGCCCCTATCACCGCATTGGCGCTCGATGCCCGTATCTTCAGCGCCTTCTCCAGTAATGGCAGCAGCTTCACCCGTGACCCCGGCATCCGCATCGACATCGGCAGCAATGGCCTGACTGCCGCCGGACACGGGCGCGTCATCCAGACTGATGACGGCACATTCCGCATGGTCTTCACCGCCTTTTTGCCGGATAAAACCGCGCCGGTGATCATGACCGCCATCTCTACCGACAGCCTCACATGGACTCTCAATCCGGCACCCATTCTCGAAGCGGCCTATGACCCCACCGCCCTCCAAATCGAGAACACCATTTACCTCTATGTCACCTACATGACCGCTAACACGCTGCTCTTAGAGTCAATTGATGGTGTTACCTTCACCCCAACCGCATGGCTGGAATTTTACGACTCGCAAAATAATCCCATCGCCCAAATAAGCGATCTCGACATCATTGATGTTGCCGACGGCTCGCTCGTCATCTACGGCAGCAGCAGCACCACCAACGGCATCGGCGCGTTCAAACAGGCCGCCTCATGACCCCCATCAAAAACATGGGACCCAAAAGCCGCGTCTGGTTGCATGACATCGGTATCAACACCCTCGAAGACTTGGAAGCCATCGGCGCGGTAGAAGCCTATCGTCAGCTAAAAGCCTCTCGCCCCACCGAAGTCACCCTCAACGCCCTCCTGCCAGACATGAAAGCCGACCTCGCTTAACGGTTACCAAATGTCCGACCAAATGGTCACCCTTAACCCCCTCACATCTGCAATGCTGTCTATGGGAATGACTCCCTTCCCTTGCTGTGCGAAGCCTCCCGTGGGATGCGGGCTCTCGGCGTACTGAGCTTGTCGCAAGGCAGCCGACGAAGGGCTGGGGTTAGGGGTTTCCCACCGCACATTAACATCCGGTTTGGCAATCTTGGCGGCGGCAGACCCCTTTGCCAAATTTGCCAACTTTTTCCGATGTTTTGACCGGGAAAATAGCAAATGTCACAAAACCCACCATTAACAATTGCCATTTTTGCAACTTTTGTGTCGTTTCCGACGACGACGACACAAATCCACATCTTTTATGCGTATTGACTGACGACGGTAGACCCCATTAAAAACTACTTCTTCCGCTTCGGCATCCGGTTCCCCAGCCACCAACCACCCACCGCTGCCAGCAAACCACCCGCGATCAGCACAACAATCTGTCCCGTACCCACCGTTCCTTCCGG
>JBBSBS010000278.1:0-8840 GCA_038251045.1 Aggregatilineales bacterium | reverse complement strand
GTGCATGACATGCGGGTTGCCATTCGCAAGATGCGCAGCCTGTTTCGCCTGCTTCAACCCTATTTCAAGAGCAGCGCCGTCAGCGCCTACAAAACCGAACTCCGCCATGTCGCATGGACGCTGGGTGCAGTACGGGATCTGGATGTGTTGATAGAGAATGTTCGCGAATATCAGATCACATTGAAACCCACGCAGCAGGCCGATCTTCAAGCAGCAATCGATGAACTCGATCAGCAGCGCGCATCTGCTCGTGCCGAACTCAACGAAGTCCTTGATTCACGCTTCTTTCGTCGTCTGATAAAGGAATTTAGCAAGTTTGTGACGACACCCGGCGAAGGTGCAAAATCGGTAGATAAAGACATCGTCATGCCGGTACAGGTAAGGCACATTTTGCCGATCATCATTTATCATCGCTTGGCTGCCGTTCGCGCTTATGATGGTGTTTTGGGGCAAGCCGATGCCGCTACACTGCACGCGCTGCGTATCGAGTTCAAGCAGTTACGCTACACACTTTCACTTTTTGGGGATGTATTAGGTGCGCCGGCAGCGGATTATGTTATTGAAATCAAAGCTCTACAAGATTGCCTTGGGCATATGAATGATGCGGTAATTGCCCGCGCTTATCTGAACGATTTTCTGAAAGAAAATCAAAACCGGATGCTAACCGATTACATCACCAGCTTGGACGACAAGGAAACCGCACTCAAAGCACAGCTTATTGAACTCTGGGCGCAGTTTAATACACGCAAGGTTCAGCAGAAATTGTCGTCTGCTGTGTTGTCGTTGCGCTAGCCGTCTCAGGCTACCAGTTCATAACTTTCGTGACATTCCGGTCGATTTCGGGCGATCATCCGGTACGCCTCACCCAATGTGTTCGTTTGGTGAAATCGTCCGGTACAGCACGAATAGTTGTGAGAAATCATCCGTAACGCCCGGTTACAATGGACGTTTCCCCCGACCATGACATGCGTACCTGCATTGCGCGGCAGCCGGGCGATAGCTTGTTTTAAGTGGCTTGTGGCGTTTCCACTGGGCAAGTCTGTTGTTGGACGCATAATGGTAATAACATCAACTTGGTGACCGATTTCCTGTATCAACGCTGCCATACCATCAATAGCCGTGTTAAGGTCTTCCCAATCCCAATAATCACCTACATACATTCGGATGACGGTTTTCTCAATGTCGTCCCACGCATACTGAATGCCAATCATTTCTGGCTCCTTAAGCACAGGCAGGTAAAATATTACGGATACGATTAATTGTGCTTATCTCTATATGCTATCGTGGTATCAACTTTAGGTCAATTAAAATAGCATGGGTTTTCGTTTTGATTAGGATAGAAAATCGTAACACGAATATAGCGAAGTCTGCTTACTACGTAGGCGGCGCTACGATGCTAAACGGGGCGGCAATCTTATAACCCATACCCGCCGCCTGCCCATTGATGGTCATCGGCACTCGCGTTTCGGTTGCTAGGTCATACATCCCCACAACCATCGAATAATCCGTGCCGATCGCCGCATCGTTACGGTCAAAATTCAGCACACGTTCATCAACAATATATTCACCCGGTTCCCAGACCAGCGTTGAATAGCTGTTGCCATCGTGGGTCCAACTCACCGGCCCATCCCATGTTTGTACTACATTGCCATCTTTATCACGCAGGTGAATGTAGATCATGTAATCATTCTTGGGTTGCTCAATCACCTGCCAGAAAAGGTGCATTGTCAGCTTGCGCCCCGGCCAAAAGTCTAGCCCGCCGACATCATATCCCAGCAGGCGGGCAAACCCGCCAAATACCACATCGCCTTCCTCGGTCGGCCCATTAATTAACGAAGGCTTGAAACGGTTTTCGAGATGCAGTTCATACACCGTGTACTTGAAAATACCGTCATCGTCACCCCACGCCCGCCGCATGATACTGCTTCCCACATCCGGATTGGTTGTTGCCAGCGATAACGCCGACAGCACTTGGTTTCCTCCCGGCACAAACGTATTAAAGTCACCACCAGCCTCTGGTTTGCCATAAATAAAATACGTGACACCCTCCAACTGATTGAGTTTGGTTGGCATGGTATCAATCGCAATGTCCACCGTTGGGAAGAAAAACGGCAGCCGCTTAACCTGCGGTGCCACCACGCGCAGCGGTTCGCCCGCATGGTCATCAACATACTTCTGCAAGCCATCCACCACCGTCATCAGCGCCTTATTGCCGGAAGCGTAACGGGCGTGGTCGTCCGGCATCTTATCCGTCCATAACCAATCCCACCCTGCATTGCCGTCATATAACGGATTGATGATTCCCGGTACTGCTAACGCAATAACGATGAGTACGCCAACCAACACCATGATTCTATTTTGTATGGTTGGGCGGCTGACGACTGACAACCCTAGACTTTCCCGCCATCGTGCTAAGACAATCGCCGTCGGCATAATCATCAGCGGTACAATGGCGAACGATAAGCGGTAGTGATAGCTGTACGAGTAAAACCATGTGATGAAATATGGCAGCCCCAGCGCCCACAACCAGCCAATTTTGACGGCTGTTGCGCTCCCCACATCTGTCCACCGACCGAGTGCATACTGCCATAACGCTCGACCCACAACCACTAGCCCGACACCGAGCGCCAACCACTCGAACAACCCCATTCGATTGTCAGTGATGCCTAGCCGCCCTGTGTTGTAAATCGAAGGCCATACCCCCGCTAAAATTAGCAAAAGCCCCGCAACCACTTGGCGAATAGCCAGCGTCGAAACCGAGTGATCTAGCGACTTGTAGCTTCTCCACCACACCCATGCTATCAGCACAAATAATGCCAGCAGAGGCCAGCCAAATTCAACACCGCTGCGTGCGGCTAAAGTTTGCCAGTAACCGTCCGGGAAGATAATCGCTTGGTGTCCAAGCAACAAATTGCGGATGTACCACATCCCGCCCATTGGTATGGATAACAGTCCTGTTATGATAACCACTTCAATTTGCGGTCGTAATCCCCTGACAAGCAGCGCCAGCGACATCTGACCTTCAGTATGTCGTAATTGCCACCATATGCCTAATCTGGCGACCCCCGCCACCAGCGCCACACCCCACACAAACGCGCCCATCGTCGGCTTTGTCCATAACCCGATGCCTAAGAATAATCCGGCGATGACAGCATAACGCCTAACATTCCTCATAAAATTATGAGCTGACGACTGTCCTGTCAACGCCATCACAAAGAAGGCCGCCGCACCCGTGAACATGAAGGTTACAGGCACTTCCAGATCACCAAAACGCGCCCATTCGCCCATATGTGGATACAGTGCCCAAATTGCTGCCGCATAAATCCCGACTCGTCGCGAAAAGAGCCGGTTACCCATCACATAAACAGCTAAAATACTACCCAGATGCAGCCACGGCAGAACCGACCGCGCCACATGGTCATTTAAACCACCGCCCACTGCCAGTTGCAAAAAAGTGTGTTGCAGCGGCAGAAACTGCGGATAATATTCAATCGTGGTTGGGATGTGCCCCAGTAGTGTATACAACCGCCCTTCGTAACCATATACCCACAGCGCGTCATACGCCGTCGTAGGCCAGTAAGCCATGCCAATCCCACGTACGACCAGCGCCGCCACCACTAGCAAAATCAACAATCGCTCGTCGAAGCTGAAGTGGTCTCTGCCGTTGTTCTGTTTTATCTCAGTATTGCTCTGTGTTTCTGTGGTGAGAAAATCTTGTTTGGGCAGTTCAACGCGTCTTCGCCAGACCAGCGACCATCCGATTGCCGCAATGACCGCCGTGCCCACCAGCACATAATCCAGCCGTAGCAAATTCGCGCTTTGCACGCTGCCCAGCACAAACATCCATGTCGTCACCAGCGCCGGGCCGAATGCCAACGTCAAACACGCTGCCATCACATGGTCTCGCCAATCACGGCGCGGTAACAGCACCAGTGCCCACGGCAAGCCCACGCCTGCGAACATCCACAGCAGAGCAGGCGTAGCAGCTAAAGTTGAAGTCATCCAGTAGGGCATATAATGTGCAAACGCCAGTGATGGTTAGAAAAATTAACTGATTTCCGGTAACGTATCCGGTCGGGAATCGTCGCCGCTTAAAACGCTCTCTGTTTCGTAATTGGCGCGCCGGAAGCGTTTCAGATCAATACGTCCAATCAGAGCGTTTGCGCCCAGCGCAGCAAGTAGGCCAATCACCGGATACACCGGCAAATAATAACGCTGCCATTCCAATGGGGTAAGCAGCAGCGTCGTCAGGATCATCGTAAGCGCCCACACGCCGATCAACCAGCGTACACCGCCCTGCGATACTGCTTCTGCGCTTGTCTCATCCATACGATTCCAGCGTGCCATCATGCGAGTAGACAGTGACTTCGGAATCGCTGCTTTGATCATTTTCCACACACCCGCCGCCATGATACCACACAGCACCAGCGCCCCTATGACCGAGCCGCCTATGCTTACCCCACGCCATGCCGATGCTTCATACAGGTTAATCTGGTCACCGATGTAACCTTGCCACGCATCAACCTCATAATATTGGGGATGTACGATTAAGCTTTGCCGCAAGAAGCCGGTAATCTGATCACCTAAGTGGGCATAGCCGCCGAATACTGCCGTTTGTCCCGCCAGTAACTCTTGCCGTAAGTCAACGACTGTTTGTGCCCGTGCTGCTGGATCACCCCACCACGCCGGATTCAACGCGAAAAAACTACCGAAAGTAAAAACTGCCGCAATCACCAGATATGGCAACAGCACATAATCCACCACACTGTTATCATCCTCGGACGTTGCCGATTGATAAATCAGATACAAGAGAACCGCGCCGAATACTGCCGCAATCGTAAATACTGCCGTATGTTTGCTTGCCAGTGCGAACCCGCTGACCAGCCCCAACAATATCGCCCGTCGCAATGATGGTTTTTCCAGTAGCCATACCGCCACCAGCACCACCATCAGACTAAAGAAAATAAAGCTGCCTTCCATCATCGCCCGCCGCCCATTCAACAGCAGCGCCGGATTGAGGGCGTAATACAGGCTGGCGATATAAGGTGTCCAGCGTCCTCCCAAAGCCCGTCCCAACCCGAACATAACCACGACTCCCGCCGCCAGCAGCAGCGCCGAAGGCCAACGAGCCGCCAGCAGCAGCGTCAGGCTAGGGGCGTGTCCATTTTGCTGGTTATAATCCCAGTCCGCGCCCCAATCCCATTGTTCGTTGATGTCACCAATACTCATACCATTCACATGCCATGCCAGCCCGATCAAATATTTGTTGACCGTGCCGTTCAGCAGTCGCAGTTGTTGCTCGGTTGGGCTAATGGGATTTGGACTGTACTCAAGTTTGCCGTAATCATGCTCAATGAATTGATAGGCATAATCGCGGCTCATAAAAATTTGTGTCGACTCATCACCATGAAAGGGAACATCCGCCGTTCCGATAAGTATGTAAGCCACCAGCAGCACTAGCCAAATCAGCGGCAGTATGCGTCCAACCGGCGACAGAATGGATTGATGCGATGCGTCATCAGCTTCGGGCAAGGCATCGTGAGTTTGGCTAATTCCGGGTTGAATGTTCAATGGATTGTTTTAGACCAAGGGACGCGAAGTCATACGCCCATTCCTAATTGGGGATGTTGACTGCCTATCGTGGCAGTGACTCAACAAATTCTTTGGCGACTGCTAGACCCACGCCGGTTTCTTGCCGGTAAACCTGAATCGCGCCGATGATGTTTCCCTGCTTAACCAGATTGAGAACCTCTGCCGAAGCGCTCGTAACCGGATCATCTACATAGGTCAATTCAAGCTTCGTGAGCAAAAACGCAACCGTGCGTTCCAGTTTAGCTACTTTTTCCGATAACAATACGATATTGGTATCAGTCACTTTTAGCACCCTTTCGCCGTCAAAATACAGTTATGAAATGCTCACCAGTACCTTGTTTTGTTCAACCGTTTGCCCGGCCTGTACATGCACACTGCCTACTGTCCCATCGCGCGAGGCCTTGAGTTCATTCTGCATCTTCATCGACTCCAGAATGACGACCGTGTCTCCGGCCTTCACTTCTTGACCCGGCTCCACACGAACCGCCACAATCAACCCCGGCATCGGTGACTTGATGTTAATTTCGCCTGAGTCATTTGCCAATCCACCGCTGCGCTGTGCCATTAGCAGTGCTCGTTCGTCCAGCACACGGTTGCTGTACAGCCGCCCACGCATCAGCACTTCAATCTCGTCCTCGCGCTGTTCAATCGTCAGCTCGTGCGAAACATGCTCTGACAATATCGAATACATGGCGGGTCCCAATGCCCGAAAATCCACATCACGCTTCTTGCCATCTACTGTGATGCTGCCATCCGCCAGAATTTCAATCTCAAATTGCTTGTTGTTGACCGTTGTAACATACTTCATTAGCGGTGCATCCTCTCCCAGCGCCCGACCCATTTCCAGTTGCTGGTGTCGCGCTCGCCGCGTGTCACCACTTGGCTGGCAAGCTGTCGCTGCCGGTGTGCGAATAAGGTGGCGGCGATAGCTGACGTTTCCAGTTCATCCTCGCTCGGCGCTTCTTCGTAGGTCGTCATACTAAAGCGCTCTTCCACAAATTTAGTGTCGAACATTCCGGCGATAAAGCTAAAGCTGTTCATCAGGTTTTGATGGAAGGGGATGTTATGTTTCACACCCATGATTGTATATTCTTCCAGCGCCCGCCGCATCCGTAATATAGCTTCGCCGCGGTCTTCGCCCCAGCAGATCAGCTTGGCGATCATACTGTCATAGTAAGGGGTAATTTCATACCCGCCGTACACGCCGCTGTCCACCCGCACACCCGGACCTGTCGGTACATTCAGCGAGGTAATTTTGCCCACCGATGGCATGAAGTTGTTGTAGGGGTCTTCCGCATTCACACGGCATTCGATTGCCCAGCCTGTCGGGTTCATGAAGTTGCCAGTTGGCCCCATGCGCCGCCCACGCGCGATACGAATTTGCTCTTTAACGAGGTCAATACCGGTCACCAGTTCCGTCACCGGATGCTCAACCTGCAAACGCGTGTTCATTTCCAGAAAGTAGAAGTTCTTGTCCTTGTCCACCAGACATTCAATCGTACCCGCGTTGACATATCCGACTGATTGCGCTGCCTTTACCGCCATGTCACCCATGCGCTGGCGTAGTGACGGGTCTTGATCCAGCACAATACTGGGCGATTCTTCGACCAGCTTTTGATGCCGCCGTTGAATAGAACATTCGCGTTCGCCCAGATGGATAGTGTTACCATGTGTATCCGCTAAAATCTGGAACTCGATGTGTCGTGCCCCGACCAGCAGCTTTTCGACATAAACATCGCCGTTGCCAAAAGCACTTTCGGCCTCGCGCCGTGCCCCTTCAAGTGCCTCTTTGAGATCTTCTTCTTTGAGTACCGCCCGCATCCCTTTACCGCCGCCGCCTGCTGTTGCTTTCACCAGCAGCGGAAAGCCGAATGTAGGAGCAATCGCCAGAATCTCGTCGTCACGCATCCCCGGTGTCGTTCCCGGTACGACCGGCACACCAGCCTTGCGGACCGTTTCACGCGCCGTTTGTTTATCGCCCATGGTATCAATCGCACTCGGCGGCGGCCCGATGAATATGATGCCCTCGTCCGCGCACATTTGCGAAAAGAAGCTGCGCTCAGAAAGGAATCCATAACCGGGATGAATCGCGTCTGCTCCGGTTTTCTTGGCCGCCTCGATGATCTTTTCTGCCACCAGATAACTTTCACGCGGGCTGGGTGGGCCGATGAATACCGCCTCATCCGCGTATCGCACATGCAGGCTGGTGCGGTCAGCTTCTGAATACACCGCCACCGAGTTGATACCTAAATCGCGACATGCCCGAATGACACGCACGGCGATCTCGCCCCGGTTGGCGATCAGAATCTTCTTGATAGTTTTTTGTCCCGGTTCGGCTGCGTTTTTTGATCTGCGCTTTGCCACTTTGCGCCTCCTGTATCCGACCCCATCGGTCAGTATTGAATATCAGTTTTATATACCGCTCTCACATATAATGCGGTACGACGATTTGGAATATGCTAATCGTCAATCGCTACAACGGAATATTGCCATGCTTTCGCGCTGGATTACTATCCCGTTTGTTCTGGAAAACTTCTAGCCCATTAATCAGTCGTGCCCGTGTGTCTCGTGGCTCGATGATGTCATCAATGTAACCCAGTTCTGCCGCCGCATACGGGCTGGCGAACTTCTCGCGGTAATCATTGGTGAGTTCAGCTTTTTTGGCGACCGGATCAGGCGCGTTCTCGATCTCACGCCGGAAGATAACACCCACCGCGCCGTCCGGCCCCATCACGGCAATTTCTGCCGAAGGCCACGCCAGATTCAGATCACCACGAATGTGCTTGCTGCTCATCACGCAGTACGCGCCGCCGTAACTTTTGCGTGTAGTCACTGTCAGCTTAGGCACAGTCGCTTCACAGTAGGCATACAGCAGTTTGGCTCCGGCGCGGATGATGCCGCCGTATTCCTGTGCGGTTCCTGGCATATACCCCGGCACATCCACAAATGTCACAATCGGGATATTGAACGCATCACAGAATCGGATGAATCGCGCTGCTTTTTCGCTGGCATCAATATCCAGCACACCCGCCAGCACTGCCGGTTGGTTGGCGACGATCCCCACACTGTGACCACCCAGCCGCGCAAATCCCACCACGATATTCATGGCAAATAATTCGTGAATCTCAAAGAAGTGACCTTCATCCACCACTTTTTTGATAACTTCTTTCATGTCATACGGTTTGTTCGGGTTATCAGGAATAATCTTTTCGAGGTCAGGATCAGCCCGCAGCGGATCATCAGTCGTG
>JBBSBS010000277.1:0-8881 GCA_038251045.1 Aggregatilineales bacterium | reverse complement strand
TTAACCGCCCATTCGACCACCATTCCCGGTTTACAAGGCTTACCCTTTGCCGTCACTGTTGCCATCATCTGGGCGCTGCTGCAAAACATTGAAGCTTATATCCTTGTTCCCCGTATTATGGGTGGCAGTTTAAACCTACATCCGATTGCCGTCATACTCGGTATGATCGCTGGCGCAAGTTTGGCTGGCGTACTTGGCATCATTCTGGCAGCACCTACCGTTGCAAGCTTGCGGATTTTCGGGCAATATATCTACGGTAAGCTGATGGATCGTGATCCTTTCCCGACAGTTATACGAAGGCCGCGCAGTTCACCCATCGGTGATAGGCTGCGTCGAACAGTGGCCAATGCTCAAGTCGGGCTGGAAACACGTGTCAGTCCTCAAATCCGCGCCTGGTTAGGTGCAAGGAGAAACTAATGCCAGAAGAAGATATCGTAAAAACCGAGAGTTTGTCCGTCACGGAAAATTATGCTGCATGGATTTCACACGAACCCGATGGTGAAATTGTTTACCATCTGGAACTCGGTGCTGTGACCGTTCATTTTTTTGAAGAAGAATGGGTTGAGGTCGTGGAACTCGTTCACGCCGCCGCCCAGCAGGCCAACAAGCAGCGCTAATGACCGTGACCCCGCTGGTTGAACAGTTATTGATCGAGGCAATGGCGAAACATTTGCCGCCGAGTGGTGCTGCCCTGCGCTTGGTAGATGTTCTGGGTAAAACCGCGAAGGTGCTTCGCCAACAGCGACCGGATATTGAAGTCGTCTATTCGCCAAAAAAGATCGTCGCTTGGCGCATACCCGAAAATAGTGTGGATGCGGTAGCAGCCTATGACTGTGAGCCGCATCCAGACTTACTCAATTCGGCCATGCGCGCCCTCCGACCCGGTGGTCGCCTCATCATTCTGAATTCGCGCCTCGATCCCTCCGAAGCCTACGTCAAAACACTCGAACAGGCCGATTACACCCGTATTCTGGTCGAAGTTGGTGCCGAATGTCCGCTGCCCGTTGGCGCATTGATCCGTGGTGAAAAACCGCACACCGAAGCCCACACCGTCGAACGTGTGAAACAGGTTGCCGCACAGGACACTCAAGCGCGTAAGGGGCGCTACGTGCATTTGCTCGTTCACCAGACACCTCATAAACCCGCGTGGCGTATGACCCCTGAGGACAAAATTGAGTGGCAAGCCGTCAGCGTCGCCGGAGAAGGTGAAGTCGTTCTATTGACCTTCAGCAGCCTTCCCAAAGCCGTCGAGTTTATGCAATTTGCGGTCATGGCAAACCACATTACCAGCGTAAATAAGATCGCCAAGTACAAATGGGATGTGGTCAAACAGTGGCCTTTCCCCACCATGCTCAACCCCAGTGATGATATTTTTGATACGCAGCCAGTCGTCATGCTCAATATTGATCCCACTGCCGCTGAACTTGCCGACGAGTAAAACCGTATCGCCATTGTATTAGCCATTTCACGTCAGGGTTTACCATGTGTAAACCCTGATTGATGACTGAAGGTTTACCCCGCGTGACCATCACCCTAACTGACATCCAATTCTTGGTTTCTCCCGCCGGTATTCAATTAGTAACGCGCCTTGTCGATCAAGACCTGAGCGAATCAGCCACCCTATCGCTCTTGACCCGCTTACGCAAAGAATACGCTGCGGAGCAGTCCCGATCAGCCGTAGAAATGGCGCGGTTGCGCATCAAAGCTGTCGACAAATTTGGCGCGGCTGCCCATGTCATGCTTTTCACGCGTGATTCTTTAGAGCAGGCCAGCGATCCGCTTGTGCGCCATTATCGCGCCGCCCAAATCGGTGCTGTTCAAATTGTTGATGCCTGCTGCGGCATCGGTTCGGACGCGCTGGCCTTAGCCTCAGTGGGTGCGGATGTCGTGGGCATCGATCAGGATGCGCTGCGCATAGAGATTGCCCGCCATAATGCACTGGCTTTAGGAATAACGTCTCGTTTTGAAATGGGCGATGTTTGCAGTAACCTACCATTCGCTGACCTCGTGTTCTTTGACCCCGGCAGACGTGACCAGCAGGGTAGGCGCATCTATGATGTTGAACACTACCTACCGCCGCTTTCGACGCTTCGCGCGTGGCAGCACAAACGCATTGTCGTCAAACTCTCACCCGGCGTTGATCGTTCCCAATTGGAATCCTATAACGGTCGAGTCGAATTCATATCGGTCAACGGTGATTTGAAAGAAGCCGTCTTGTGGTGTGACGATACAGACCATAATGTACAGCGTACTCATGCCACACTCTTAACCGGCGATGCCACCTATCATTGGCAGTCATCCACCGGCTCAACCGACTCGCCCGTAAACAATCTTTCAGAACCCCGCGCTTGGTTGGTCGAACCTGACCCCTCCTTGTTACGTGCCGGATTAGTGCAGGATGTAGCCGCTGAATTCGGTGGCTCGCTCTTGGACGACACCATTGCCTACTTCACAACAGATTTGAAACCGGAATCCCCTTGGTTGCGTTCATGGGCGGTTCTGGATTGGATGCCGTTCAACCTCAAACGTTTGCGAGCCTATCTCAATCAACATCAAATCGGGCATGTGACCGTCAAAAAACGCGGAACGGCTGTCACCCCCGAAACCCTCATCCCACAGTTGAAACTCAAGGGCAGCCAATCCCGCGTGCTGGTATTGACCCGCTGCAAAGGTCAGCAAATCGTCATGATCTGTGCCGATTTTGCTATTTAGCAGCTGCGTTAGTTAGATGATATTCATATTTGAACGTAACCGAAGCAAAGTGCCGACGGGTGGCGTGCTCAATAAAGCCGTACATCATACTCGCGCGCCCAAAGTCAATGAACACCTGCACTTCGCGAAGGCCGTCCAGTCGAATGACTCATCATCAGCTACCCGTGAGTGGGTCAGGCTAATACATGGCGTATAATACGGATTGCGTTATAATTCCCTGATAAATAATTCGGGAGAGACAATGCTGTTGTCTTCAGAAGCTGAACAGGTTTTACGCAATAACATCTGGTATGCCCTGACCAATAAACATGCGCCTTTCGCCATTGGCGATGGTTTGGCGAGGCGTTATCCGGTTGAGATGACCGAAGCTGTCGCGATTGCGGATTACAGCCTGACCGCTCTTGAAGATTTGACTCGTATCGTCGGCAAGGACGAAACCGTTTTCTTCGGCGGTTTCGAGCCGCCACAAGAACTGCCCGGATGGAAGATACATGGTCGCTTCGTGATAAAGCAGATGGTCTGTGAACAGTCTGTCGCCGCGATAGAAACTTCGGAAACGATCCTGAATTTGACTGCCGCCGACGTGCCTGAAATGTTCAAGTTGGTAGAATTGACCGACCCCGGCCCTTTTTACCCCCGTATCATTGAATTGGGGCGCTATGTGGGCATTCGTAAAGACGGGCAGCTTATCGCGATGGCCGGTGAGCGCTATTCTCCACCGGGCTTCCAAGAATTCGGCTCGGTGTGTACCCATCCCGATCATCGAGGCAAAGGCTATGCGTCACTGTTGGTTAACCAATTGATTGTCTGGAATCAGCGCGAAGGAAACACCCCATTCCTGCATGTTGATCCTGATAATGAGAATGTACGCAGACTTTATCAACGGCTCGGATTCCGCGATCATTTTGACTATACAGGAGTCATCATCAGCCCCGAAAGTCCAAATGGTTAAGGTAAGGGCGCCCGCCTCATCTCTTAGTCGCCCCTTTAGGATTGCGATAAATATACTGCTGTACCTTTGGGGCTAAACACCTAATAGCTGGACTATAAAGGTTCTACCACCCGTCGCGGACATGGTAGAATTAGCTCACTGTTTCCACTGTGACATATTGGGAGGACATTTATGTTACCTGCGTATAATGTTGAGTCATTCACTGATTTTACAAAACCTGAAAATGATGCGGCGATGAAAGCCGCACTTGCCAAAGCCAAATCTGAAATCGGCAGAACGTATCCATTAGTAATCGGTGGCGAAGTCATCCAACGTCAGGATGTCTTTACCTCCATCAATCCATCTCGCCCTGATGACGTCCTTGGCTACTTTGCCAATGGTACAGCCGAGGATGCTGATAAAGTCCTCGCTGTCGCCACCGAAGCCTTTAAGACGTGGCAGCATGTTCCGGTCGAAGACCGTGCCCGTTACCTCTTGCGTGCCGCCGCATCTCTCCGTCGCCGCAAAAATGAATTCAACGCCTACATGGTGCTTGAAGCTGGCAAAAGTTGGTACGAAGCCGAGGCCGACACCGCCGAAGCTGTCGACTTCTTAGAATTTTATGCACGGCAGGCCGTCCGTATTGCCGATCAAAGTGATTTGCTTGCACCCTATCCGCCGGAGCAGGTCGGTTACTACAACATCCCCCTCGGTGTCGGCGCGATCATTCCCCCGTGGAATTTCCCGACCGCCATCCCAATGGGGCTTGTAGCTGCCGCCATTGTCACCGGTAACACGGTCGTCTTTAAGCCTGCCGAACAAACCACATGGATCGGGTACAAAGTAGCCGAACTCTTCTGGAGCGTTGGTCTGCCCAAAGGTGTGTTGAATTTCCTGACTGGCCCCGGTGAAGTCGTCGGCGCACGCATGGTCACCAGCCCGCTGACCCGCTTTATCGGTTTCACCGGCTCGAAGCAGGTTGGTCTGTGGATTTACGAGAACGCCGCCAAAGTCCAACCCGGTCAAAAATGGCTCAAACGCGCCATCCTCGAAATGGGCGGTAAAGATGCCGTGCTTGTGGATGAAACCGCTAACCTCGAAGAAGCCGCGCAGGGCATCGTCGCCGGTGCATTCGGTTTTCAAGGGCAGAAATGTTCAGCCGGTTCGCGTGCCATCATCGTCGATCAAGTCTATGAACAGGTTGTTGCCCGCGTCGTTCAAATTGCCGAAAAACTCACCATCGGCATACCCGACGAAGGCAACCACATCAATATGGGGCCTGTGGTCGATCAAGATGCCTACAAAAAGATCATGGACTACATCGAACTCGGCACACAGGAAGGTAAGCTGCTCCTCGGTGGGCAGCCCATGAGTACCTCGACCAACGGTTACTTCATCCCGCCGACCATCTTTGGTGATGTTCCTTGGGATGCTCGTATCGCTCAAGAAGAAATATTTGGCCCTGTACTAGCCCTCGTCAAAGCCAGTGACTTTGAAGATGGCCTTCGGATAGTCAATAGTACCGAATATGGCTTGACCGGCGCGTTGTTCAGCAATAACCGTGACCGTTTGGAACAAGCACGGCGTGAATTCCACGTCGGCAATCTGTATCTCAACCGCAAATGCACCGGCGCGTTAGTCGGCATTCACCCCTTTGGTGGCTTCAACATGAGCGGCACCGATAGCAAAGGCGGTGGCATCGACTATCTCCTCCAGTTCACACAGGGTAAGAGCGTTGCCGAGCGTCTGTAATCGCTCCATTTCTATAACATCGTCATGTGTTTCAAGGGCGACATCTAACGTCGCTCTTGTTGCATATCGGCATACACTGTCTGGTAGTATATAATTTTCGTTAACTTATTTTGAGTCCATGACTTGCTGCGTTAAAATAGATTCTCTTTACACGTTGTAAGTCTATCGGTTAGGGGTTGTAGATGAAGAGTCCGATGAAGCAGGAAGTGCTTTCGTGGGCGGATGTGGATCGGCTGATAGATGTGTTGCTGCCACCCTTGAAAATTGTCGGCACGTTTGATGCGATGGTACTCGTCACCCGCGGCGGCATCATTCCCGGTGGTTTGCTTGCCGAAGCCATCGGCATCCGGCATATACTGACTGCTGCCGTCGATTTTCCTGCCACCGAATCTGCTGGCTTAATGGCGTGGCCGACCTTCATGCAGTTTCCTGACCCGACTCTTATCCGCAACCGTCGCACGTTGATTGTGGATGATGTGTGGGGCAGTGGGCGCACCAGTACCGCTGTCAAAGGGCGTGTACAATCATCCGGTGGCATTCCATACACCTGTGTATTGCATTACAATCCTTATCGTTCTATGTTTAATCGTGCCGAGCCAGATTTCTATGGTGCGGTAACAGACAATTACATAATTTACCCGTGGGAGTTGGATCGCGGTGTCAGGGGATTAGAGATGGGTGTGCCGGACATTAATTAAACAGAAGAACATCTTCGTTTTCAGAAGACTTTCTGTTATAATGGTCGTAGGATGCGCTTTTTGCCGTTGACACTCGCACTGTTGTAAAAGCATACTTTATACGCTAGCTTCAAGGCGCACCACACAGGTTGATGCGACATCCTGATAAATTATTTGCGCAATAAGCCGACTTACCCCGGCAATCACAACACTTTTGTTCCCAGTGTTTCATATCAAATAGATCTTCAACCTTTTTTGAACAGAATGGTTATTTTAATCGACCTGTCGAAGTAGTGGCGCGGTTTTACTGGGTTTGGGCGTTCCGACACAAAATGCCCTGTACACAACAGGAGAAATGGATGAAATCGGGAAAGTTTAGTAAGAGTAACGAATCAGACGGGCAGAGCGAGTTTGAATTATTGCTAGAATCGTCGTTCTCGTATACACCGCCTCGTCGTGGTGAAATACGAAATGCGATCATTTTGCAAATCGAAACCCGCGAAATTATCGTGGATATGGGCGCGAAACAAGATGGTATTGTTCCTGCTCAGGATATTGAGCGGTTAGATGCTGAAGTACGCAGTGGATTGGCGGTTGGTGCAGAAGTACCAGTCTATGTCCTCAATCCGCGCGATCAAGACGATAACCTGATTGTTTCGATTAATATGGGATTGCAGCAGTATGACTGGGAAAAAGCCCGTCAACTGTTACAGTCAGAAGATGTGGTTCAGGTCAACGTGACCGGTCACAATCGGGGTGGTATCCTCGTGCGCTGGAATCGGCTTGAAGGCTTTATTCCCAGTTCGCACTTGGTATCGGTTAATCTCGCCAACGAGCGAACCAGCGTCTGGAACGAGTTTGCAGCCAATCCCCTCGGCGTGAAAGTGATCGAAGTCGATCAAGATCGTCGCCGTTTGATTTTCAGTGAACGCGAAGCCCAAAAAGAATGGCGTGCCCAGCAAAAAGCACGTTTGCTTTCCGAACTCAAGGAAGGCGATGTCGTCAAGGGTACCGTTACTGGCCTGCGCGACTTTGGTGCATTCGTTAACCTCGGTGGGGCAGATGGCCTCATCCATGTCAGCGAATTGGCTTGGCATCGTGTGGATCATCCCCGCGACGTACTCAAGGTTGGCGACGAGATTGATGTTTACGTATTGACCCTCGACCGTGGCTCAAATCGTATTGCCCTCAGCCGCAAGCGCCTCTTGAGCGACCCGTGGGAAGACGCAGATCAGCGTTACCATGAAGGCCAACTGGTTGACGGTACCGTCACCAATGTGGTTGATTTCGGCGCATTCATTGCGTTGGACAATGGCCTCGAAGGCTTGTTGCATCTGAGCGAAATGGGTGATGGTTCATTGAAGGAACCCTACTCATACGTCAAGAAGGGCGACCGCCTCAACCTACGCATTAGCCATCTGGAACCCGAAAAACGGCGTGTCGGTTTTACCCAGCGCTGGGGTACGGATGCTGCCGGTGCTGAAGGCGAAGGTGCAGAAGCAGCAGAAGGTGCAGAACTCGACGCACCCCCAGCCGGTGAGATACCGGATGCAGCACCCGTACCTGTTGCAGAAATCGAACCGGTAGTAGCAGCAGTGGAACCTGTAGCTGAAGAAGTACAAGCAGCTTCAGAACCTGCGCCGGAAGCCGAACCAGTTTCAGAACCTGCGCCGGAAGCCGAGCCTGTTGCAGAGGCTGAAGTTGAACCAGCTGCAGAACCCGAACCGGCAGCGGACGAAAAGCCGAAAGCTAAGTGACACTCAAAAGGACGGTTATAACATAACCGTCCTTTTTATTGACCTCGTATTGTCCACGATTTTCACTCAAATCCCACACATCATCACCTGACTCGGACGTTTGCTCCGTCAATAGACTTGCCTGTGCTGAATTCCTCTGCGTTGACAAATAATATGCCGCACCCTATAATTCCCGCATCTTTAAGGAAAGGGAAGCGTGACACCCATCATTTGGGGTTGCGCCCATAGCAATTCGTGCTTGTTCCAGAACAACCAAACTAGAATGGCATTTTCTCGGTATCCTGCGTTCAACAGGATAACCGAGTTTTGTTGCGTCTGTTTCCTGAAAGAAAACACACTTTTTACTGGGGGATACACTTATGCAGGCAGAACCTTTGTTACCGACGATGACTGTGGACGAGATGGACTTCGCAGCCATGCTGGAAGCATCCTTCGCCAAAGAACCGGAGCGCGGTGATATTGTCACCGGCACCATTCTCGCGGTGGATTATCACGGCTTGATTGTCGATGTTGGATTAAAACGGGATGGCATAGTACCGCGCCGTGATCTTGATCGTGTGGGTATTGATCCCAGCACATACGAGGTCGGTGCCGAGGTTGATGTCATTGTTGTCCGTATTGAAGATCAGGACGACAATCTGTTGCTGTCGGTTTCACAGGCACAGCAGAGCGAAGACTGGAAGATTGCCGAAAAACTCATGGAAGCCGAAGAAGTCTGGGAAGGTATTGTCACCGATGCTAACAAAGGTGGCCTCATTATCCCGTTCGGTAACTTGCGTGGTTTCGTACCTGCCAGCCATGTCATTGATCTGCCCCGTAATATTGCCGAAGATGACCGCAAAGGCTACATGATCACCTTGTTAGGCAAGACGATTGCCGTCAAGGTCATTGAAGTCAACCGCAAGCGTCGCCGTCTGGTCTTTAGCCAGCGTGATGCCCAGCGTGGTCGTCGTGAAGCCCGTAAAGAACTGCTGCTGGACGAACTCAAGGAAGGCGAAGTGCGTAAGGGCGTGGTCAGCGGCCTGCGTGACTTCGGCGCGTTCGTTGATCTC
>JBBSBS010000276.1:0-8899 GCA_038251045.1 Aggregatilineales bacterium | reverse complement strand
TTCTTCCGTTTTGCCAATACGATTTTTGAACCCGTGTGGAATCGAAATTACGTCGACAATGTGCAAATCACGGTCGCTGAAACTGTGGATGTTGGTCATCGCGCTGCGTACTATGATCAAGCTGGTGTACTGCGGGATATGTTCCAAAACCACCTTTTGCAACTGCTTGCACTGGTGACGATGGAACCGCCGAATGCCTTTAATTCGGTTGACCTACGAAACGAAAAACTGAAGCTCCTAAATGCTATCCGCCCGATTGCGTTAGAAGATACGGTACGCGGTCAGTACAATGGCTATGTTGGAACCGAAGGTGTTGCAAAGGACTCGCGTACACCCACCTACGCTGCGCTAAAGTTACACATCGACAATTGGCGATGGCAGGGCGTGCCCTTTTTCCTACGGTCTGGTAAAGCACTAAAGGCAAAAACCAGCCAGATACGGGTACGTTTTCAACGTCCACCGGGAATCATGCTAAATTCGTTCAATGACGAAACATGCACCCCAAATACGTTGACACTGTTCATTCAGCCCGATGAAGGTATTCACCTCAACTTTCAGGCAAAGGTTCCGGACTCCAGCCACGACACGCGCGATGTCGATATGGAATTCACCTATAAGAAAGCATTTGGTGAACAACAAATTCCTGAAGCTTATGAGCGGTTGATATTGGATGCACTGCATGGTGATCCTGTACTCTTTACCCGCAGTGACGAAATCGAACGATTGTGGACAATCATTGATCCGGTGCTTAAAGGTTGGGAAACAAAAGATACGCCTCCCGTGGTCATTTACAAACCGGGTTCATGGGGTCCGGTCGAAGCGGAGAAGTTATTGGAACGCGACAATCACGTCTGGCGATTAGCGCACAAACCGGAAGGCACTACATGATCAATATTCGTGTTGCACCAACTGTCATTACGCTGGCGCGGATGACCGCCGACATGATACGTGACATATCCGCAGAAACTATTAGCAAACAAGGGCGCTTTACCATCGCCCTCTCAGGGGGTTCAACGCCTAAATCCTTATTCGAATTAATGGCAGCAGATTATCGCGATCAAATTGATTGGCAAAACACCTATATATTCTGGGGTGACGAACGATGTGTACCTCCGACTCACCCTGACAGTAATTACCTGATGGCATATGAAACATTGCTGGATCATATTCCGATACCCCTAACAAATATTTATCGAATTAAGGGTGAGCTCCCGCCCGAAGTGGCAGCAGTTCAATATGAGGAAGATTTACGAACGTTTTTCGGCAATCAACTCCCGCGCTTCAATATGATTCTTCTGGGAATGGGTGATGATGGTCATACCGCGTCATTGTTTCCCGATACGGCAGCTCTACATGAAACAAAACGCTGGGTCGTGCCGAATTATGTGGAAGCCAAGCAAACTTGGCGACTCACATTAACCATTCCAGTTATCAATCACGCGGCGAATGTCGTGTTTTTGGTTGCAGGAACAGGAAAAGCGGATCGACTTAAACAGGTTTTGCAAGGAGCACACACACCGATCGAGTTACCATCACAGATGATTAAACCGACTGATGGAAACCTGATTTGGGCTGTCGACCAAGCTGCCGCATCCCTGCTGTAAGTTCGAGGCTGTCAAGTGAGAACTTTATTCGAGTCGCTCTCAGTTGCGTATGGCTAATTTTTCCACAGAAACGCCATGACGTGTCCGGAGAATATTTGCGGCATTTTCGATTTCTTGCTGCTTTTCAGCATCCGACCAACCCAAGCCGCTTGCAAGTATGGTTGCTACTTCTACCAAAAGTTCGCCTGTGACATGACCTAACATCGCCAACAATGAACGACGCAACAGCAAGTCAATTAAGTGAATAATCTTTTCATGCTCAGCCAAAAACATGATCTCACGCTGGCTGTAATCAGGTTGTGACCGCAGCGCTGAATCTTGTTCTGCAGAACAAAACGCGCCAATATCACTGGCGTAAGTTCCGTAACGCTCAAACAGGGTTCCAATGCGTTCCTGCGATAGGCCTGTTTTTTGTTGCAAATCTGACATCCATTGCTGCTGCTCTATTTTAGATGCAGGGTATCCTTTCCCACCACCAATTTGTGTATTCTTCGTATCTGATTTCCGATTGCGCCCCAATTGTTGCAAAACCGCATCTGCCGCTTGCTCAGAAAAAGCTCGGAATGTCGTCCACTTGCCACCGACCAGCGCCAGCACTGGGAAACTAATTTTTTCATCAGGCTCAATCGTCCGAATACTATGATCTCGACTGATTGCACCCGTCCGCGAAGCACCGCTGTAGGGCAAGGGACGTACGCCGCAAAATCGAAACACTATTTGCGAGTGATCAAGCTTCATACCCGGAAAAACGTAATCCACTAACTCAATCATGTAATCGACCTCTTCATCAGTGCATACCGGATCAGGAATATCACTGCGGATGTCGGTCGTACCGATGATGACTTTGTCGAGTAAAGGGAATATTAGGCAGATACGTCCATCCTTATTCTCGAAAAATATCTCGTTACCATGCAGCATTTCCCGTAGTTCGGGATTGTCCACCAGTATATGCGAACCCTTCGTTCCGCCAATGAACTGTGTTTCTTCTCCAATAGCCCGGTTGGCTAGATCTATCCACGGGCCAGCCGCATTCAAGACAACTTTAGGCTTAATTTCATATGTCTTGTCAGTCAATTCATCCTTCAGCGTAACGGAATCCCCTGCCCCGCGGACAAGACTTACATAATTTAGAGCCAACGCCTTTGGATTTGCGGCCTCGGCATCCATAACCATTTCTAAGCAAATACGCTCTGGATACGGCATCCATGCATCATAATAATTCGCGGTGCAAACAATGTCGCTGTTGAGCTTTGGGCGCAATTTCAGCGATTCTTCCCGCCCGATTATGCGATGTGTTGGCAATCCCTGCTGACCACGCGTGAACCAATCGTATAACATCAAACCAATTTTGATGACTATCGCGCCGCGCTCGGATGGTTTATCTCGCAAATTCAAGAATTTTAGTGGAGCATTTAAGAAGCCAGAAAACCATCTATAAATCGGAATGGTTGTTGGCAACGGTTTTGCATAATGCGGAGCGTTGTGCAACATCCGGTTACGTTCGGTCAATGCTTCACGTACGAGCCGAAATTCTCCGTATTCAAGGTAACGAATACCTCCATGTAACATATGAGATGAACCAGCGCTCGCGCCATTGCAAAAGTCACCTTTGTCGACCAAAAGCACGTCAACACCTTGTAGTGCTAAATCACGAAATGTGCCAATCCCGTTTACTCCAGCCCCTACAATCAGGACTGAAACCTCAGATTGTTGCTCCAGCGTACTCAGGGCATCTTCTCGTGACATTTCAAACCATCCTTATCCTGCACATTCAGCATGTTAAACCGCGACTCGCATAAACCAAGCATCAAGTTCCTGTTGACTCAAAAAGCCATCTGCTGCGCTGGTTGCGCCAATCTTATATGATGCATACACCATTGCTTTACGAATCGCTTCATACGGGTCGAAAGTTAGCTGATAAAAGTGTATAAAAGCTGAAAACAGTGCGTCCCCTGCTCCAATCGTATTCACTACTGGACGGGTATGTATCGCCGGGATATGACCAATAAAATTATCTCGTTTCACGGAAAGTAACGCACCGTGCGCACCCAAACCAATTACAGCGATTTCCGTCCCATATTGATGAATAAGCCACCGCACCCAATCTTCGGGCGAACACGGCAAGCCTTCATGACTCATAAAAAGAATATTCGCAGCAGCAAGATAATCGCGGTTATAAGGGTCTTCCATGTCTGAAATGGCATGAACATCTGTCGCGATGATTTTACCTGCGCGCTTGGCCAGATCTAAAAACGGACGCGAGAAGTTGATGTTGCAAAGCACCGCTATTGAACAGTCGGATAGGGCTTGCTCGAACAAAACCTGTGGATAAAAACTGTCTTGAATATCCTTCAAATCGACGTTGATTTGTCGGTTGCCGTTCGCATCATAAATTACAACAGATTGTGGTGTCTGTTTCAAGCGGTCGAGCACATACTTCCCGCGAATCCCTTCATCACTCAATGCTTGCTTTACCAGTTTTTGCGGTGCATCTTTGCCCACTAGTGATAGAAATTGCACGGTATTTCCTAAGCGAGTCAACGCTTTCGCAATGTTAAAACCGACACCGGATACAGCACTATTGATGCCATGAAACGGATAGAGTACAGGACTATACGGGATAGGAAACGATTCAACTTTGAGAGTCACCTCGATATTAGAAAGACCTGCAACAAGTATTTTGTTCATAATCAAAAACCTAACTGAGAAATATTAAAGATAAACCATTGTGCAACAGCGTCATAAACAACGCCTAAAAATTTATATCTCCCAGCCTTTCGCCCGTTCTACTGCCCGTTTCCAGCCATCGTAAAGTCCATCACGATCCCCTACCGACATCCGCGGCTCGAAGGTTTTTTCAACTGCCCACTGATGGGCAATCTCGTCCTGTGATGACCAAAAGCCAGTCGCTAATCCTGCTAGATACGCCGCGCCCAATGCAGTCGTCTCAGTCACCACCGGTCTCTGTACCGCTACGCCTAAAATATCCGCCTGAAACTGCATCAGGAAATCATTTCGCACCACACCACCATCAACTCGCAGCGCTCGCAAATCCAGTCCAGAATCAGCCCGCATTGCTTCCAGCACATCACGGGTTTGATAAGCGATACTTTCCAACGTCGCCCGCACAATCTGACTACGACCGCTTCCCCGTGTCAAACCAACAATCGTACCCCGTGCATATTGATCCCAATACGGCGCACCCAACCCGACAAATGCGGGAACTACATAAACACCCCCTGTATTCGAAATACTACGGGCTATAACTTCTGTTTCAGAGGCATTGGTAATCATCTTCATCTCATCGCGCAGCCATTGTATTGCCGCGCCTGCGATGAACACACTGCCTTCCAAGGCATACTGCATCGCCCCCTGCCCCACAGTCCAGCCGACTGTTGTCAGTAGATTATGTTGGGAAGCCTTCGCCTCGCTACCCGTATTCATCAGCATAAAACAGCCTGTACCATAGGTGTTCTTCGCCATACCCGGTTCATAACAGGCCTGCCCAAATGTCGCCGCCTGTTGATCGCCTGCGATACCGGCAATCTTGACTGGTGCGCCGAACATTTCCGGTGCGGTCAGACCATAGATCATGCTGCTTGGCACAACCTGTGGCAACATCGCGGCAGGAATATTTAACCGTTTTAGGATGGTATTTGACCACCAGCGCTTGTGAATATCAAACAGCATGGTTCGGCTGGCATTACTAACATCAGTGATATGTAAGTGCCCGCCACTTAATCGCCAAACAAGGAAACTATCAACAGTTCCAAAAGCCAGCTTACCGGCTTCGGCACGTTCACGCGCCCCCGCTACATTATCCAGTAACCATGCGACCTTAGTGCCAGAGAAATATGCATCGGTCACCAATCCCGTTTTTTCGCGAATGGTCTTATCAAAGCCTTCCGCTTTTAGCTCATCACAAAGAGCTGCCGTCCGCCTGTCCTGCCAAACTATCGCGTTGTGGATGGGTTGTCCCGTTTCTTTATCCCAGATAAGAGTTGTTTCCCGCTGATTGGTGATACCAATCGCCACAATGTCTGATGCCGTTAATTTTCGCGAATCCAATACCTGCCGTGCCACCAGATATTGCGTTTCCCAGATAGCTTCTGGATCATGCTCAACCCAACCCGGTTTCGGATAAAGCTGCGGAAATTCTTGTTGTGCCGAGGCCACTATGCGCCCATCATGATCAAATAGGATTGCTCGCGAGGAAGTGGTTCCTTGATCTAGTGCAAGGATGTAGTTTGCCATTAAAATTAATTCCCAATAACAACTAACACGCGCAAAGAGATTATAGCCACTGCGCTTTGGCTTGCCATCAAAAGGGAGTCAACCGTCAGTATTCATTCCATATGCGGCAGGTCACTCCCCTTGAAATTAACATTTACTCAATATTGATTGTCGCCACTGCATCCGGCAGCCGCGCTGCTTTGGCACGAATAGTTACTGTTCCAGCAACGTGGCCTGCACGCACATAGAGCGCAGCTTGCCCGCCCACCAACGGAAAGGGATTATTACCAATCAACTCGGCTGGCCCATCAATCTCGAAATTAACTACGCTGATGGCATACGGCAGCCGGTTGCCGAAGCGATCAACAATCTTGAATACCAGCCGCGTCATATCCATACCATCGGCGGAAAGCGTAGTATCATCTGGTTGCAACACAAGCATATTCGGCGTAGGGCTGCAATCAATCTTTTGTTCGGCTACCTGTTCACCTTTGTAATAACCCACCACATGCAAATAAGGCAGCTTTCCACCCCATGATGCCCAGAGTTGTAAACCATTCACAGTGAATGGCGGATGCGCCAGATTTGGAAAGGTTTCACGATCCGGCCGAAAACGCCCAAAGTGATCTTTCCCGATGAACAAGTCGATTTCATCGCAGTTGCCAAATATCGTCAGCGGATCATTGCCTCCTGTACTTCTATCACCCATCGACCATATACTCGCGACTCGTAAAACAGGGCGTACATCCGGCGAAATCTGACTCTCATAAAAATAAGCCGCATACTTTGGCAGTCTAAAAATATCCATGACACCGTGATAACAAATCATGTCACCGGAGCCAAACTCTTTATGGGTGTTGTAGTCAAATGCACACCAACCAATTGCCCCCGCCACACGCGGCATTCCCATTTGCTTATCCTGAATACGGGCGTGGCGCAGCGCATGTTCAATCAGGCGCTCTTCTTGGTCAAAACTCTTGGTCGGGTACATATGCCCGTTGAATTCTGTGACCATATACGGGGTATGTTCCGGTTCAACTACTGTGTTTGAAAAGTCATTATAAGTAAATACGTCTTCCAAGAATTGGCTTTCGAGGAAGTTGCGTACACCACCTGTAGGGCGAGTTGGATCAAGCTTATGTGCCAGTTCATTTGTTGCCTGATAAAGCGCTTCATTATCTGGCGACTCGTTGATGCGTACGCCCCACATAATAATTGACGGATGATTACGGTCGCGCAATATCATCGCTTCGACATCGCGTAACGAAATCCCCTGCCAATCATTATCGCCGATATACTGCCAACCCGGAATCTCTTCAAAGACCAGTAAGCCGATTTCATCACAGCGATCTAAAAAGTGTTTTGACTGCGGATAATGCGAGGTGCGGACGATATTGCATCCCAACTCATGCTTGATAATATCAGCATCTTTACGCTGCAACCGGCCAGAAGCTGCGGCTCCGAAGTAAGGAAACGTCTGATGGCGATTTAGCCCCATCAGCTTCAGCCGTTCTCCGTTCAGATAGAATCCGCCATCTTTGCGAAACTCTGCTTCACGAAAACCAAACGCAAAAGCGCCGTTATCGTCAATTGCATCTCCACTGCTCTTGCTCTGCAATGCAGTATGTACACCGTATCGAACGGGATTTTCAAGCGACCAAAGCTTAACCGTTGGGAAGTCATCAAACCGTACCGTGACGATCTTCTCCTGTGCCTCGATTTCAACAACAACATCTTGTGAGACTATCGTCGAAAGTTGTGCCTCTGAAGTGCCAGTATTTACGCCAGTATGAAGCGTGACTCTTTGCGCACGATTGCTTAAATTCGCAATCGTTACATCAACCTCAACCGTTGGATTATTTGTCAGCACATTAGATGCTCGTACAAACACATCTTTGATGTAAACCGGCTCGACATAACGCAGGTTCACATCGCGGTAAATGCCACCGAACGTCAGATAATCGACAACGAATCCAAACGGCGGGATGTCAGGTCGCTCCGTCGAATCGAGACGAACCGTCACCAAATTTTCATTTGCTTCGGTCACATAGTCGGTGATGTCAAATGAGAACGGTGTAAACCCCCCTTCATAATCACCAACTTTCGCTCCGTTTACAAATACTTCTGCTGCAATCATCGCGCCATCAAAGTCGACGAATATCCGCCGACCATTTCTTGCTTCCGGCAGCCTAAATCGCTTTCGATAGGTCGAAATGAACTGATATTCCATATTATCAAAGTTGTGATACGGCAAAATCTTATTGCTGTGAGGCAGAGTGATCGGCTCAAATTGGCTGTCCGGAGTTTCGGAAGTCACGTCTTCAGGAATAAATAGCCAGTGATCATTGAAGGGAAATTCTGAACGCAAAGTTCTATAATCCTTATTTTTATAATTATGTGTTTAATACTCTAAGCATGAGCCACAATCATAATCAGTTTCTGCCACCCTTTGCAACATTTAAGTGCCTAGAATAACCCAACGATACGCCCATCATCATCAAAATCAACGCGCTCGGCTGCTGGATGCGCGGGCAATCCGGGCATCGTCCGCATCTCCCCACATATTGGATAAATGAAACCTGCTCCCACCGATGCACGAACCTCACGAATAGGTAGCCTAAATCCGGTCGGTGCACCCTTTATTGATGGGTCGGCAGTAAAGCTCAAGTGAGTTTTTGCCATACAAATCGGCATTTGATCAAATCCGTTTTGCTCAAACGTGGCAATCTGCTTGTTGGCTTCCGGCGTATAATCGACCCCCTCTGCCCGATAGATTTCAGTCGCAATGGCCTCAATCTTGCGTTTGATAGGCCAATCCAAAGGGTATAGAAACTGAAAATCATTTGGTTGGTCGCAGGCCGTGACGACCATCTCTGCAAGTTCAGCCGCACCTTTTCCACCTTCTGCCCAATGCCTTGCGACTGAAACGCCGACTGCCCCCGCCCCTAACGCGATCTCCCGAATGACTGCCATTTCGTTATCTGTGTCCGTCGAAAAAGCATTTATCGCCACAACCGGATTCACACCAAACTTTCGCATATTTTCTAAGTGCCGCACCATGT
>JBBSBS010000275.1:0-8926 GCA_038251045.1 Aggregatilineales bacterium | reverse complement strand
TCGGCAATGCTCATGCCACGCCCACTTCGTGACGAACCCAAATCCCAGTTTGGCATAGGTGAGAACATCCCAGTTCCCATGTTCATGAATGCCTGATTATTTTCGACCAATTCGTAATCCGGTAAATTTCGAAAGGTAGACATTTCGATGAATCCGTTGACAACGTACAAATCAAGGAAGCCATCTTGGTTAAGATCGCCGAACTTACCTGACCAGCTCCAACCTGTGGCATCAACGCCGGAAACAACGGCCTCATTCTTAAAACTGCCAATGGATTGCAGCACATTTTCAGTGATTTGTGTATCAGTAGTCAGGTTACGACCATCGTTGATTGCGTCGGTAATGGCAGGCATTACCGACTGACCCTGCGAATCTCCGGCATATGGTTTCATATCAGTCGAAAAAACTTCATTCTGACCGTCGTTATCAATATCCCCAAAATCAAGGCTCATGGTGCTGTGACTCATAGTACGAAGCGGATTTGCCAGTGCCCAACCAGTTAATGACCAGTACCATATCTGATCCGGTACGGCGAAGTCATTGCCGACCCAAATATCCATATGCCCATCGTGATTAAGATCAAGCAGCGCCAAGGCTAATGCTTGAGCATTGGTCGTAAGTGCTTGAACAAAAAAATGACCCTGACGATTTTCGTAGTAGTAAACCCCGCCATTACCGCTTAAAAGGAAATCTTGACCATAATCGGTGAGCAAGCTGGCATCATAAGTTGCTCCCACCAAATCTAAATCACCATCACCATCCAGATCAGCCCAATTGACTGCGTAAATCGGTTTGGCAATACCGGGCAAAAATTCCCGCGAAAAGCGCCCGTCGCCTAGATTATGCCAATAAGTAGGTGCTGTCTTAGCGCGTGAAAAAAAGATGTCTAGCCAGCCATCACCGTCCACATCAATGATATTGACTGCTCGTGAATCACCGTGCGCCATACGTTGTGTACGAAAGCGGAGGCTTCCATCATTCCACAAAATGGTGTTCATGCCACCATGATTGGCTAACACGATGTCCATATCGCCATCATTATCGAGGTCGTTAATAGCAACCCCGCTACCATTAGCCTCAAACATTCTAATTCGGCTACCGCCCGGCCCAGTCGTAACGTGGTCAAGATCATGGGCTACAAAATGTCCCGTACATGGCGCAGTCGTTTTGATAAAAGGAATTGACTCGATTGTAATGTCGGGCGAATTATCCGCAACCGTATAATTAGACACAATCAACCCATTCAAAAATATCAGTGAAAAAATTAAGCAGCGTGTAACCTCAACGGTTTTGCTATGCATAACAATGACTTCCGACCAGAATATTACCTCTATTGACCACTGCTCCGAATGGATGAACACCTCAAGCATAGCATGTATCAGGGAAATATTCAGCTTATGAACAAATTGGTCGGGTGAAATGTGCCGGTCAGTTTGGGCTTAATTACAAGTGTTAGGGTTAATGATAAAATACAGTCAACATGCAAGGAAAAACAAATGAACAAAAACGACCAGCTGCTTAAGCAAGCACATAACAAGGCATTGGATGTGCTGCGTCGGTGCGCTACCCCAAGCGGTTTTCGGGCTTCAGGCTTAGCCGCAGGTTACCCTCAAGTCTGGGCACGCGACAATGGCATCATTTCGTTGGGTGCGCTCGTTAGCGGCGAACCGGAATTGGTTGCGACCGCACGGGCAAGTCTCGTCACGCTGGGCACCCATCAATCGACGCGTGGCCTCATCCCTCTAAATGTGAATCCTGACAACGGGTACATCAGCACGGAAAATGCCGGAGCCGTTGACGCAAATCTATGGTTCATCCTGCTGCATTACCTCCATTTGGAAGTAACAGGTGATGTTCAGTTTTTAAGTGAACATTGGCAGAAAATCACGCGTGCGATGATTTGGCTCGAATATCAGGATATGAACGAATGTGGTTTGCTGGAAATTCCCGAAGCCGGTAATTGGATGGATCTGGTAGCGGTTCGTTACAACACGCTGTATGACAATGCCTTATATTATGCAGCGGTTCTGACTTACGATTTGATGTGGAAACGATTATCAGCAGGTACGAGCGGTCATCAAGTTAACGTGAACGGTTCCCAGATACACGAACGGATCAATCTCCTGATGTGGGTTGATCGCTGCTGGGTAGCAGAACACTTTGCGGAGCATCTGGAACGCCTCAAAAGTATCCGGCTAGAATGGTACATGCTATATCATAACATCGGTACGATTTCGAGCCGACCGTATTATCTGCCGTGGGTTGCCTTCCGTGAATACGGTGACTGGTGCGATACTCTCGGCAACTGTCTGGCTATTCTTACGGGTATAGCCGATTATCATCGCAGCGAACATATCCTGCGTTATATGTATCAAGTCGGTATCGCAGAGCCTTTCCCAAGTAAAGCGATCTATCCACCAATACACCCCGGTGAACCGGACTGGCGTACATATTACCGCAGCCGCAATCTTAATCTGCCGCATCAATATCATAACGGCGGCATTTGGCCGATGGTGGGAGGCTTTCATGTTGCGGCACTGGCTCGTCACAAATGGCAAACGGAAGCCGAACGCCTACTGTTATCGCTGGCAACAGCTAATCAACAAGGTCACGGTGTCAATGAGGGTTACAATGAGTGGATGCACGGTGTAAGTGGGCATCCGATGGGTTTTGATTTACAGGGATGGTCCGCCGCTATGTACCTGTATGCAGAGAATGCAGTTCAAGGAGGGAAATTGTTACTATTTGATGATTTATTAGCGGCAAAGCCAGAAGCTGCACGTTTGACAGAAATTAACGACTTTGAAGTGCGCGCGGGTGGTGGCCCGGTATAACATGGTTTTAATGTACCAATGGCATTACTGCTTGAAGGCGTTATAATCGCGATGGTTGGAAACAAATCCCTAACGTTTCACCTGTGAATAGGAGCGAGAAAATGAGGAAACGTCTTACCGGTATTTTATTAGTTCTTTTAGTTCTTACTGCCTTCGGAAATATTGTAGTCGCGCAGGATAGCACTACCCTGCTCTGGGGTATGTGGGGAAGTCCTGAAGAAATCGTTGTTCATCAAGCAGTGGCTGACGCTTACATGGCAGCCAACCCCGATGTCAAGATTGAGCTCTGGTCACAACCTTGGGGTGATTATTTTACCAAGCTCGATACTCTGTTCGCAGCAGGTGACGGCACAGCTATACCCGACGTATTTTTTATGTCCCCTGTGCAGAAGTACGCTGCCAGCAGTTTGATCCAAGATCTTGATCCATACATCGAAGAAAACAAGATGGATTTGAAGGATTATTGGCCGGGTGCATTGGAAAGCACATCACTGGATGGTGCTGTCTATGGCCTTCCACGTGATAGTGGTGTCGAGGTGTTGTATTACAACAAAGACGACTTTGATGCAGCCAAGTTGGCATACCCGACTGATGATTGGACATGGGATGATTTGCGCAGCGCTGCTGAAGCGTTGACGATCAAAGATACCAATGGACGTATTTCGCGCTATGGTCTAGCGATGGAAGGCGGGAAATATTTCGACTGGGTGGGCGGCAATGGTGGTCATATCCTTGATGATATGTTCAAGCCGACTGAATGCCAGCTTAGTACCCCTGAGTCAATTGCAGGGATCGAATTTTTCGCTGGCATGATGAACGACGACGTTGCTTGGAAGGATGCCAATCTGGGACAGGCTGGCGGCGATCAAGCCGTGTTCCTTTCCGGTCAAACATCCATGTTTATTCAAAATGCGAGCCGCGTACCTGCACTCAATGCTGCGGGTGTCAATTATGACGTTGCCGCAGTACCGAAAGCACTGAGCAGCGGACGGCAAGCCGGTAGCACAAATGGTGCGGCGTGGGTTATGAGCGCGCTAACCGAGAAGTCGGATGCAGCTTGGACTTTCATGCAATTCTTGCAATCGCCTGAAGGTGGTCAAGCGATTTATTTCTCGGCAGGAGACGCGTTCCCTCCCACCAAATCTGGTGCGAATTCTCCTGTCTTCTTGGATGACAGCCGTAACCCAGCAAATAAGCAAGCGTGGCTGGTCGGCGCAGAAACCTCGCCACCGAATGGTAATGGTTGGTTCCCTGAATGGAACGAATTGAACAGCACCATCATTAACCCGGTGTTGGCCTCGATTTGGGCAGGTGAAGTACAGGCGGCTGATGTTTTGCCCGGTGTATGTGATAGTGTCAACACTTATCTAACTGACCACGGCTACATGAAATAGTCTTGGGTCGTTACTGCAATGTAACTGCCTTATGTTGATAAAACGCGGGGTTAGAGGATTTCTCTGCCCCGCGTTTTATTCAAGCTTGAACGGAGCCAATTCATGGACAATGTGAGGGATTTATCGCAGCAAGTGGAGTCACCGCAACCGTCAACCCTGTTGCAGAAACTCCGTTTCAAGCTAGGGCTAGGTGTGTGGCGTGCTGACCAGCAGTTCGAAGGTTATTTATTCCTGCTCCCCAGCCTGATTGGCTTTATCATATTTGTACTTGTCCCAATTGCGGTTTCCCTCGTGCTTAGTTTTAATCAGTGGGATTTAATTACAGCCCCGAAATATATCGGCGGCGCGAATTATATTGAACTCTTTACGAATGATCCGATTTTCGCAAGTGTCATCAAAAATACTTTTTGGTACACAGTCCTCATCGTTCCAGTACAAATTGTGATCGGGTTTATGCTAGCTGTCATCCTAAATAGTGGTCTACGTTTTGCGAAACTTTACCGGATGCTGTACTTCATGCCGTTCGTCGCCAGCGTCGTCGCTGTCGCAATGGTATTCCGGTTTCTGTTCAACCAACAATCTGGCGTGATCGCAGCAGGAATCTGGGAAATCAAAGGGGCACTACTCAGCCTCGGCTTGGTTCAAGGCAATCCACAACTATTGACATGGGTTAATACAATTGCACCACCGGATTTCCTGAACGCACCCGGACAAGGTATCTGGCCGGGTTGGGCGCTGGTTAGCGTGGCAATATTCACCGTTTGGAAAAATGTTGGCTTTACGATGGTCATCTATTTGGCTGCGTTGCAGGCTGTTCCTGAAGTGCTGTATGATGCCGGCAAAGTGGATGGTGCAAACCGCAGACAGCTGCTCCGATTTGTTACGATTCCAATGGTTAGCCCTACTACCTTTTTTGTTCTCGTTGTTCAGATGCTCGGTGCATTTCAGATATTTACTGAGCCGATCATTATGGGTGCGAACACACAGCGACAATTACCAGCAGCATCCGCTTCGATTGTCACCTACATTTATCAAAATGCGTTTGGCTTCACAAGAATGGGTAAGGCAGCCGCAATTTCATGGGTTTTGTTTGCGATAGTATTTGTCGTGACCATTTTGCAGGCTGTTTTACAACGACGCTGGGTTTATTACGAGACGGAATAAAAGGCTCACATTATGACTACTCGAACCTACAACACTCCGCGCCAATCAAAAGGTATACCATGGGGGCGGGTGGCGGCACATATTGTACTCTTATTAGGTTCTGTGATAATGGTGCTGCCTTTTTTATTTATGGTCAGCACATCACTCAAATCAGCCACTGATATATTGAGAGAATATCCACCGCGCCTGATACCTTCCACATTTTTGATTTCGAACTACAGCACTGCCCTTACGGCACTGCCGTTTGATCGCTACTTCTTCAACAGTTTGCTGGTGGCAACATCAGTGACACTTTTGCAATTACTCACATCATCGCTCGCCGCCTATTCATTTGCACGGCTGCGGTTTAAGGGACGTGAAATCCTTTTCTTTCTCTATTTGATCGCCCTCATGATCCCGTTTCCGGTGCTATTGCTCCCCAATTTCCTCATCATTCGTCAGCTCGGCTGGTTTGATAGTTATCTTGCGCTGATCGTTCCACCGGCATTTTCAGCCTTCACGATATTTTTGCTGCGGCAGTACTATCGCGGTCTGCCTATGGACTACGATGAATCGGCACGTATTGACGGTGCATCATCACTGCGTATTTGGTGGAGCATTATCCTGCCCAATTCACGACCTGCTTTGGCGGCGCTAGCCGTTTTCACATTTCTGGGAACATGGAATGACTTTTTGTGGCCTCTGGTTGTTACCAACTCGGAAACGATGCGGACGCTGCCGGTGGGGTTAAGCACTTTTCAAGGTCAATTCACCGTCCGATGGGAACTCTTAATGGCGGCTTCGGTTGTGGCGTTGATCCCAGTGCTCATCGTATATTTCTTCGCACAAAACTGGATTATCAAAGGACTATCAGTAGGCAGCGGCTTGAAGGGGTAAATAAGTATCCAAGTACCGCATTAATCCACCACACATAGGAGTGTTTGCCCATGAAAGCTGCTCGAATTGAACGTCCGGGGCACGGTGTTGTAACCTCTGTGGCAGAACCATCACCCGGATTAGAGGATGTACTCATCAAAGTCCATGCAGCAGGGATATGTGGCACCGATTTGCATATCTTCAAAGGGGAATATGAAGCCGAGTATCCCATTATTCCGGGGCACGAGTTTAGCGGTGAAGTTGTCCAAATTGGAGAAAATATCACCCGTTTTAAGGTTGGTGATCGGGTGACGGCCGACCCTAATATTCCCTGCAACCGCTGTCCCAGTTGCCAACGAAACGAGCCGAATCAATGTCAAAATTTGCGAGCCATCGGCGTGACCCGCAGCGGCGCATTTGCTGAATATGTCATCGCGCCGGAGGGTAATGTATTTGATATTGGGGATATGACTTACGGAGCCGCCGCACTGATCGAACCCCTCGCCTGTGTTGCATGGGGCATTAAACAGATTAGCGTACAACCGGGTGATACTGCTCTGGTATTCGGCGCAGGCCCGATGGGCTGCCTTGTAGCCCAATCCTTAAAACAAGCCGGCGCAGTTCGTGTGGTCGTTACGGATGTTATCCCGTGGCGTTTACAAATGGCCGAGCAGTTGGGTGCGACGCACACGGTTATAGCAGATAACCAGCAAGCGACACGACTCACCGCTATCCAACCCTATGGATACGACATCGTCGTTGATGCGACGGGCATCCCTGCCGTGCTGGAAGGAACATTTCAGTATGCCGCTCCGCGCGGAAAAATTTGGGTGTTTGGTGTTACGCCGCAGGGTACATATGTCAAATTCCCATCCTACGAAGTCTTCCGCCGTGATTTGAAAATCATCGGTAGTTTCGCGGTGAATAGGACATTCCCACAAAGTATCGCATTAATCCAGAGTGGTGCTGTTCAGGTCGAGCCTCTGATTTCCCATCAGCTACCGCTAGATGACTTTAGCAGGGCAATGGAGATAGCGGCTACCGATCCCAAGCGTGTAAAGGTTCACTTTAACCTATAACCTGTTATTCACGCTTACCGTAAATCACTGCGTATGATGCTGTGGACGGTATTGAATGGCCTCTGCCACATGCTGAATTTGGATAACATCTGAATCAGCTAGATCCGCAATGGTGCGGGAAAGTTTGAGCAGTCGATGATATGCGCGTGCGCTCAGTTGCATACGTTTAACCGAAATTTCTAGCAACTGCCGTGCCTCACCCGACAAAATGCAGAATCGTTGTATATCGCCGACCCTCATATCTGAATTGGCGAACAAACCGGGTATATCCTTAAACCGTTCATACTGGCGCTTCCTTGCCAACTCTACCCGTGCCTGTATCGCCTCCGAGTGTTCCCCTTCTTCTGATCCCATCAATTTCTCATATTCTACACGAGGCACTTCTACATGCATATCAATGCGATCCAGCAACGGCTCCGAAAGTTTGCTTTGATAACGTGAAATCATGGTGGGTGTGCAGCTACAACTCTTAGAAGGATCACCGAAATTTCCGCAAGGGCAAGGATTGTGAGCAAGAACCAAAAGGAAATTTGCAGGAAAGGTTAGCGTACCCTTTGCCCGAGAAATGGTGACGATTTTGTCCTCAATGGGTTGTCGCAAGACCTCTAGTGTCCGCTGGTTATGCTCGGTGGCTTCATCTAAAAACAATACCCCACGATGGGCTAATGTGATTTCCCCCGGACGAGGGATGGTACCGCCACCAACCATACCCGGTTGAGAAATGGTGTGGTGCGGCGCACGAAACGGGCGACGTTGCATCAAAGGATGATCGGTTTGGAGCATATCAGCAACTGAGTAGATACGGGTAACTTCCAAAGCCTCATCCAATGTCATGCGGGGGAGTATGCCCGGAATTGCCCGCGCAAGGAGCGTTTTCCCTGTGCCCGGTGTTCCCACCATGCGGATGTTATGATTCCCGCCAGCGGCAATTTCCAGCGCCCGCTTTACATGATCCTGCCCCTTTATCACTGAGAAATCGACAATACCGTCTGCGGTAGGCGAGACATACTCTATTTGACTTTTATCGACTTCATAGGGGCTTATCTGGTTGAGTCCATATAGATGCTCGACCAGATGACCGAGGGTTTCAACCGGAATAATTTCAATTCCGGTAACAAGTGCCGCTTGCGGCGCATCTTCAGCCGCCACAAAAACCCTTTCGAAACCCTCTTGAAAAGCCGTGTACACCATCGGCATGACACCCTTGACGTGACGTACACTGCCATCAAGAGATAATTCACCAATGAACACACTGCGTTCCAGCGCAGCAAGGGGCACTTGGTCGGTAGCTGCTAGAACCCCGATTGCGATTGCAAGATCATAAACAGGCCCATGCTTAGGTAAATCCGCCGGGGACAAATTAACAACATAGACTTTATTTGGGAAGGAAAGATGACTATTCTTGATTGAGGCTCTAACCCGCTCACGGCTCTCTTTAACAGCATTATCTGGCAATCCGACAATGGTAAAACTGGGAACACCGGCACGCGGGTTGAAATCAGTTTCGACCTCAACGATGCATCCATCCAGTCCTATCAACGCACAAGCGCGAACAATAGAAAGCATTGCATCCTACTTTGAAAACTCTTAGAATCTATTG
>JBBSBS010000274.1:0-8940 GCA_038251045.1 Aggregatilineales bacterium | reverse complement strand
TCCGCCCCATAATCGCGGGTTTTGGGTTACAATAAAGTTGCTTTCTGGTCAATCTCATCACAATAGGACGGACCAATGGATCGCTCTACACGCAATTTACTCATTTCTATACTGCTGGTTGTCGCTATTTTCGTGGCGGTAGATCGGGTTTCCAGCCAAGCATCTATCGGTGACTGGTGGTTGGTACTTCTCTTTTTGTTGTTTGCACTGGCGGTCTGGGCGTATGAACGTTACAGGCGACAGGGATACAACGACTCGGAAGTGGCTGAAACGGTGATTGAACCGGTCACTTATGAACGCGACAGCCTTGCGGCTCCGGTGGCTCCAGTGATGGCTGCGTCGGTCGCCGCTGCACCTGTGCCTACGCCGAGTATCGCCGTTGTGGAACCCGCGCCACCCGCGCCGGTTGCGGAGCAGCATCCGCCTGCGGCAGCAGCGGTTGTAACCACGATTGAGGAGAAGGCCGCGCCTCCGCCTTCCGCCCCGGCAGCAGAAACCGATGCGGTCATGGCGGCTACCGCTCCGGCGGGCGCGTCACTGCCGTCTGTTCCGGTTGCGGAAGCGGTTGCCACGCCTGAGCCTGCACCGGCAAAACCCGCACCCAAGCCTAAAGCCAAAGCAGCTCCGGCTAAGAAAGAGGCATCCGGCAAGCCTGATAACCTGAAGCTGGTCGAAGGGATTGGCCCGAAGATGGAAAAGGCGCTGAACGCGGCGGGCATCAGCACATTTGCACAGCTTGCCAGCGCCACCGAAGACCAGATCAACGCGGCTATTGTGGCAGGGGGAATGCGCTTCGCACCCAGCGTCCCGACATGGGCGGAACAGGCGTCATTTGCGGCCAATGGTGATTTTGAGGGCATGGAAGCCTTTAAGAAAACGCTCACCGGCGGGCGTAAAGCCTGATAATCGTATAAACGTTTCGGTAAAGGCGATGCGTAACCATCGCCTTTTTGATTACGGATTGTAGTAAGTGGCGTACTGCACATGGGATTAAGCCTATGACGACTCTTCAATGGTCAGATGTTTTTTACCAACCGGTTACCCGCGAGGGTACTGATTTGCAGGTTGGCATAACACCGATTGATGTGAGGGAAGACCTCGATTTAGGCGATGGGCGCGATGCGGTGTCGATTGAACGGCTCAACCAGAATCTGTTGAAGGTCGATCAATATACATCGAACTCATGCAGGCCGCAGTTGGCCTATCATGTGTTTGCCGTCACGCGCCGCCCAAGCTACATAGAAAGCTACTTCCCAATAGTGAAAAGTCTGGATAAAGAGGCGCGTCGCCAGTTCCATGAAATCATTCGCAGGGTGATGCTGCATCGCGGTTTCGATCTGCAACTGCGCAACGCACAACGCAACAACGTCATTGAGATGCTTCCCTCGCTGGCCTATTTGGTGGCGGGACATATCGCTGAGATATTTTTTTATCGGCGGGATATTTTAGAGCGTTTGTTTAATGCAGGGGTTCGAATCTGGCTGTACGCCGACCAAGCGGCTTTTGTTGCAGATGGTGGGGTGGCAGGCGGTTGTTATAACCCACAGCTGAGATGCGTGCAATTGGTGGTCAGCCGCTTGTTTGAGGGATTCAACCAGCCGACAGCGGGGGTCGCGCCTTTCCTGCACGAGTTTGGTCATCTGCTGGATTATTTTGACGCGGCACACCTGCGGGGTTCGGCAATAAGTTCAGGATGGCTGCCGGGGTTACGTATCTCGGATGACATGTCTCCATCCGACAGTGCGGAGATTTTTACAGCAGAGGCGCGGTCAGCATTCGTCAAGGGCAAGCGCATCGAAATGCAGCGCTATGACCGACTGGCAGACGGTGAAAAAGCGGTTGATCTGCTGCCGATTGGACATCCGTATGTGTTCCAGAATAACTCGGAGTTCATCGCGGGGTATCTGGAAATGTTCTTCCGCAACCCCCATTATTTCGCGACGCAGAATCCTGACCTTTATGACGGATTCTCGCTTTTGCTACGGCAAGATCCACGCCAATATTGGGAGACTGATTTCCCGTTTTATGTGGAGCAGAACCGCGCTTTTTACCTGAGTGGTCAGCGCCCGCAGCCATCAGGGTTATATCTGGAAAATGATTAGGGCAGGAGGATTGTTACTCTAACATGCCATCATAGACACCGGGGGTCGAGTCTTCGATGAGGGTCGCGCCGACGGTTTTCTGGTAGAACTCGACAGGACCGACACCGCCGATGATGGCATAGCCGTACCCTTTATCACGCATGGCGTAGAGGCAGGCGATCAAGAGCGCCCGACCCACGCCGCGCCCACCGGCTGACTTATCCACACCGATTGGGCCGAAGAACCCTTTGGCGCTGGTGTCGTAGCAGGTGAAGCCGATGATGTGTTTATCCTGTGTCGCCAGCCAGCAGCTTACGGGCACATGACCGAAGGCCACATCGGTTTCACTGGCCCACACCTCATCAAAAGTTTCACGCACCCACTTGAGGGCATGATGCTTTTCGGGCGACATGGCGCGGCGAATGGTGATGCCCTGTGCCTGTTGGGCTGCCAGTTCCGGTTCGAGCGGCGGCAGTGTATACAATTTCACCAGCATATCGGTCATAGGGTGTTCCGGTTAGAAGTGAACAGGGAGCACATGGGTACTCCCTAAGGTGATGTAAATGGGTGGATTAGTAGCGCGAGCCGAGGCGGGATGTGGTGGTGCCGCGATCACGGTTGGTCCACTTTTGGACGGCCTCGATACCCTGCGGCGAGCCAATCTTTTGCAGCATTTCGGCAGCGGCACGGCTAATCATGACATCCTTGCTGGTTTTCATGACCTCGATTAATCCGGTGACAGCCGACGCGCCCATCCCTTCGAGTGCGCCAGCGGCGGCCTGCCGTACCACGTCATTTTTATCTATGAGGGCTTCGGCAAGGCCGGGAACGGCTTCCGGTTCGTGCATACTCCATAAGGCTTCGGCAGCGCTGCGGCGGACTTTCCAGTCTTCATCGCGCAGGGCGGCGCATAACCCCGGCACAGCGGCTTGCCCGATCTTGCCGAGTGCTCCGGTGGCCTGCCAGCGGATGTTACTGTCGGTATCTTTGACCATCACCCGCAGTAGTTCGGTCACGGCAGCGCCATCCCCGATGTCACCGAGGGCTTTACAGGCGGCAGTCCGCAGGCGTGGGTCTTCATCATTGAGGGCATCCAACAGGCCGGGGACAGCGGCAGAGTCTTTGTATTCGGTTTGCTTGGCAAGTAGGAAGGCTGCATCTACGCGCACATCGCGCATGGGGTGTTGGACGGCACTCACCAGCGCAGCGTAGGCGGCAGGGTGATTCATCTGCGCCAAACTTTTGAGGGCTGAACGACGGTCATCGGCATTGTGGCTGTCGAGGGCAGCGACGGCAGTATGAACGGTTGGTGGTGCGTCGCGGGACACGGTTACGCTGTGGGGTTGATGCTCCCCCTGTAATTCAAATAGACGGCGCAGCAGTTTATCCCACGACGGGCGGGCGCGGTCGGTAAAATCCAGATATTGCAGCATTTCCAACTGCGGATGCAGCTTATCAGTTTCCTTCAGGAGCAGCGGGATTACTTTTACACCTGCCCCCTGCGCATAAGCCCATTCATAGGTCACATACTGCGAGGCTTTTGATTCTGGTGAGATCACCAGTATGAGGGCGAAGGCATCTTTGATGGCATAGTTGATGGCTTCGCGCCAATTTTCGCCAGCGCGTAATTGTTCGGTATCGACCCATACCGGAAAGCCCGCCGCCTGAATCTGGCGGATGAGCATTTCGACAAAATCCTGTTCCTCGTGCTTGTACGAAACAAAGACGTGATTGTTCATGGGATTATCCCTGAGCGACTACGGCTGACCATTAACAAACAGCATAACATTAACAACTAACATTACACTTGCAACCATTGTAACCCATTCTGGCTTACGTGCCGACGGTCAGCAACCTGCCGCGCGGACTAGCCGAAGCCGCGGCGACCTGTGCCCGATTTCTGCATGTCGAGGGCGCGTTCGTGCAGGTTGAGAATGTCATTGACCGCCAGTTCACGGTTCTGGGCATGTTGGAACACGGTATCACGCCCGACGCTGAACATATAATGTGAACCGGCAACGACACGGATATGACCGGCGGGCATTTCCATGTTACTGAGCATATCCATCATGGGAACCAGACCGACCAACGGGTCTTTGTGCCCCAGCATGACTTTGAACAAGTCCCAGCGGTGGGCAATTTCCCAATTTTGGAGCAAGCCCATGGCGCGGAAGGTAGCGGAGGTTGTGCCACGCGGGGTTTCATCATACTGGCGGGTGTGGGTATCTTTGACATAGGTACTGCTGCCCTCACACACAGCGTTGACCATACTCGGCTTGATGAGGTCTTCGATGGGTTCAAAGATGCGCAGACGGTTAACGATGCCGATGCCGAGTCCCATCGCATTGAAGAAGGCACGGTGAGTGTTATCGTTCAACAGCAGCGCCGGAGCCAGCGCATAACGGGTTTCTTCACCGATTGTATAGTCCATCGGGTTGAGGTAAAAGAGTGCTGCGCCGCCCATGCTGTGACCGACAAAGTTAATGACTTTGCGGCGGGTTTCCCCCGGTTGACGGCGGATTTTAAGCACATCCACCAAGCGTTCGACAGCCGCCATTGCTGAGGGCGGGCAGCATTGATCGAGGTTGGGAGTATCGACTTCAAAGCGCGATTCACCAAAGCCGTTATGATCCACCGAGAGACAAATCAGGTTGGGGTTGGCGCGGACGATCATCGCAGGCATGTCTTCCCAGACAGTGTTGTTACCTGTCCAGCCATGCATAAAAACCACCCAACCGTCACAATCCACAAAGCGGGTTGGTAGGAAAGGATCAGGCAGGCCGTCGTCATCGGCCCATGTGACACGCCACACCATATCCAGCAGCAGCGAATCGTGGAGGACAGCCCGCGCCATTTTGGGATCGAGCGCACCTCGCCCGATGAGGTCTGTCATGCGGTAGAGGGCGTGATCCGTGCCGGGCAGGTTAGCGTGGGAACGTGTATAAAAGTATTGTCCCCAAGCAAGCGGATTTTGTGCGGGCATGGCATCCTCCAAAGAGCACTGTCGATATGTTCACTGGTTATTATAGGTCTAAATATGGCTGTCCATTCAAAAAGGGAGCCGCGTGGAAGCTGACGGAGGGTCTCATACACGGTTCAGTTATATCTAATCCCCGCGTGGTAGGTTATCATCTTCAAAGATCATCTGACATCTTGTGATACACGGCCTGCCCCTTTGCCAGTTGGCGATGGTAGTTGTCATGGTGTGTCAAAACCCTATTTTTATATGCTGTATACCGAGTAACCTATACCCGCATGGAACTGTTATTTTCAGTTGTGATTTGCACGTATAACCGGCTTGACCATCTGCCAGCGGCGATTGACAGTGTGTTTAAGCAAAGTTTGGAATCAACCGCCTATGAAATTATCGTGGTGGATAACTGCTCGACCGATGGCACAGCCGAGGCCATCAAAGCGCTAATGGGTGAGCATCCTAACCTGCGCTACATCTATGAAACGCGGTTGGGGTTGGCGACAGCCCGTAATACCGGCTGGCAGGCGGCGGCAGGCATGTTCGTGGCCTTTCTGGATGATGATGCTAAAGCCGAGGTCGATTGGCTAGAAACGGTAGCGGATTTGGTGAAAGATGCAGCGCCTAATCTACATTGTGTCGGCGGCCCGATTTTGCCGTTTTACACCAGCCCGCAGCCGGATTGGTGGCTGGATAAGTATGAAATTCGCACGCGGGGTGATGTGCAGCGTCATTTGCGGAAAGGTGAGTTTTTCTCCGGCTCGAACATGACATGGCGCAGGAGCACGCTGGAACGTTTTGGCGGCTTTGAGGCTAAAGCCGGCATGAAGGGCAATCAACTTGGCATGGGCGAGGAAACCGGTTTGTTTCGCCAAATCTGGGAGGCGGAAGAGTCGCCGGTATTTTTATATTCACCGGCACTAAAGGTTTACCATTGGGTTCCGCCGGAAAAGATGACGATGCGCTATATCCTCAAACGGGCAACGGCTAACGGTCAGTTTGAGGCCGAGTATACGCTTGCACAGAACCCCGGTTTCATGGGGCGGCTGACTGGTTTGGGCAGCACCTTGAGAACGCTGGCGGTGCAAATCCCAAGCGTGTTGTGGAAGCGGCGGTTGTATAAGACCACCGAGAATTGGTACTTTGACCACTGCTTCGTGCCGATTCAAAATGTGGCGAAACTGCTGCGCTTGCTGGGGATTAAGTTCAGCGTGAGCCAGCGGAAAGGATGACACGGCGCGTATGAAGATCGTACTGGGGATATGCGGTTTTGGTTACGGGCACAGCATCCGGCAGCGGCCTATCTATGAAGGGCTGCTGGCGCGTGGACATTCGGTGGTGATTATTGCCAACGACAGCAGCTATCAGTTTTATACGACGCACTATCCAAAGGCGATTGTTGCCCGCGTTTATGTGCCAGCGATGCACACTACTCCAAACGGGCTGGATTTTGCTGCCACAGCTAACGATCCTCGCAACCAGCAGCTGGAGGCTAACGCTGCTTTCTGGAATGCCTGCGGTTTGATCGAGCGCACGTTCGGCGTGCCGGATCTGGTGATTTCGGATTACGATATGGTATCGGCACAAGTCGCCTATTTGTTCGGTGTGCCGCTGATGACGCTCGACCAACAGAGTAAGTTCTTGGGATATGATTTTCCGGAAGTAGATGGGTTTAATGCCAACGAACACCGGATGCGGCTGCGATATTTTTTCCCGAAGGCACAGGCGAGGATTGCCACATCCTTCTTCAAGGTTAGTTATGCCGCGCGCGACGAGTATCCGGTAATGATGATTCCGCCGATCATCGGGCAGGATGTGAAAGACCAGATTACTGAACCGGTCAACAAGCAGGTTACGGTCTATATCTCGGCAGCCAGCAGCATCAATCAACCAATAGACGACCTGTTGGCGATATTCAGCCATTTCAGCGATTACACATTTCATTGCTTCGTGGAGGGTATCCAAACGCACGAATACCCGAACGTTTTCATCAGGCCGAATACACGAGCCGAATTTGTGGACTGTTTACGCCAATCAGCGGCGGTGATCTCCACGGCAGGGCACAACTTGATTACCGAAGCATTGTATTTCGAAGTGCCGATGTTTCTGCTGCCCTTTAACCATTACGAACAGCGGTTGAACGCGCATGTCATTGAACGCGAGCAATTAGGGGCTGCGGCTCCGGTGCTGACCGCTGATAAGCTGAGTACATTTTTCGCTAATTTGGATACCTATCGGCAGAAGCGGCGCGAGTCGGCGCAGATATACACGCGCTTTGATGGCGATGAGGTGTTTTTGGCGCTGATCGAAGCGCTGGTCGCCAGAACTTAACACCCGCTTAAAAAACCTGTAACCGCTGTCGGCTATCGTTGTGCTTTATAAAGAAAAAATCATCGGGGATCTCATGGAAACTGTATTTTCAAAGCCGGGGAAGTTCTGGCGCGGCAATCTTCATACACATTCGACGTGTTCGGATGGCAAGTGGTCACCGGATAAAGTGTGCCAGTTGTACCGTGACGCGGGTTATGACTTCGTAGCGATTACTGACCATTTCAAAGCCCGTTATGGCTGGCCTATCACCGATACGCTGCCGTATCGCACTGACCATTTCACCACGCTGATTGGTGCGGAAGTGCATACGGATGGCATGGATTTTGACAACGGTTGGCATCTGGTGGCGTTGGGACTGCCGTTTGATTTTGCCCAAACTCAGGTGGGTGAAAGTGGTCCTGAATTGGCACAGCGGGCGTTGGATGCAGGCGCGTTTGTGATCGCCGCGCATCCGCAGTGGTATGCCATGACCGAAAATGACTGCCTGTCGCTGGGGGATATTCACGCGGTGGAGGTGTATAACGCCGGAGTCGGGCATGACAGCGATACCGCCGAGAGCAGCTATATGCTGGACTTGATGCTGGCACACGGCAAGCGCATGTTGGCCTGCGCGACCGATGATGCCCATTTCAATGTTAATGCCCGTGACCGGATACGCGGTTGGGTCAAGGTTAAGAGCGAGACTCTTACGCCGGATGCGCTGGTAACCGCATTGAAAGCGGGTGATTATTACTCCACGACTGGCCCTGATTTGCTGGATATTGAGGTGATACCGGGGCAGACGTTATATGTGCGCTGTTCGCCTGCCAGCCAGATTTACGCGCTGGGGCGACCGATTGAATTTCAGAGCATCAGCGAACACAGCATCACCGAAGCCGAGTTCAGCCTCAAGGATTGGCGCAGTGATTATGTGCGGGTGCTGGTGCGGGATGATAAGCAGCAAAAGGCGTGGTCGAACCCGATCTGGTTTGACTGATAACCCCCGATTTGTCGAGAAACCATAGGCTTGAATTGGTCATTGATGGCGTGATTGCTTATGCGGCGCTTATCCGTCATGATTGTGCGGCAGCGGGCTGACCGTATTGTTGCGTGCCAGCTTCAGCCTTTAGCCTTCTCTTGCATAAGCAAGTGAGGGGAAAATATTTTTTGAGCCGTAAACAGGAGAAAATTTATGCAATTACGGGAAGCCCTTGCGTCATTGGGTGTTACAGAGCAGTCATTGAGTCAGGATGAAAAAGATCAATTAGATCGCGATGGATTTTTACCGTTATCCAACATTTTATCGGCACAACAAATCGCTCACCTTACAAAGCGGACGGATGAACTGATCGCCATTGAAGGTGAAGATTCGGGTAAAGAGGTGCATCAAGAAGTGGGAGCGACCCGCTTGAGTGATCTGGTCAACAAAGACCCGCTGTTCGAGATATGCTTCACGCATCCGCGTGTGCTGGCAGCTATCGGTCATGTTTTGGGCGGGAATTTGAAGTTGTCATCACTGAATTATCGGGCGGCGCTGCCGGGTTATGGCCTTCAAGGGTTACATGCCGATTGGGGCGG
>JBBSBS010000273.1:0-8962 GCA_038251045.1 Aggregatilineales bacterium | reverse complement strand
AGACGCGCGCTGCTGAAGCTCAAGGATCCGTCCGCCGCCAAGGTCATCACGGTCTGCGTCAGGATTCGTTTCACCAGGGAATAACCAGCGTCCTATCGCCTCCTGACGGATTTCGGCTGCGTTGTGCCTATCGGAAGCAAGTTCCCACAACTGAGCATCGTTGAGAGTGTCTAATTGGTCTATTTCATAGATCTTCATCCCGTTTTCCACCTTCGCTTGTGCTTTGCCGTGAGCTACCGACACATTCCAATCAAGAGTAGCCGCCGCCGCATGGACAACTTCACTGTCATCCGCTCGTGACCACCAGATAGATCCATCATCAATTCTTCCGCACTGGCATACACCCCAAGAATAGGCTTCACATCACTTTCAGCATCCCATATCCTCGGTTGGTACATGCCCACTCAAGGCTACTCCCCTTTTACCGTGATACTCACGCCCTGCGCTCTTGCACCTGGTTCGATCATGTATGCCATCTAAACTGCACCGTACTACTCTTTCTGTTGTAAGGGCGTTTGAAGCGGAGGCGCACAACCCATCAGTGCTGGTGTAGTTGAGATAGGAAGTGAAGTCAATAACATTTGGGCAGAAAAGATCAGGTAGTGACACATTCGTAGCTTATTAGGTTCAACTCTCCGCGCTTGATACCTCTTCTTTTGTTTAGCATCTAAAATTTAAATAATTATCCATCCTTTACTGTAGCCTTCCTGAGCATCAAGCTCAATCGGTCACAAGTAGGATAAATAGATGGTCATTTTCGTTACTCCAATTAGCCAGTAAGCACTTGTCCAGAAAATTCGATAAGCACATGATGGACTGCTCTGAGCATCCGCTAGTCCAGTAGTTCGAGGCGTTTGTCCCATATTTATTTATCGAATTTTGCGGGTAGTGCGGCGCATCGGGATAACGATACAGCGGCTGGCGAGGATGTCTTCCAATCCCATGATGGCTGCCAGAATCTTGGGCGAATACACATCAAATGCCTGCGGTTTCAGATCATCGCCGGTGACCTGGATGGCAGGCATTCCCTGCTTATAAACGCTGTTGAGCAACTGGTGGAGCTGCTGCATTCCGGGGTTTTTGGGATTGTGATAGCGTTCCGCTTCATCAATCCCGACGGTGCATCTGGTCTGGTGGATCAACCGAAACATACTTGGTCACGTCGGGTCGGAGGTGGTAATCATGTTGAACGCCAGCGGCGGCAACAATTTCCTCGATGTTATCCGTTGCTTTAGCGGTAACGGCAAGCTGTTGATATTGCTCGACAACCTTTTCCATCGCCTGACGGATATAAGGCTCTACAATCGTCCATGCCTGTTCCTGAAATTCTTCAGGTCGCAAATGCTCAGGGCTGCCGGTGATACCTTCTTTCATGATGTGCGCATATTCGCTGACCCTATGGTAAATCGGCAGCAGGTAATCGACACCCGCTAAGATAAGCGGCGCTTGCTTCTCATGAAATATTTCTTTCAGTCCAGTATCTAACAGATTGAGATAACGCTCGATTCTCATAGATAGACACATTGGTTGTAATTACCTGCTATTGCATGTAACCTTTCAAAGGTAACTTGCAGCGAGTGTCGTCCGATATCGTCCGGACCATATTGATTAAGAGGCTTCTGAATTCACTGAATCACCTCTTTCAATTTTGTACAATTGACAAAAATCGATAACGTGGTGATCTATGAAAATTAAACTTTTTGCACTCCGGGAACAACTCGGCGGCTCATTCTGGTTCCTACCCGCCTTGATGATCGTGATGGCTATTATTCTGGCATTGCTAATGACAACCTTCGATCAAAGAAACGCGGAATCTTCAAATCCGTTGGTTTCGTGGGTTTATACGGGCAGCGCGGATGGCGCGCGGGCGCTGTTATCGACGATTGCCGGATCCATGATGACCGTTGCCGGGATCACCTTTTCGATTACGATCACCACCTTATCGCTGGTTTCATCGCAACTGGGACCGCGTTTGTTGACTAACTTCATGCGTGATCGTGGTAATCAAATCTCGCTAGGCACATTTGTGGCTACGTTCACATATTGTTTACTGGTTCTACGAACCATCCGCAGTTCTGATGAAATGTTATTCGTCCCCCACTTTTCCGTGACGCTGGCGATACTGCTGGCAGTCGCCAGTCTGGGGATATTGATCTACTTTTTCCACCATGTCTCAACCATGATTCAGGCTCAGAACGTGATTGCCAGCATCGGGCAGGAACTGGAGTCCAGCATCAAGCGACTGCTTTCCAATCAATCGGCAAGGCAGCTTTATGAACATGAACTGCGCCGTACCGAAGATATTCCTGCTGATGTTGACGAGAAGACCAAATTCGTGACAGCCTCGGTAAGCGGTTATCTTCAGGCTATCGATTACGAGGTGCTGTTACAGGTAGCCAGCGAAGAGAATTTGCTACTGCGGCTGTCGTATCGTCCAGGTGATTTCATTACCAACCGCAGCGAAATGATTGCGGTTTACCCGTCCAGCGATTTATCCGATTCCATTGAGAAAAATATCCGCAGTGCCTTTACTTTAGGAGCAGCACGGCTGCGAATGCAGGATATAAAATTCTCAATTGATCAACTGGTTGAAATTGCTGTGCGCGCCTTATCCCCCGGCATCAATGATCCTTTCACCGCAATTGCCTGCCTGGATCAGTTCAGTACAACCCTGTCCGAACTTGCCGGGCAGAATATTCCTTCTGGATATTATTATGATGGGGACGGGCATTTACGGATTGTCAGTCATGCTGTCACGTTCGACGGGATTGTTAACGCAGCTTTCAACCAGATTCGCCAGCATGGACGATCCGATATCGCGGTGACCATCCGGCTGTTAGAAGTGATTGCCATCATCCTTGCCAGTACCAGTTCGGATACTCAACGACAGGCACTTGTCCGGCAGGCTGAAATGATTAAACGCGCCAGCGACGCAGCGATTTTTGAAGAGAACGACCGTCAGGATATTGCCAGACACTACGACCTGGTCATCCATATTCTCAATGGCAAGGACGCTGATTCAGAGTTATGAAAGCTGGTCACTATCCTGTTTGATCGTACCACGCCAGTCACCGATTTCTTTGCCGCCTGACTCGATGAAAAGCTTAAAACGTTCCAGATCACCTTGCATACGATTTTCGACAACCCCTAAAGCAGCCCCAATATTTTTGAGGAAGCCTTGTGGATCATAATCAATCTGATGAACCTGATGCGGGTGCTGGACTGGTTGTCTGGTAAAGAACGTTCCACCACCCGTGTTTCAGCTTTTGCGCGACTTGCTATGGCTTAATTTTGATTCGCCAACAGCATCTGTGCCACTTGAGACAACTGGGGATGAATTATGGAATGGAATGCCTATCTCGTCGCCATCCGCCTTGCATCGGATGCTGCAACGGTACACATTATAGAACGTCGCTACCTTGAGCCAACCGGCGACTCCTATCAGTATGTCAACATCAAAACCTGCTGCGGCGTTGAACTGACCACCCCGTTTGATGAAATCCCAGCAGGAGGATATCAATTGCGAAACATGCGTCACAAAGGTCGAGAAGCAGCAGGCATACGGGAGGAAATTCTGGTCTGGATGGAAAGGAAAAAGGGTTGTCAAAATCTTTACTGGAATGGACAAGCTGGAAGAGGAATGGCGCGAGAGTCACAGGTTAACATTCAAGATAAAGAGCGAAGTGGTATACTGTCAAGATGACCTTACACTTCGATCAGGTAAAACGTTATGCGCCGGTCTTCTTGAGTATGACCGGCTTGCGGATTAGCGAATTTGACACGCTGGCACACGAGGTACTGCCCCAGTTTGAGGCTGCCGAAAGCCAGCGGTTGGACCGTCCAACGCGGCAGCGAGCGGTGGACGGTGGCGATAAACTGCACTTGAACAGTCGAGATCAACTGCTGTTGACGGTGGTGTGGTTGCGGCAGTATCCGACCCACACCATGCTTGGTTTTTTCTTTGGGGGCAGTCAACCCACCGTCGGACGCTATCTCGAACGGATGCTGCCGATCTTGGCGCAAGCGGGACGCGATAGAATGGCGGGACATGATCCGGGACGTAAGAGGTGGCGCACTTTAGCCGCGCTGCTCACGGATGTGCCGGACTTAGCCCGGGTGGTGGACAGTTTCGAGCAACGGGTGCAGCGTTCGAAAGTCGTGGCTGAGCGCGACAGGTGGTACAGCGGCAAGAAGCGGCAGCATACCATTAAGAGGCATCTGGTGGTCGAGAGCGAAAGGGGCTGGATCACCGATATTGCCGACAGTGTGCGGGGAGCGGTCAGCGACATCAAGCTGGTTGAGCAATCAGGGGGCTTAAGCCGCTTGCCACCTCTGACCGGGATTTTGGGGAATGCCGCCTATCAGGGCATCGCCAAACTGCATCCGCTCGGTTGCTCACCCCGCAAAAAACCTCGAGGCGCGAAACTGACCGCGACCCAAATCGCTTACAACCAAGCCTTTTCCCAGCGCCGCATCATCGTCGAAATGAGTATCAATCGCTTACGCCGTTACCAATGTCTAACCCAGATGGATCGTCAGCACCGACAAGACCACACGGCGCGGGTATGTGCTGTGGCGGGCTTGGTCAATCGCCAATTGCGCCATCACTTGGCGGCATAACTACTCGCTGGGGCTTGGGGGTTTCTATGTTCTTTCGCTATCTTGAATGTTAACCATAGAGGAATTATGAAGATTATCAGGTTTGGAGATAACAATACTACGTTCTATATCCTTTTGATGACCATTATTCTGATAGGCGCTGTCATGATGCCGCTATCAGTAAGGGCACAGGATCCTATCTCCACGCCCATCCCCGAAGTCCCCCTTCCACCCTCGCAAGTTAACATACAACCTGTTGCACGGGATGAGGAAATTGAAACACGTCTGCGAGAGATCCTTTCCGCAACTGGATGGTTCACAGAGCTGCAGGTACGTGTTCAAGATGGCGTAGTATTCCTTAATGGTCAGGCTCAAACCTCCGAATTTAAAGCGTGGGCAGGAGATTTAGCACGCAATACACAGGATGTCGCTGCTGTGGTTAATCAACTAGAAGTGATCGACCCTCCATTGCTGGATTTTCAGCCCTTCTTAACGGGGTTGCGGGACCTAGTCCGAACGGCGCTGCGCTCGATGCCGCTGCTTGGATTCAGCATGATAATCTTGTTTATCGCCTGGCTTTTTGCCCGTCTCATGACACAGACGTCAAGCCGTTACCTTCAGAACCGTGAGATGAATACCCTGCTACAAAGTGTCATCTCACGCAGCATTGGTATCCTGGTCTTTTTAGGAGGCTTGTATTTCGTATTTCAGCTTGCTGGATTAACAAGTATTGCCTTTACAATTCTCGGTGGTACTGGTTTACTCGGTCTAATACTTGGTATTGCCTTCCGCGATATTACCGAAAATTTCCTCGCCAGTATTTTTCTCAGCATTCAACAACCCTTTAGCACTGGTGATCTGGTCGAAATTAATGATGTTCTCGGCTTTGTCCAGCGTATGACCACTCGTACAACTATTCTAATGACCCTCTCGGGTAATCATGTCCAGATTCCCAATGCGACAGTTTATAAAAGCATCATCCATAATTACACTAGTAGTCCCAACCGCCGAATTGATTTTAGCATTGGCATTGGATATGAAGATCCGATTTCCCTAGCCCAAGAAACAGTGCGCCAAGTGCTGGAAAAACACCCCGCAATTCTCAATGAACCAGAGCATCTGGTCCTCGTAGAGAGTTTGGGTAACGCTACTGTCAATCTCCGGATTTATTTCTGGATTGATGGCACACAATACAGTTGGCTGAAAGTAAAATCCTCCGTGATCCGTTTGGTGAAACTTGCCATTCAGGAAGTTGGAATTTCCATGCCGGACGAAGCTCGTGAGATCATTTTCCCCCAGGGTATCCCTTTCGCAATGCCAAATGTCGATGCTGATCATCACACGCCAACCCATCAACAGTATCCCCCAGAATCCGTTAGTGTATCAACGAATGCGGAAGGTGGTTTACGGAGTGAAGCAGAGGAAATCGAAACACAAGCACAACAGTCTAGAACGCCCCAATCTGGCGAGAATCTGCTGAAAACTGAAACATCGGAAAAATAATCAAAACCCACGACTTTCTGAAGGGTGCAAGATTAAATAGCAAATTATCCAGAAGCATGGCGACCATATCTTTGATCGAGGCTTTCCAGTCAGATGGGTGCTAGATAGTGGTATGCCGCTGGGCAGTAGGTTTGCTTTACCTTTAAATCTGTTACGGGTTGTAATACACAAAATGGGTCAAGTCAAAAATTTCTGTAAAAACGAATTGGCGTGAACAAGATGTTAACCTGCTTTGGTGACAGTATGCGCTTCCAGATCAAGGACAATATCCCCGCCGCTGATTTGCAGGGGCATCTGGTTTCCCCGATCTAACTGGACACGCCGCAGCATCGCCCGGATATGCGCTTCAATTTCTTTGAACCCAAATGGCTTGTCCAGATAATCATCTGCGCCCAGTTCCAGTCCTTTGATGCGATCCAGGCTATCATCCAGGGCGGTCAGCATAATAATCGGCACGTTGCTGTGCTGCCGGATCGCCTCGCAGACCCGCCAGCCATCCAGTCCCGGCATCATGACATCCAGCACAATGACATCCGGTTTTGCGACGAGTGCCAGACTCAAACCGGTGTGGCCATCATTGGCAATTGTGATCTGATACCCTGCACGTTCGAATGAGGAGCGCAGCGGATCAGTTAATTTTCGTTCATCGTCAATCAGTAAAACGTGTGCCATTTTCTTATTCCAGAGTAATCTCTCTTTCAATTGTACTCGGTAAAGTGGGGATTTAATCCAGATTTAAGATTGGCGTGCACTCGCTACAGCTGGGATAGTTATTCAAGATTTCAGGATTGAATGACTTCAGGATGTTATCTCAGTGAGATTTACACACTACACGCCGAAAACAGGGAAGAAGCTCACCCTTCCTTTCTGACCTACCACACTGAACCGCTGATGCGTGAGCCAATATACTTGAAATAGTCTGAGTCATGCCTGAAAAGCTTGACCAAATTTTTGTGAATAGGAAGTTCATACCGCTAACTGAACCATTCAGCCTATAATCAAGCCAGACTTAAGCTGGTCGTTTCAATTTCCACCCTGTTACGATAATTATTCATTCTGAGAAACTTATTTGGAGTTAAAAATGACTACAAAGCATAGCGAGCGCCATCGGACAGGACGCATTGGCTGGTTACGTGCCTCAGTTTTAGGTGCCAATGATGGGATTGTGTCTACTGCCAGCCTGATCGTCGGTGTGGCTGCCGCCAACGCGGTGCGAGGTGATGTATTGATTGCTGGAATTGCTGGACTGGTCGCCGGGGCGATGTCAATGGCTGCTGGCGAATATGTCTCCGTGAGTTCACAGGCTGATACGGAGCAGGCTGAACTGGCCCGGGAGCGTAAGGAGTTAGAGGATGATGGCGAATTTGAATTAGAGGAATTAGTCTCAATCTATGTGGCGCGGGGTGTGGAACCTGATCTGGCAAAACAAGTCGCGCAGCAGTTGATGAACCGTGACGCTTTAGCTGCCCACGCCCGTGATGAGCTGGGTATATCGGAAATAATGAGTGCCCGCCCTGTTCAGGCGGCATTCGCATCGGCGGCTTCCTTTGCGGTTGGCGCGGTTCTGCCGCTGATTACAGTACTCCTGGTTCCTGAAACGATTCTGGCTCCTGCCGTAACTGCAACGTCGCTCATTTTTCTTGCGTTATTGGGTGTTCTGGCAGCGTGGGTCGGTGGTGCCCCAATTATTAAGTCAACTATTCGTGTAACCTTTTGGGGGGCTTTGGCGATGGGGTTAACCGCTCTCGTCGGCTCATTGTTTGGTGCTACGGGTCTAAGCTGATACCGATTTTAGTAAATGAACCACTGTCACAACCGTCACAGGCACACATTCTGACCATTGATACGCGTTGCTGATACCCTGTGTGATTCTATATTTTGCAGTCCAAATGCAGTTCTGTGACAGGTTCGCTGGTTCACCTGTGACAGCGATTGTGGGGTTTGCCGCAGAAACAAGAGAGTGCCTCTCTCAAGTGAACCAGTGTCACACCTGAAACAGGCACTCTTATGTACTTTCACTGCGATGCTTCGCACGGCTAATCTGCCACTGAACCAGCGTCACAGTCGTCACAGCCCAGAAAATCTGCTTTCAACTGCCACAAACGTGTAGGTATCCCTCGAATGCGGCGCTGCACCGTCAGGTTGTTCGTGCCGGGAATCAGCCAGCCATCTTCCTTCAACTGCGCTCCAATCGCCGGAGTATTGAAATTGAGTGACTGCACACGCTTGACGGCGCGGTGTGCGACATCCGGCAGCAGATAGACATAACGCTCGTCAAGATAACCGACAATAGTGGTTCCGGGTCGCGGTTCTTCCGGTTCACGCATATCCCTTGCCAGCATGAGTTCCCCACTGGCGAGAAGCTGCCCCAGTGTGTCGATGAAGACCTGCCCGGCACGTTCCTGCTGCACCGCTTTCACCGTTTCTACGATGCTGTCCTGCCATGCAGGTAGCGCATCGTCGCAGTCCAATTCCGTCATGAACCGCCTGAGCATCTGGTAGGTCGTGACCAGTACCGCCCAGTTCTGCACCATGCGTCCGGTGTTTGCCTGCCGCCCCAGCTGGCTGGCGAGGTTGTCACGGTAGCCCTTCACATTCGACTCGAAACGGCTTGCCAGTTCTTTGGTCAGCGTTCCTACATCCATCTGCGCCGCAATCCACTGGATGAACTTCGCCGTGAAACCGGGGAGCTGGTCACGCACCGCTTCCAGTTTCACCAGCGCCGACCCACCCGGATCACGTTTCTCCCAGGGTGGGATTTCCAGCACCAACATGCGGGATAGGATCGAGGCTTCCCCCTCAATGGTCGTTTCTCCAGTGGACAGCAGCAGTCCACGACAGGGACGCTCATGCCGCAGTT
>JBBSBS010000272.1:0-9016 GCA_038251045.1 Aggregatilineales bacterium | reverse complement strand
TCAGATCACCCGTCGCACCCGGTTCGGTTCGCGCCCAATTGCCCTCAGAACCACCCACCCAACCCGAAGCCTTCGATGCCATTTTCACCGATCTGAATAATATCATCGTTCCCGGTTTGTCCCACTTTCAGCATCCCAACTTTTACGGATACTTTCCCGCCAACAGCGAACTCTCATCCGTCTTGGGGGATTACCTCAGCACCGGCCTCGGCGTATTAGGGCTGTCGTGGCAGTCCAGCCCTGCCCTGACCGAGTTGGAAGAAGTCGTCACCGATTGGATGCGCCAGATGGTCGGCCTATCCGAAAGCTGGAGCGGCGTGATACAGGACACCGCCTCAACCTGCACCTTGGTAGCACTCATATCCGCCCGCGAACGCGCCTCCAACTATTCACTGGCAGATGGTGGCTTGCAGGCCAGTCCGGCTCCGCTGGTGATATACACCTCCGCCCACAGTCACAGCTCGGTCGAGAAAGCCGCGCTCCTTGCCGGTTTCGGACGTACCAATCTGCGCCTAATCCCCACCGATGAGCATTACGCCATGCGTCCCGCTGCCCTTGCCCAAGCCATCCGCGCCGATCTTGAAAACGGCCTTATCCCCTGTGCGGTCGTCGCCACCACCGGAACGACCACCTCCACCGCCATCGACCCCATAGAAGCCATCGCCGCCATCGCCCATCAATATAAGCTCTGGTTTCATGTCGATGCCGCTATGGCCGGTTCCGCCATGATCCTCCCCGACTATCGCTGGATGTGGCAGGGTATCGAGGCTGCCGATTCGATTGTTTTTAATCCCCACAAATGGCTGGGCGTAGCCTTCGACAGTTCTTTATATTATGTCCGCGACCAGCAGCACCTCATCCGCGTCATGAGCACCAATCCCAGCTACTTACAAAGCGCCGTTGATAGTCAGGTGAAAAATTTGCGTGATTGGGGCATCCCGCTCGGTCGCCGCTTCCGTGCGCTGAAGTTATGGTGTCTTATTCGTGAGCAGGGCATCGAAGGGCTGCAAACGCGCCTGCGCCGTGACCTTGCCAACGCCCAATGGCTCACCGCCCAAATACAGGCCGCGCCCGATTGGCATGTGCTGGCTCCCGTTCCCCTGCAAACCCTGTGCGTGCGTCATCAACCCGCTGGTCTGGAAGGCGAAGCCCTTGATACCTATACACAGGCGTGGGTCGAGCGTGTCAATCAATCCGGCGGCGCATATCTCACGCCTGCCGTCCTTGATGGTCGCTGGATGGTGCGGATTTCCATCGGCTCACTCCTCACCGAACGCAGCCATCTTGAGGGGTTATGGAGCTTGATGCAGCATGAAACGGCTAAAACCGCTGCTGACTAATTGCGTGATCGGGCTAACAGAATCGGTGCTAACTGCTCAATGTAAAACGTGACGATATTGCCCGTCAATTGTAAGGGGTTAAACGCGGTGCTGCTTTGGTCGGATAGCATCACCGCTAAAGTGCTGTCCCACTCTTGATTAGGGTCACTCCCTGTAACATCCGAAATCACGCCGCACTCAATCGTTTTCAGCCGCTTGTTATCGCTGTTGACTTGGGACACCGCATACAAATGGGACGAGTCGAGGTTAACAATATCACATCCCTGCGCCCGCGCCGCCTCCAGAAAATGCTCGTCTTCGCGGTAAAGTGCATCCCCTGTAATCGCTTGTACAGGATGAATAGTTTGCGGGTTGGTACGCTGCCAGTGTGCCGCGATTTCTGTCGTCAGATAAGCATCTGCGCTCACTATCGGCTCGTTGGTGTAGTGCCGTGTCGTACCGTCTGCCACCAGCGCCCTTTCAACCATATAAAAATCGCCCATCTTTAGGTTCTGGGTTCCCAGTCCACCGGCTAACCCATAGGCGAGGATATAATCAAAGTCATAGTAGGCCAGTTCTTCAACCGTCGTCGCAGATACCGGCCCACCATACACATGAACCAATGACAAAAAGTTGATCCCGTTGTATGAGAGCTTCTTTACGCTGTCCGGCGATACATGAATGAAATACTGGTCACTCGTTGCAATCGGATTGTATTTTCCCAATATACGTGGCGGCGGGCAGTACCCAACCAGCGCGATCTTGACATCACCAAACGTATCGCGGGGGAAACGTTGCCCCACCAATTTTGAGGGTACGAGATGTGGTTGCGGCTTCGAGGTCGTCATCATATCCTAACTTATTTAATCTTGGTCATGGATCAAATACTCCCGCAGTGGGCATAGACCACCAAAACATCCGGGTTCGGTATTATGCGTAGAGTAATCGTCCCTTAGGTTCAGGGATTGGGCGGCCTAAATCTTGCGCCGTTTCAATCCACTCTTGTATGATAATTTCCACGTTGTCCAGCGCTTCACGATAAGTTGCCCCATCAGCCATACAGCCGGCTAATTCAGGAACTTCGGCAAGGAACGCCTTTTCATCCTGACTCCAGTAGATAATGATCTCGTATCGTATTGTGCTATTCATCTTCGTTATTATTTGGGATTACCTGAATTGGCGAAATACTCCCGCACCAGCAAACCGAACAGGTGCAAGTTATAAAAACCGCCGTTCTCGTAAAACTGCTCGTACTGGATGCCCTCGTTGCGAAAGCCTACTTTTTCCAACACACGGGCAGATGCCGGGTTACGTCCGTCTGCGTCTGCCTCTATCCGGTTGAGGTTCATTTTCGTGAAGCCGAAGTCCACGATAGCCTGAACCGCCTCGGTCATCAAACCCTGTCCCCAGTAAGCGCGTGCCAGATCATAGCCGATGGAAGCTCGCCGGTCATGGCGTACCCAGTAATTAAAGCCGCACATGCCAATGACCGTCGACTCACCTTTGAGCGTGATTCCCCATCGCAGTTCCGCCCCATCCGTATAACCGGTGCGGATGGCTTGAATCAGGTCACGCGCCTGCTCAAGCCGGTCATATGCCAGCCCGGTATTAAAGCGTGTCACCTCAAAGTCGCTGCGGATAGCAAAAACTGCCGCTGCATCCGATTGCACCAGTTCGCGCAGGCACAGGCGCGCGGTCGAAAGTATCGGGAATGTGCCGAAGTCGAACAACTCCGTCATAACTTCTGCACTTCCGCCTTCATGTCTGCCCACAACCGCTCGATTTCCAGCACCAATTTGCGTCCGCTGCGTTCCACCAGCCATACCGCCTCCATCTGATCATTGTTAAGCGGTTCGGTCTTGCGCATACTGTTGATGTGCAAAAAGTACGCGCATTGAAGCACCATTTCCATCGGCGTACGGGCGGCATACATCAATCGGTAGCGGGGGTCTGCACTGCGCTCTGCCGCCGGTATTCGCAATGCACTTTCATAACCTTCGATAGCATCATTCACCTTGTCAATCGAAAACTGTATCTCGTCCAATCGCTGTCGCTGGCGTGCCGATAGCGTGCCGTATTGTTCTTTCGTGAGCGAATCATACGCACGTTGAATATCTTCGCGCAGACGGGTTAGGTTCACCGGAAGCGTTGTTGCCATAATACTAAAACTCATCAAACTAACAAACACATAGCCAATAGGAACATATGAATGTTCCCATTTTACCCTATAGTTTATTCAGGTGGGCGATTCAACTTGATGAGAAATATCACGGCTGTGGCTGAAACAGTCGATCGAAGAAGCACAATATCGGTGCTTCCTCCTGAAGTTCAAAAACTGACGGAGCCTCTTCGCATCGCCTAAGTCTTGCTGACGCTGAAGGGATACGTCACACTGCAAGAAGTGTCGCCGTAGTTAGCAGTGAAAACCAGCGAGCCGACAATTTGTGTGCTCGAAACCACTTGGACGGTGATGTTGGTGGAATAAATTTGCCCATCTTCGCTGATTTGCCCGATACCTTGATACGTGTTGCCCTGTGTATGTCTGACAACATCTCCACCTAAATTGATGGTTGATCCGCTGATGGATACCGAAATTGCTTGCGGCGGAAGATCGACGGATACATCCACCGTGCCCGTACCAAAGCATGATGCCTTACCATTACCGTAAACGATCACCCATGAGCCAGCCTGTGGCGGGTTGCCAGATGCGGGTGTATTCCCACCATCACCGTTATTGGTGGCAGGCGGTATATTCGCAATCGGCACAACGGGCGGCGCGTTGACATCCGCCACCTTATCACAATCGCCCTTGGGCTTCACATCATTTTGCTTGACCCACGTTTCATTGACCGCTTTGCCGGGGGCAACTTCATCCTTATCGAGCTTCCACCAGTTGCTGCCATCTTTAGCTTTAGCTTGTCCCAATACCTTGAACGATGGGCCAGCCGATAAAAAGACAATCGAGCTGCGGTTTTCGCCGGGGCCAACCCGCACCTGCACCGTATTTTCGCGGTTGGTGCTGATGGTGCAGTTCACGGATACGCTGGCAACCGTCGTAGTTGAACTGTTGACCTTGGCACTATTATCGAATGACTGGGTAATCGCCAGTGCTGTCTCTTCTTCACGCAGCTTGCCCGCCAGCGAGATTTCCTCAACCACTCCGGCGCTGCCATTGCTAAACGGAATCACCATGACCCGCGCCCGACCATCATCGGCGCTGTAATCGTATTGAATACCACTCCGCTTGTCGATTTCCATCGGTTCGATCTTGCTTGCCTTGAAAGCCCGTTCGGCGTGGTAATGACTAAAATACGCCTCCAAAATATCATTTTGGGACGCGCTTTTTACATCCAGACCAATCGCCTGTAATCCGGCATAATCCACCATCAGCATTTGCGTCTGGCCACTGACCAGCATCAGCGGATCGTTCTTTTTATTAAGCTGCCATGCCTTCGGAAAATTGAAGGTCGCGCCGCTTTCAAAGGTATAGTTCTCGGTCAGATCATCCTGTGCCAACACCGGAATACTCAATACACATAACACCAGCAGCATGACGAGCCGCAGAGTCATCCGTCCTGAGGGGTATCGCATATAAAACCTTTCATAATTAAATAACTTTTTCTATTTTTAGTTTATAAGATCATAACTCGCAGCAACATAAAGATGCTGCCGTTTCACGTTACATCAACCTTACACAGCAATGAGGGTATATACCGGGTTAATTTTGCGGGTAATGCACATACACCGCCTCGCCGTTGATTTGCAGCGTGATGGTGTGGGCGGTTGGGTCAGAGATTAACGCTGTTGCCATTTTCTTGTAATCTTCTTCGCTGGGCTGGTAACCTTTCTCATACACATTCTGACAAAGATTACCTACATCATCACATTCAAATAGGACAAATATTGAAAGAGTGTCGCCACATTGAGTCTACGTAATAGGTTAGGTTATCTATTTTTGTACTTTGAAAGTGTCCAAAGTCTTTATATAAAAGCGAAACACTTTGTAAGCACATCAGTCCATTTGCATAAAGCAATACAACAACGCCGATTAGGCTTACCAGAAAACTAACTATAGGGTTGAAATACCTTCCCTTCATTTTTGAGGGGCGTGCAAAAAACCATGCAGCAGTTGAAACGATTGCCAATGGCAAGATACACAGTGCTAATCCGAAAATGAGCGATCTGGAATGTACCATAAACCAATAGTCAATCACATCGCCTTTCTCTGGAAATAGAAATGCCCATTCTAGCGATTTAGCCAATAGATAGAGTAAGCCCGCAATTGTCAGAGGCCATAGTTCGACGATAAAGCTTAGAAATTGCTTGAAGAATCGCAAAGCATGTGTCCATATGATAAGTATTATGTTTTCAAGATACACCCTGTCTCGTTGAAAACCTCTGTAACGAGGTTAAATCAAAAGAGGCATATCACCGTCGATATACCCCTTTGTGTCCTTCATCTCTTTGTGCCTTCGTGGTAAAAGGTTTTATCTTCCCTACACCACAATCGCGCCCTCACCCTCGACGATTCCGCACCGCATCATATTTGTCTTTATCTCGCTCGCGCTCAGAGTCGAAACGTGCAGCCGCCTCTTGCAACCGTCGATCAATCTCCTCGCGGTGATCGTAGTAAAATGACCATGCCGCGTGAACCTCCGCTGGAGTCAGACCGTAATCAGCACAAATACGTTCCATCGACCATTCGGGTTCATCCATCAGGGTTGAAAGAAACTCAACCGTAACACCCTTACCGACAATACGATAATAATCGGATTGGGGTTTTCGCTCGATATAGTTGATCGGAATAGCAATAGGGTCACTCATCCCTGCGCCCTCCAAATCTGATTGTACAAATCTTGCTGATAATCAGCCGCTTCGTGTAAAAAAAGTATTTCTTTCACGACTATGCTAATTGATTGGCATTGGTCAAGCATTCGGAAGTAAACAATCCCGCTGTGTTTACGCCCTGTTAGTTGCCATTCTATATGATACCGTTCGAAATCATCATCACAGGTAACAATCACATAATCGTTTTGATTCGCAAATTCCATATGTGCTTCATCACTTGCATCTGACATGCCTTTGTCACCACAATGGATGATTGATACACCTTTATCTGCTAACTGACGAACAGCTTCACGAGAAATGTGGACATCTGTGTAAAACTTTATAGCCACTACTATACTCCTGTTTTACCCGCTTACACCACAATCGCGCCCTCATCACGCGGCGCACCCAGATAAGCACGCTCCTTGTCCACAATCTCTGGTTCCAGCTTGACGATCAACGGCGCGGGTTCACGCAGGGTTTGACCCGGTTGCAGATCGCTTTTCGTCCATGTCCCGATCGCCTTGCTGCCGTCGTAGACCAACCCCTTGTGCGGGCGGGTGGCTTCTTGATACTCGACGATCTTCTGCTCACCAAATAGCTGCCCATCGTAGCCCAGGAACTCATACACCTTCTGCGATGTAAATGGCAGGTAAGGTGATAGCAGCGTCTTCAGGTTATCGATCACCCGCAGCACGGTATACACTGCCAGCGCTGCGTCGTCGGGGTTCTCCTTGATGGTCTTCCATGGTGCGCGACGGTCAAGGTACGCATTGGTTTCGCGCACCAGTGTCATGGTCTGTGTCAGTGCTTCTTTCAACTTGACTGCCTCGATCAACCCGCCGATGCCCTCGAAGGCCGCTTCCGATTTTTCGAGAATAGCCTTGTCCTCTGCCGTTAATTTCGACAGATCAATACTCGGCACTTTCCCTTCGTAGCGCTTATAAGCGAAGCTCAACATCCGGTTAGCCAGATTGCCCCACGCCGCCAGCAGTTCGCCGTTGACGCGGTTCAAGAAGCCATCCCAATTGAAGTCGCTGTCGGCACTTTCGGGGAAGGTCGCCGCCGTGTAATACCGCACCGCATCCGGTTGATAACGCTCCAGAATATCCGGCAGCCAGATCGCCCAGTTACGACTCTTTGAGAACTTGTCGCCCTCGATGTTCATGAACTCGTTAGCCGGTACATCGTACGGCAGTTGCAACGGCGCATCATAATGCTTGCCGATGTTGTCCTCATCACTGTTATAGATGCCATCCACACCCAGCAGTTCCGACTGCCAGATGATAGTGTGAAAGGGGATGTTGTCCTTGCCGATGAAGTTATATATCTCGACTTCCGGGTTATACCACCAATCTTTCCACGCGTCCGGCTGCCCGATGCTCTTCGCCCATTCCAAACTGGCCGAAAAATAACCAATGACCGCGTCAAACCACACATACAGCTTCTTGGTTTCCCAACCCGGCAGCGGCACAGCCACCCCCCAATCAATGTCACGGGTAATCGGGCGACCATGCAGCCCATCCATGATGAAGTTGCGGCTGAAGCGCACCACATTCGTCCGCCAGTGCGACTCGTGCTTATCCAGATACTCAATCAGCTGCGGCTCAAACCGTCCCAGATCAAGGAAGAAATGTTCACTTTCGCGCACAATCAACTTATCCGACGGATTGCCCTTGTTACGCGGATGAATCAACTTGGTCGCGTCCAGCAGATTGCCACAGTTGTCGCATTGGTCGCCGCGCGCGTTGGCATAGTGACAGATGTAACATTCACCCTCCACATAGCGGTCGGGCAAAAAGCGATTCTCCACTTCGCTGTACATCAATGCTTGCGTCTCTTTGTACAAACAGCCGTTTTCCAGCAGCTTCAGGAAGAAAGCCTGTGTTACCGCATGGTGATTTTCAGTATCAGTATGCGTGAACAGATCGTAGCTGATGCCCACCTTCTGCTGAGTCAGCAAAAAGCGCTCGTGGTAATGCTCAAACACCTCGCGGGCCGGAATGCCGCGTTTATCGGCTTCCACCGAAATCGGCGTGCCGTGGCTGTCCGAGCCGGATACCATCAGCACACGGTTGCCTTTCAGCCGGTGATAACGGGCGAAGATGTCGGCGGGTAAATACGCTCCCGCCAGATGACCGACGTGTAAATCGCCGTTGGCATAAGGCCACGCGACGGATACGTGAATAGTTTTAGGTTTCGTCATGTTCGTTAATTGTCCTTCGTGTGTAGGCGCGCATCAAAGCGTGTTGTTAATGTATAAAGTCAAAGTGGGCAAATTCTACCCATCATCAAATAGGTTCATGGTGAAAGCTGCGCTGTATTATAACCCGACTCGCCCGCAGATTTGCTGGGGTGCTTAAAGTAAATCACTTCCGGATCACCCTCGTCCAGATTATGCACCACGCCACTAATCACATATCCCAGTTTTTCCAGTAAGCGCTGCATTCGTAGGTTCGATAAATTGGTCGAGGTAAACAATTTTTCACCCTCATATTCCGCTTCAATATGGCGCATCAAGGCCGTACCGAGTCCCTGCTGCCAATAATCCGTATGCACATACACCAGTTCAATGAATGGGCAGCCGAAGAATTTGCGCTCCATAATAATGTATGCTGCCACTTTATAAGCCACCTCGGCTACCGTGCAAAAGCCCTGTTCTATCGCGCGGCGGATAAGCACTTGTCGCTCGTCATCACGCCGCGCATTCAGGTCGAAACTGATAATCGTACTCGCATCACGGCTTTCGGCTGCTCGTATGACGTAATGCTTCGCTGGCTCACTCATGGTCACACCTTACAGTTTTACGGGCTGCGAACTCCAACAAAAAACCGCCTGCCTTATCAGGACAGACGGTTCGCATTGCCGGG
>JBBSBS010000271.1:0-9033 GCA_038251045.1 Aggregatilineales bacterium | reverse complement strand
CAACAAATTGAAGCGGGAGAACGAAGAACTCAAGCGGCTTGTCGGTGAGTTGACACTGGATATGCACCTGCAAAAAAAGTCGAAATAGTCCGTCGCGCCCGGATCAAGTCCGTGTGTGCCGCAGCACTGGGACTGAATCGCAAGAACATCTACCGTCAGTTGAAGCAACCCGCCAAAGATCAAGCCCTCAAGCAGCAGATCGAAGCCGTCCACCGGCAGCATCCTGCCTATGGACATCGGCGGGTGGCGTTGCACCTGGGCATCAACCACAAGCGTGCCCAACGGGTGATGGCGCACTTCAACCTGCGTCCACCCCGCCGCCACATCCCGCATTACAGCACCGTTTCCACCCCGCATCACAGCTATCATAATTTACTCAAGGCGCTGACCGTCACCCAGCCCCATCAGGTCTGGTGCAGCGATCTGAGCCGTCTGGTCTATCGGGGAACCATTTGGTATCTGGCGACCATTGAGGATCGCGCCACCCGTCAGGTGATCGCTGCCCGCATTGGCAAGCGCCATGACAGTTCTCTCGTGCTGGCGACCTTGAAACAGGCTTTGGCAACCGGACACCCCCCAGCAATCTTTCATTCTGACCAGGGGACGGAGTTCATGGCGCAGATGTGTACCGATTATCTGGAGCAGCGTGGCGTTCACATTTCAGTCAGTGAAGTCGCCTCGCCCTGGCAGAACGGCTATATTGAATCTTTCTTTGGTCGTTTCAAGCAGGAATTGGGGGACATCAATCGTTTTGAGACGGCTGGCGAGATGCTGGCGGCGGTTTACCAGCACATCCACTACTACAATCATCGGCGCATCCACACTGCACTCAGGATGCCACCGGCTGTTTTTGCTGCCCAGGCTGTCGTAGACACTGGTCGTCACATTTTGGGTACTTGACACCCAGCATGGTCACAAAAGTGACGTTGGCTTCTTGAATACTTTCATCGCTATCGAGGGTCAGTAAACCAACGGGGGAAAATTCGTAGAGATCGGCGTATTTACGGCGCGAAGCTTCAAGTTCAAGCTGGGTAAGGCGCAGTTCTTCATTTTGAAGTTCCAGCTCTATTTGATGGACATGTAGTTCATGAATCAAACTTTTAGCATCGTCAAGCGAAAAATCCGCTGTATTAATGCGTCGTTCCTGAAGCCTCTGTTCGGCGCGCTTCCGAATTTCCGAATTTTTCTCGCCATCCTGTTGCTCTGCCATACATCTAACCCCTGTGCATTCTTGATTATAGAACCTGGGCTTAAAACGGATTTGATCCACACCGTCATGTCTGAGTTTGTGGAAAAATTGCCGCTGATCCGTTCTGCTCAAGTAAAGTGGAGTCGAAGAACACTTATCCTTTCACTCCCGTTGATGCAGCAGTCGGTTTCCAGAGTAACTTCACTTCAGTTCCCATGCCTGAGATGCTGGTGATGTGCAGGGTCGCGTGGACTATCGCGGCGCGTTCCTGCATGATACCCAGTCCCATACCCGCCGATGACTCAGTCGCATCAAAACCGCCCCCATTATCATGGATGCTCAAGGTTAATTGGTCAGGCTGGTTGAGTAAGTGAATAGTAAATTGGGTTGCCTGACTGTGCTTCAGAATGTTGTTTATACTTTCCTGAGCAATACGATAGAACGCCATATGTACGTCAGCGGGTAGAGTCGGTTACCCCCCATACATCTCCAAATAGGCGGGGATATCCCGGTGTCCGCGCACTGCCTCGCTCAACTGACGCAAGAGGCCGCCGAGCGGAGTTTTGAGAATGCTGTCGGGGAGCAGTTCGAACAGCACGCCCTGCATTTGCGCGAGTGCCGAACGATTGAGGGTGACTATTTGCGCAAGGATGATCCTGGCACGCTGGGGATTGCGCTCCCAGAGGCGTGGCAGCGCTTCACTCATTGATGTGGCGGCAAACAGCGACTGTTTCACGCTGTCGTGCAGATCGTGCGCCAGCCGCTGCCTTTCGCGCAGCGTGGCTAGATCCCGAGCCTGCTCGGAGAGACGTACCCGGTCTATCGCCTGCGCATACTGCTGTGCCAGCGCCTGCATAAACAATTGATCGTCTTCAGTGAATGTTTGTGGCTGTAAAAAACTATAGCTGAGGATGCCGATAGGATCTTCATTCACAATTAATGGCAGGTGGGCAAATGCCTGACTGCCCTCAATGGGGAACTCGGATATCCGGGGATAGCGCCGGGCATAATCTTCTAAGGACTGAATCCAAACCGGCTTCTGCTGGCGCAGCGCTTCAGTAAAGGGGGTAGGCGTGGCAAGAGCCAGCGATAGAGGATATTCTGAGCCACCGTAAGAACCTCTGGGATGCAGGGTGCTGCCATCTTCGGACAACAGCAGGATGTCACCTCGCTGGGCACCGACAATAGATATACTTTGTTCCAGACAGGCTATGGCTACCTGCTCGTAGGAGGTCGCATTGGACAGCGCTGCCGTAATCTGCTGCAAACTGGCAAGCCGTCGCGCCATATGTTCAGCTAAGGTGCGTGCCACTTGCTCGGCGGTATAGAGCCGCTTTATTTCCAGTTCGGACTGACGGCGCTCGCTGATATCGCTGACCGCAATGCGATAGATTAAATGAGTGTCATTTTGCACCAGAATAGTGCCGTCCAACCTGACCACTAGCGACGACTTGTTCGGTGGGAGGAAGCTGATTTCACACTGTTGGGGTTGCTGCGTGCGATGCAGTGCCTGGTAGAAAAAGTGATAGGTGTCTTGCACGCTGCGGTCAATAAAATCAGACAGGTGCCGGTGAATGAGTTTCTCGCGGTCAATTCCCAGCATGGTCACAAATGTGAGGTTTGCCTCTTGAATACGCTCATTTTGGTCCAGGGAGAGCAAACCGATAGGGGAAAACTCATAGAGATCGATGTATTTACGATGTGAAGTTTCAAGGGCAAGCTGCGTGACTCGCAGCTCTTCATTTTGGAGTTCCAGCTCAATTTGGTGGACATGCAGTTCATGGATCAATTTTTTAGCATCGTCAAGCGAAAAATCCACTGCATTAATGCGTGCTTCCTGAAGTTTTTGTTCAGCACGCTTACGAAGCACCGAATTTTTGCTGCCATCATGTTGCTCTGTCATACGTCTAACCGTTATATTCTAAAGATAAACCGTCGTTCCAGCGCTAGGGAATAGATATATAGAAGCAGTACCCGAGCCAAAAACCCATTCTAAAAAACAGGTACTCACAGGCAAATTAGGATTGACCTACTTTTAGAATAAATTACACAATTCCACTTTCAAGTGCAAGTAAGACGAGCGGCGGCTGCCTGTCGCTGGCTTGAATCTGGCGTGCGTTCACCAGGATTTTTCGAAGCCCAAGGGTCGGGAGTTTCAGGGTGACTTCGTAATTCTCAAGGGGTGTGTTGTTGTCAAAAACAGTTTTGATTAACGACACCAGTTCCGGGATATTCCAGGAACCATCGCCTAAGGCGCTGAGTGGAAGTCCCAGCGTTTCTTGAGGGGTCACATTCATGATCTGGAAGAACGCTTCATTGGCATTGATAACTTGCAAGGTTGCATCGATCAGCACAAGAGGTTCGCGTACCGTGTTAAATACGTTCTCGCCCAGAAGACGGGCTGCCTCAATCGCTTCCGTCCGCCGTTGTGCCGTCACATCATTGAAGGAAATGATGATGCCTTTAATGGCATTCTGAACGGTACGATAGGGTCGCATCTGTAAAGTGTACCAGCGCCCTTTCCTGCTCTGAATATCGACCTCATGCGGTATCAGTGTCGTAAATACTTTTTCCATATCCTCAAGCAAGGTCGGGTAATTCAAATCCGAAACAATGTGCGTAAGCGGGCGACCCATATCACTGGTAATGAGTTTAAACACCTCAGTTGCCGCAGGATTGAATCGGCGAACACAATTATCAGTATCCAACAGGATAATCCCGGTTTGAATGGTATTGAGTGTATTCTCTAAATCACTATTGGCCCAGGTGACTTCTTCGACCTTGCGCTCTAACTCGGAGTTGGTTGTCAGCAGTTCTTCATTAACCGCTTTTAATTCTTCCTGTGAGGTTTCGAGTTCTTCATTGACGCTCTGTAATTCTTCATTCATCGACTGCATTTCTTCGTTTGAAGATTTCAGTTCTTCGATAATGGCCTGCAAATATTCGCGTGTATTCGTGAGTTCCTGCTGAAGTAACCGGTTCCTTTGCTCACGTTCATCAAGGGGACTGAAAATTTTTTCCGAGTTGGGGTTCTCATCGGTGGAGGTAAATTCGATCTCTTCGAAAAACACCGCCAATAAATTTTCGTTGGTTACGGCTGGGAACGGCTTTACAATCAGGTTAAAGAAGGTTTCAGCACCCTTGGTTTCCACTCGGACACCCGGTTCATAGATTTCGCGCTGCTGGCTGATGGCGCGATAAATGGCGGTGGTCAGCAGTGTTTTGAGTCCTTCGCGTGCCGAGCGAACAATATCCAGCTGCTGAGTTTCACCGGTAGAAATCTCCAGATATTGACCCGTGCGACCATGCACATAACGCAGGTTTCCCTCATGATTGATGATGACACAGGTCGGTGTCCAGTCCTTGAGCAGCATGGTTTCCGTAACTTCGCGCAGCGTCGGCCTGGCTTGAGTTCGACTGACGATTTGTCCATCTTTTTCAGGCGCAATTATGTTTAGGGGGGGTACGTTTATTTTAAAGCGTGAGGAGGTGAGGCTGTGAGAACGTTGAAATAGCTTGTGTTGTAAATCATGGATTTTGAATTCACGATCACGCTTCCCCAAACTTTCCGATGATCCGAGTAGTAGAAAGCCGGTTGGGGCAAGGGCAAAATGGAAGTAGGACAGAACCTTGCTTTGCAATTCCGCATCCAGATAGATCAGCAAATTACGGCAGCTAATTAAATCTAATTTAGAGAACGGGGGGTCTTGCGTCACACTGTGTATCGCGAAAATCAGCATCTCGCGCAGCGATTTCGTGACCTGATAGCCATCTGTTGTCGGAAGAAAATGTTGTGTCAGGTATTGCTCCGGCACATCCAGCGCGATATTCGAAGGATAAATACCCAGCCTTGCTCGATCTACGGCATTGGTATCAATATCGGTGGCAAAGATTTGAACTCTAAATTCTTGCCGCAAAGTCAGCATCTGTTCGCGCATCAAAATGGCGATTGAATACGCTTCCTCTCCAGTAGAGCATCCCGCCACCCAGATGCGTATCGGTTGATTAGGACGCCGATTCTCAAATAAACGTGGAATAACGGTTTCTTTGAGACATTCGAAAGCCTCTTTATCCCGAAAAAAACTGGTCACGCCGATCAACATATCCCGAAAAAGAGCTTCAACGCCGATGGAATTATTTTGAAGAAACCGAACGTAATCCTCTATCTTCTCAATTTGGTTCACAGCCATCAGGCGCTCGATACGGCGGCGGATGGTGCTTTCTTTGTAGCGAAAAAAGTCTTGTCCGGTTTGTGCGCGGATCATGAACAAAATCTGTTGCAAAGATTCAGAGACCAGGGTTTCGGGCAGCGTGACCCAACTCCTATTTGAATCCAATGCCAATCTTTGATAGCTTGCCAACTGTTCAGGCATGGCGTCAGGCGACAGGATAAAATCCACTAATCCGGTAGCGATCGCACTGCGAGGCATCCCGTCATAGACGGTGGTGGTGGGGTCTTGCGCCATGATTAGCCCCCCCTGTTCCTTGATTGCCTTTAACCCGAGGGTGCCGTCGCTGGCAGTCCCAGAGAGAATGATGCCAATCGCTCGCTCATGCATGTCAACAGCCAGGGAACGGAAAAAATAATCAATGGGCAATCTGATGCGGATACCCTCGGTGGGTTGAATCGTTTGTAATTTTCCGTTGTACAGGCCCAGCATCGTATTAGGCGAAATGATATAGATATGGTTGGCTGTCACCTCCATGCCGTTTTCTGCCTGTTGTACCGGCATTTGCGTATAACGCTGGATGATTTGAGCCAGAATGCTGTCATGTTCGGGAGCAAGATGTTGGATCACGACAAACGCCATCCCAGTATCGGGAGACAGATGCGTGAAAAAAGCTTCGAACGCCTCTATGCCACCCGCAGATGCGCCGATCCCAACCACAATCGGAACCCACGATTCGCTGTTTTTTGAGGAGGGTAAAGCAGCTTCTTCATTGTTTTCGGGATGATTTTCATCGTTCATCAGATCGACCTCTACTTTTCCGAACAAGTGGCATGATTTGCGAGACAGCTAATTAATGCTTGATGACCAGGATGGCTGATGTCATTGATAGTCAGCATGTCGCGTAATCACTTCGCCTGTATTCTACACCAATGACCAAGTCCCGTCACAACAAGAGTATCCTCTAGCCTAGCGTTTAAGTCAGTCCTCAAACTTTCTGATTTTGCGAGTATTGCATGAGGAGAGTGCCATTTCGATGAATTATACACAGTATCTCAACGACATTCTCCAAGATGCAAGCAGTATCCAGCAGTTTGACCGCCCAACACACTTGAAAGTAGAGGAGCGCGATGTCCGTGCCTTCACTCGTCAAATGAGTAGTGATATTAGAAAGTTCGGCGTAGGACGAACAAAAAGTTGTCCTCAATACAGTTGTGCAGCATGACGCGGGTTGGTTCGGTGGTACTGCCTGTAAGAGGTAGTGCCAGCGTACCTGCCCGACGGTGCTTGAGGGTGGCTTCCCTCGCATCGTACAATCGTCGCGGCGTTGTGCGAGAGGGGAAATAATTCGATTTGTGATGGGAAGGTTTTCAATCAGTGGCTTGGTAAGCTACCAGAAAGTGTAGACACGAAAAAAGCAGAATATTAAAGATAAGCCGCTTCGAATGATGCTATTCAGTTGTCAATCAAAACGGTATTTACTCGGTTTCGTGTTCATTCAACGTGACGCGATTCAGCGGGACGAGGTGTTAAATATGGTCTGAGAGGTAATTACTGGTTGCTAACCAGTGGGGATATGGACCGTAACCGTTGTTCCTACTCCGACCTGGCTTTCGAGGTGGATAGTGCCGCCGTGCAGATCTACTGCCTGTTTGACAATCGCCAGTCCTAAGCCCGTGCCACTCACCTCAAGCACATTCGAGGCACGCTGAAAAGCGGTAAAAAGGCGTGGTAGGTCTGCCTCTGGAATGCCGATACCGTGATCTTGTACTGTCAGGACAACCTGTGCGTTACGATGATCCAATGACACCCGTACCTCACTCGCTTTAGGCGAATACTTGATGGCATTTGAGATGAGGTTGGTGGTAATCTGGCGCAGCAAGCGTGGATCAGCCATTGTCGTATCGTTAAACCGGCTTTCGAAAACAAGTGGATGTGTTTCACCGTGTAAAGTTTGGAAGTTTTCCACGATGCGTTGCAAAAACTCCTCAATATTCAACGACTCTGGTTTGAAATTGAGACTTCCAATTTCCATCTGGGAAACGACGAGAATGTCGTCCAGCATTTGTATAAGCTGATGCACGGAGGCTTCAGCACGATTCAAATGTGCCAGGCGGCGCTGTTCGTCCATGCGCTCGGCATAATCACGTACCAGACTGATAGACGACAAGATGCTTGCCAGCGGATTGCGAAAGTCATGCGAAAACATGGCAACCATCTTAGCCTTGAGCAGGCGTTGCTCATGTTCTTGCTCGAGGGCGGTCTGTAACTGCTTAACATCGTATTGATGATTTCGTTCGAGCATGATTTTTTTTGCCAGACGTGTCTGAATAGCCTGCAATAAATCCAGGCGCTCGAAAGGCTTAGTAAGGTAATCGTCTGCTCCTAAAACCATACCCCGGCGGATGTCTTCGGTTGTGACTTTGGCGGTCATGAAGATAAATGGAATAGCGGCAGTTCCCGGATTAGAACGCATCTCCAGCAGCACACCATAGCCATCCAGATGTGGCATCATAATATCGCAGACGATCAAATCCGGGAGATCGCGGAAGGCACATTCTAGTCCGGCAACTCCATCTTTGGCGCTGAAAACCTCATATCCTTCAAAAGTGAGCCACTCGGACACCTCACCACGCAGCATGTCTTCATCTTCAATGATCAGTATTTTCGTCATACGCTTACACGCCCTGGGCTTTGATTGGAGTATGGACTGTAAAGGTAGTGCCTGTACCCATCTGGCTCTCAACGGTGATCGTGCCACCATGCAGTTCAACCGATTCTTTGGCAATCACCAGTCCCAGCCCGGTACCGTGAATGGTTCCCACATTGGTAGCACGGTGGAAGGGTTCAAACAAATGTTTTAAGTCGTCTTCCGGTATACCAATCCCACTATCACGCACTCTGAAGACAAGTGTCTCAGCCCTATATTCCAGGTTAAGCGTAATAGTTTTATCATGCGGAGAGTATTTGATGGCATTTGACACAAGGTTACTAACGAGCTGCCGCATCAATTTTTTGTCCAGTTGGGCGGTTGGCAGACCACTGGCGCATGAGTACAGAATATCGTGGGTAATATCTGTTCTATTCTGAAATTCGTCAATAACCTCCCGGCACAATGCATCAAAATCAAGTACTTCCGGGTTGAATGCGAATCGTCGCATCTGTAGCTGTGCCAGTTTCAGCACATCGTCCATAATATCCTTGAGATACCCCACCTGTCCGCGAATGTTGCTGAGCTTCAGTTCAATCTGATCCTCGCTCAACTTGTGCCGGTAAGCACTCAAGGTCTCCGTGGCGGCATAAATCGTCGCCAGCGGTGTGCGGAATTCATGGGATGCCATCGAAACAAAACGGGTTTTGAGTTCGTTGAGTTCTTTTTCTTTCTCAACTGCCATTTGCAGCGACTGTTCGATTTTCTTACGCTCGGTGATATCATGGAAGGTGCAAACGAAGCTGTCGTCTCTGATGAATCCGATGCTCAGTTCTGCGGCGAAAACGGTGTCGTCCTTGCGCCGCGCCTCGACATCAATAACCAGCCTGCTTTGCTCAGCGGCAGCTTGAAGCAATCGGTCCATAATATTCCCATCATTGGCATCCAGGAGCGCGTTGAGCGACTTGCCGAAATAATCATCCTGCTCATAACCAAACAGGCTGTTGAATGAGGCATTCGTCTGT
>JBBSBS010000270.1:0-9045 GCA_038251045.1 Aggregatilineales bacterium | reverse complement strand
CTATCACTGGAAGTGTTGATCGAAAAACGCGGGCTATTTGTTCTTGGTGATGAACGTCGCCTCCGTTGGGCAGTCGGCAACCTTGTGGATAATGCCATCAAGTACACACTTCCCGGTGGCAAGCTGACGCTCGAAATCAACGGCGAGTCGGATGGCCGCGCCCTGATGCGCGTTCGTGACAATGGCGTGGGCATTTCCCGTGAAGATGCCTTACATCTCAGCACCCGCTTTTATCGTGGGACACCCCGCACACCGGACGGCGACATTCTGCATGTGCCGGGTACAGGGCAGGGGCTGTACGTTGCCAAACAAATTATCGAGGCACATCGTGGTTCGCTCCAAATCAAGAGCAAGCCCGCTGTGGGAACTGCTGCATACTTCGCTTTGCCCACGACATCACCCGTTGGTTACGAATTGCCCTTTTTAAACCACGTGGATATAGACGGTGAAACCGTACGCGTCAAATCCACAAAATAAAAAGAGCATGTCATTTGCGACACGCTCTTTTTGATATGTAATGTTAATCGGGTAAATCTTTACGACTTCAGCGTAAATAGATACGCAATCATGTCGTCAATTTCTTGTTCTGTCCACAGATCTTTATAGGTCTTGGGCATCAATCCATCAGGGAAGCCTTCAACCACATACGCGCTGGGGTCCACAATCGACTTGTGAATGTACTCGAATGCCGATTCACCCGCTACCCGTGTTTCTGCCCGCACGCTCACATTCAACAATCCCGGCCCGATGAGTTGGGCTTCTGTATCCACATGATGGCAAGTCGCGCACGCGAAATTAACCTCGGATCGCATTTGCTCGAAATGCTCTTTCCCCTTTGCCGGATCACCGCTAATTGCGACGGTGGCCTGGGTTGCGGTGGCTGGCACATTGGTTGCGGTTGGTTCGTCAGTGGGGGCAGTCGTTGCCGTTCCCGGTACTGTCGTTGCCGTTGGAGCAGTCGTCGGAGTTTCCGTTGGAATAAGCGTCGCGGTTGCGGTCGGCGCAATCGCTGTCAGATGGTCAGCCGTTGCCGCCAGCGCTACTTGGGTAGATTGTGCCTGCTCTGACCAAACAGGCGTGGCAACCGTGCCGCATGCACCCAATAACAAACTAAATAAGGGTAAAACGAGCCGATATGAATACTTCATCACCAGAACCTCTGCGATTGTGAGGAATTGAACAAATTAATGTGCAAAGTATAGCACAGCCCAAATCCACCTGCAATTGGCTGGACAGCGCTCTTTACTTCTCCGACGGGTGACCTTTGCCACATCACATAACAGTATTGATGCTGCTTATCGCTTAAAAGCCTGTCGTTTCTGGTCTGCGGTAATGCACAATGCGTTGCAGCGCCTTGAGTTCATAAGGCCAATCGTAGTATTCCAGTTTATAACGCCAACCACTCAGCGCCCGCAGCGCGTTCCGCCATTGGCCTTGCAGACGCATATCAGTTACCGTCGGGTAATATGCATTAATGACCGACTCAAAATTCCGTACCCGCCGCCGTGTCACATCCTTAAACCATGGTGTGCTGGGGTCACGCCGCATCGAAAACTTCGCCCATTCCGGGCTTGCCCATTCATCCAGCGAGGTCGGGAAGCGGAAGCCTAACTTGGTCGCCTCGTCTAGCAGGATACTGCCTTCTTGCGGCACGGGCGTATAAATATAAAGCACCAGTTCTGTCGCCGGATTGATTTGCTTAATTTTGCGGATGAAAGTAATTGTCGACTCAATATCGGCGCGTGGGTCAGGCGGGTTGCCCATCACGAATGACAATTCCGGCACAATCCCATAATGTTTCATGCGCTCGACCAAAGCCAGCGTCATCGCCGTGCCTGATTTACCACCTTTGTTCATGCGCTTCAGCGTTTCATCATCACCGCTTTCCGCACCTACGAAGAACATCTTCGCCCCGCTGCGCTTCATTTTTTCCCATGTATCATCGCTGTAACTCATCAGCGTATCGACACGTCCCAAGCCCCACCAGTTGATTCCTTTGCCGGTGATGCGCTCGGAAAATTCTGCCGTGCGATCTTCCTTCACGAAGAAGTCCATATCATGGAACTCCAACCCGTTGATGTTCCACTTGTCGTGCATATAAGTCACGATGTCGCCCACCCGCTTCGCACTTTCTGGCAGCCAGCGCCGGTTTGCCAGTGCCACCACCGCACAGAAATTACACGCGAACGGGCAGCCGAAGCTTGTGTTGTGGTTCAACACCCGCGTGCCCAGATAACTGTGTCCAACATATTTGCTGACATCAATGCTGTCATACGGGAACCACGGCAAGTTATCCATCGGCACATTCGGCGCGCGGTCATTGACGCAAACCTCGCCATTTCGAAGGTATCCTACCGATGGAACTTCCTCGATTGATCCGCCGTGATGCAGTCGGTCAACCAATTGCCGGAAGGGCGCTTCGCCCTGTCCGCCGATGGTGTAATCCACATAGCCGCTTTTCAGCACCACTTCATAATGCTGCGTCGGGAAGTATCCCCCCCACAAGATTGTCAAATCAGGTAAGGCTGCTTTGACCTGCTTACATACCGGCACAGCCTGCCGCAGTTGTGGCCCCGGCATACACGATACCGCCAATAACTTGGCATGGGTCGCCCGCGCCCGTTCAATAATTTGGGTTGCCGGATCATCGATCAAATTGCCGTCAATAAACTCGATATCATAGTCGTTCGCGATTACAGCCGATACCGCCAGCAAGGACAGTGGCAGACGTTGTTTTCCTTTGGAAGTGCTAATCGGGTTATAAAATAAAACCGTATGTCGCATTGTTATTGACCTCGTAGCTAGCGCATATCAATCCGAAACTATTGTGACCGATGTATACTTACTACGCAAATAGCACTCTCGTCAGATTGTCTACCAGCTTATATTCGCTCACCCAATAATCTAAACCATCCTATGAACCGTACCGACCGCCTACTCGCCTTAATTGTCGAACTGCAAGCCAAACGCTGGCAGCGTGCCGAAGACCTTGCCGCTACCTTTGAGATCAGCAAGCGCACCGTGTATCGTGATATGTTGGCCTTGATGGAATCCGGCGTTCCGGTCATCTCTTCGCCGGGGCAGGGCTATTCCCTAGATGAAGGCTACTTCTTGCCACCTCTCAGCTTCACCACCGACGAGTCAATTGTCCTTCTGCTCGGCACGGATTTCATGCAGCAAACCTTTGACGCACAGTATCAATCTGCCGCCCATTCTGCCACCAGTAAGATTCGCGCTGTCCTCAACCAACAATTGCGTGATGAAGTTGACGATCTCCAAACCAGTATGCGCTTTATCGCCGTCAATCCATTGGAATCCGTCGCCGATCCTGAAAAACTTCAACAGCTTCGCCGCGCCATCATCCAGCATCACACCGTTCGCCTCGACTATCACACCCGCTTTACCGCCAATCAGGAAATAGCGGGCAGCAAAACCACCCGCGATGTTGACCCCTACAGCCTCATCCACCTCCACAATACGTGGTATCTGACCGGTTACTGCCACCTGCGCCACGATCAACGCAACTTTCGCCTTGACCGTATTGACCGTGTTCAAGTGCTTCCCGCTGCCTTCACCCGTCCCGAAAACTTTCAACTCGGTCCGGGGCAGCGCGGCGACGGCGATATAATCGTTCGTGTCATGTTCAGCCCATCCGTCGCCCGCTGGGTACAGGAAGAATCTTTTTACTATATAATCGGCATGGAAAATAATCCTGACGGTCTTATTGTGACCCTCCGTGCCCGCCACGAAACGGATCTCGTTCAATGGCTGCTCGGTTGGGGCGCAAATGTCCGCGTCCTTGAACCGATCACACTCCAGCAGCGCCTCGCTGCCGAAGCCGTTTCAATCATCCAGCACTATCAAGCTCAAGGTTGAATCTGATGCTGTCATAATCGCCTTAAAGTGTTCTAAAATTGGTATTGCAGCAGAGTCCCCATAATTCAATTACGGTCTAAAATCACATGAACCCTATTTCCCTAGACACTAACTGGCGCTACTTCCCGACTGAAGTGATCGATCCTATCTACGGCGCAACTGAACTGGATGAGTCGTCATGGGGTGTACTGCCACAAATTTCTGATTACCCCCGTGACCTAATTGCGTATTCTGGCACACTCAATTTGCGTCACACCTTCGATTTAGAACCCATTCACGACGTGTGTATTCGTTATCACTTGCACTTAATCATCGCCCCTGTAGGCACTCAGGTTTTCGTCAATGGCTGGCACATTGGCACATTTCAGGCGCACCAATCCCTCACTGCCGATGTTACCGATTATGTCACCCTCGAAGATAACTTCATCCTTCTAAAACTTTCCCACAGGGGTGATCTCTCCGGCCTCTCGCTGGAACCCGTCCCATGTGATGGTATCGGGTGAAACACACTGCTGTGATTGACGCATCCTACCCCTTCCGATACAATACGATAGTTCAAAATCATATCAAGTCGGTACAGTCTAATGAAGTATTACCTCGAAAGTATGGGCTGTCAGATGAACACGGCGGACAGCCAATATCTGGCCTCTGAACTCGAAAAATTAGGTCATCGCGCCACATCGACTCTTCACGAAGCCGATATTATGGTGGTCAACACCTGTGTGGTGCGCCAATCAGCCGAAGACAAAGCCTTTAGTCGTCTTGGCGAATTCAACGTTCTAAAACAGCAGTATCCTGACCGCATCATTGCGGTTATGGGCTGTCTGGTAGGTGTGCAGGACGCTCTCCGTCTGCGCAAACGTGTGCCCTACGTCGATGTTTTCATGTCCCCCAGTGATCCGCAACCGATGGTCGAATTTCTGCACAGTCGCATGACCGAAGCCGAAGTGCTTCAACTCGAGCGTCATGAACGCGACCAGCGGGATGCCCTTCAGGATGGCGATATTCTCTTACCTGCTCATGAGCAAAACAGCCTCATCAGTGCTCATGTTCCCATCGTTTATGGCTGTTCCCACGCCTGTTCATTCTGCATCATCCCGCGTCGTCGGGGTGTCGAACGCAGCCGCAGCGTCGGTGAAATAGTAGGGCATGTCCGCAGCCTCGCCCTTCAAGGTGTCCGTGATATCACCTTGCTCGGTCAAATTGTAGACCGCTACGGCAAAGATGTTCCCGATGGTCCTGATCTTGCCGATCTGCTGCGTATGGTGCATCGTGTCACCGAAGATACCGGTCTGGAGCGTATTCGCTTTTTGACCAGCCATCCCAATTGGATGACCGACAAAATTCTGGATACGGTCGCGGAACTACCACACCTCATGCCTGTCATCGAAGTACCCGTACAGGCCGGTGATGATATTGTCCTGCAAAACATGAAGCGCGGTTATACCGTTGACCAATATCGCAAGCTCGTCGCCAATATTCGCTCACGTATACCCGATGTCGCCATTCATACCGATGTTATCGTCGGATTTGCCGGTGAAACCGATGAGCAGTTCCAGCATACCTATGATTTGCTCGCTGAACTCAAGCTGGATAAAGTGCATCTCGCCCGTTATTCACCACGTCCCCATACCCTCAGCGCCCGTTCGATGGTCGATGATGTCTCCGAAGAAGAGAAGAAGCGCCGTCACGAAACCACCGACGAAATGCAAGCCGGTGTCTTGGCGGAAATTAATGCCCGCGCGCTGGGGAAAACCGTATCCGTTTTGGTTGAAGAAGATTTTAAGGGACGTTGGCGCGGTCGTACTCCTCAGAATAAACTGGTATTTTTTGAGGATGCTGCCGATTGGAAAGGCAAAATTGCCGATGTTGAGATTACATGGACAGGTCCTTGGAGTATGCAGGGGCGTTTGTTGACATCCAAATCCATCCCGTCCGATGCGTTTCCGTTACCTGTTTTCGCAAACGACAATGCACAGAACCACCAGATTGCGTTAAAATCGTAACAGTAGTGTATTGCAAATTGCTTTACGGCAGTATGCCTTGTCAGCTTGCCAATAGAAACATTTGCGTCATAATGATGCTCAACCTTTCTCAATCCGACTGAAGGAGCACGCCGAATGCCACCTGTAAAAAGTGGTTATTACTATCCCAACAAATTCGCCCGTATCTTCCTCGACGCGATGGAAGAAGTCATGGGCAAAAACGGCCTCAACGCCGTTCTCCATCTGGCTGACCTTGATAATCTGATCGGTAATTACCCACCGGATAATCTGGATAAAGTTTTTGATTTCGCCGACTTCACCGCATTGTGTGTGGCGTTGGAAGAAATGTACGGCCCACGTGGCGGGCGCGGTTTGGCGCTGCGCGTCGGTCGCACGCTCTTCGCAGATGCCTTACGCGGCTTCGGTGCGTTAGCCGGTGTGGGTGATTTGGCCTTTAAGGTGCTGCCGTTGAGTGCCAAGCTGAAGGTCGGTGTGCCAGCGATGGCGAACATCTTCAGCCAGTTTAGCGACCAAGTCAGTAACGTCCGCGAAGAAGGCGACGACCGTATCATCTACACGCTGGAACGCTGCCCGATGTGTTGGGGGCGCAAAACGTCTGATAAAGCGGTGTGTTATGTCGGTCAAGGGCTGCTGCAAGAAGGCTTACGCTGGGTATCCGGCGGACGCGAGTTCAAGATCGATCTGTCGACCTGCATCGCCAAAGGGGACGACATCGGGCGCTACATCATCTACAAAGAACCGATTGAATAAATACCCATCATCCAATAGATACTGTAGGGGTTTGTCATCGGCAAACCCTTTTTAATTTTAGTATTCTCTTTTTCTCTTGGCGCGTTTGGCGATTTGAAATTTTAGGTATGATCGTGAGCCTGTCGCTCAATTCATTTCCGACCCGCCATCCAGATTATACGTTTGTCCGGTGATGTAATCACCCGCCTCTGAACACAAAAATAAGCTCATCGTCGCCACATCCTCAACCGTTCCCGCCCGTTTCAATGGTATCCGTTCCACCCGTTTCTTGAACCATTCTCCGCGTGCGATACCATGCGCTTCTGACTGAATCCGGTCGAGTTCATCCCACATCGCCGTAGGAATCACACTTGGGCAAATCGCATTCACGTTTATGTTGTAAGGAGCCAGTGCCATCGCCGCCCCTTGTGTGATCGTAATCACCGCCGCTTTTGACACCGAATAATGGATAGCGTCTGCTCGTCCTCGCCGTCCCGCAATCGATGACAAATTAATGATCTTGCCGTAACTCCGGTCAGCATGTCCCGCTGCCTTCACGTCGTCCGAAATCTGCGCCACCATTTGCCGCGCCACTGCCTGCAAGCAAAAGAATAACCCGCGCTGATTGACCCGTTGTAACCAATCCCAGCGTTCCGGTGTCATCTCGAAGAAGGCCGCTTTCTCCGAAACACCCGCGTTGTTGACCAGAATATCAACCCGCCCGAATTGCTTGACTACCGACTGTACCATCTGCTCAATCTGCGCGGTGTCGCCCACGTCCATCGGGAATGCCAGCGCTTTAGCCCCTATCGCAGTCAAATGTGCCGCCGCTTCATGCGCCTTCTCACGCTGAATCTCAGCCACAACCACGTGCGCCCCTTCACGCGCGAAACACTCGCCAATCGCCAAGCCAATACCTTGGCCTGCTCCGGTTACAATCGCGACTTTATCCTTCAACGTGTCCAACTCAAATCCTAAACTGCTGTAAGGAACGTGCCTGATGCTCTAAAAACATGATGATTTAACCATCTTTAGTGAAAACATCTTGGCGCTCTTGGCGATTTGAATTCATCCCCTAAAAATACCGCTGACTCCGCCGTGCGCTGATAATCTCGGTGTTCATGCCCACCCAATGCAGTGATCCGCTGTAACGCCCGTGTTCAATCTTCACGCATCGGTCCATAATGACATTCAATCCCGCTGCTGCTGCCAACGCCCCCGCCTCTAAATTCACAACCAGTAGTTGCAGCCACAACGTCTTTGCGCCAATCGCTATCGCCTGCTTGGCAACCTCCAGACAGTCTTCCGGCTTCCGAAAGACATCCACCATATCCACCGGTTCAGGGATGCTCAGTAAATCCGGATAGCATTTTTCGCCCAGAATTTCCGTCGCCCGTGGGTTAACCGGGATAATCCGGTAACCCTCTGACTTCAGGTATGAGCCAACGAAATAACTGGGGCGCTCACTTTTGGGTGACAATCCCACAATCGCAATCGTTTTCGATGTGCTCAACACGGTGCGGATTACACCCGAATCCTGATATTTAATCCGTTCTTCCTCATTCAGAACGGTGTTCATGCTCACGTCAACTGCAAGGCTTGATCCAGATCCCATAATAAATCCTCTGTAGTCTCTAATCCAATGGATAAGCGGATCATGCCCGCCGTAACGCCGCCTGCTTCCAACTCTGCGTCGGATAACTGCTGGTGCGTGGTTGATGCCGGATGAATCACCAGACTCCGCACATCACCCACGTTCGCCAGATGAGAAAACACATGCAGCGCCTCGATGAACGTCTTGCCTGCCAGTCGTGGGTTCTCCGCTTTGATGCTAAACGTGAACACCGCTCCCGCACCTTTAGGCGTATATTTCTGCGCCAGCGCGTAATATGGGTTATCCGGCAGCCCCGCATATGCCACCCAATCCACCTTCGGATGGTTGCTCAGGAACTCCGCGACCGCCTGTGCATTCTTGATGTGCCGTTCCATCCGTACCGAAAGGGTTTCCAATCCCTGTATCAGCATGAACGAGTTAAAAGGGGACAGTGCTGCGCCTGTATCGCGTACCGTAACCGCCCGCGCCTTCATCAAAAACCCATAGTGACCGAATGTCTCGTAAAACCGTAGATTATGATACGCCGGATCGGGATCAGCAATCGTCGGGAAGGTGCTGAAGTCAAACTTGCCCGAATCGACAATCACCCCCGCGATGGAATTCCCGTGTCCACCCAGAAATTTGGTCGCCGAGTGAATCACAATATCCGCGCCCCAATCCAACGGACGGCACAGATACGGTGTTGCGAATGTGCTGTCAACAATCAGCGGAATCCCGTGGGAATGTGCCAGATCAGCCAGCGCCTCAATGTCGAGGATGCTCCCACGCGGGTTGCCGATAGTCTCACCGTACAGCACCTTCGTCTTGGGTGTAATCGCT
>JBBSBS010000269.1:0-9046 GCA_038251045.1 Aggregatilineales bacterium | reverse complement strand
CTGATCCCACTTTGGATAGTGGTTTATCTGGCGCGTTTTGCAGGCGGCTAAGGTGAGTCGGCGGTCATTGAGTTGACTTGACTGCCGACTTCATACGATTGCACAAGCGCAGCTGCGGTACCATTGGCGCTGGCAGCAACATATATGCCAACAGAGCCAGCCATAACCGATGTGTCATCCACTATTACGGATATAACGTCATGGTCATTCACGTAACCATTGATTTTATTATTGGCGAAGGTGACCGTTAGCTGGTTTATTTGTCCTTGCGGCAGGATAAAGCTGCTGTCTGTCCAGCGTTCATCAAGTCCCCGCAACTCGTACCACTCGCCAGCCTTTAACTGCCAGATGCTGTAACGCCCCTGACCATCAATGGCAAATACGTTGTAGTTACTTTCATCCATGTAGCGGAAAATGATGCCGTAGCCACTGGTGCTCGAACTGGCGTTATCCAATAAGGCGTGCATCGAAATCGTCCCGTTGAGGAAGGTTTGCGCAGGGTCGTATAAGGCTGAGGCTGCCGTTCCCGGCAGGCGATTTTCGATTCGGTACATACCGTCGCTTGTCATTTGTCGCTGTACGTCACCTTCACTATTTTGCTGCCAATGAACGGTGGTGCGATCATCAGTGGCGAAGGTACTGTGAAAGGGCATACCTTCGTCTTCGGTCATACTGGAAATGGCGGTACTTTGGGGAGGTGGAGGATTGCTCGCCGTCGTTTGGGTGTTGTTGGTCACAAGTAGAGTGATTACAGCGACCAAAGCTAAAATGAATGCCGCACCGGCAAGAGCAGGCACAAAGGAACGCTGCGCGGGTGTGGTAGATGGCGAAGGCAAAATCTGCGTTGCAGAATTCCGGTCAACCCGCAAGAAATCGGGCGTGATATTTTGTGTTTGGGTGGGCGACGCGACAGGGTTGGCCTGCGTGAATGCGGCTTTAAGATCATCGGCAAATTCGGCTGCGGTTTGGTAACGGTCTTTCGGGTCTTTGGCTAAGGCTTTGAATATGAATGATTGAATACGGGCGTTTGCCTTGGGAATGGTCGATGGCAAAGACGGTATCGGGGCATTGATGTGCTGCAAAATGAGTGAAAAGAGACTATCCCCTGTGAAAGGGAGTTCGCCAGCAAGCATCTCGTAGACGATAATGCCCAAGGAATAAAGATCGGTGCGAGAGTCAACCGGTAAGCCAGCGGCTTGTTCGGGGGAAATGTAGGCGGGTGTGCCTACCGTGGCACCATCTTGAGTCAGATTGACCCCTTCTTTCAAGCGTGCGATGCCAAAATCGGTCAAAATGGCACGATTGTGTTCGTCAAACATGATGTTGGCTGGTTTTACGTCACGGTGTACCATGCCTCGAGAATGGGCATAGCCAAGTGCTGAACAGAGTTCAAGTATGATTTCAAGAATACGCTCATTTGGGAGTGTTTTTCCCTGCGTAATTGTTTCGTTTAGCACGTCGGTTAAGGTCGTACCGGGGAAGTAGGGCATGACCATATAACAGACCATGTGCTGATTTAGGCTGATACTGTCATAGTCGTAAATTTGTACAATATTGGGATGGTTTAGCGTGGCCACTAATTTTGCTTCGCGCTCAAATCTTTCTTTGAAAGTTGAATCTTCAACTAAGTGCTCATGTAATATTTTGATGGCGACCTGACGTTCGAGGCTGGTATCCCAACCCATAAATACACGTGCCATGCCACCGACACCGAGGCGTTGACGGATTTCATAGCGACCGAGTTTTTGGTGAAGAAATATATCTGTAGAGAGTGACATAAACTGAACCCCGCATTAATTCTTATTTGTTTGACTCGGCAATGCCCCCTACGTTACAGCATATAACGTAATTCTTTCAAGAAGATTAGCATAATCGTTGATTACCATTGTTTAATTGTTAATCTCTTTGTGGTCGTGGTCAGCGCGTAAAATGGAATGCTGTTATACTGCCTGTTATATATGGCTGTTAAAGGGCAAGATATGAGTGCGAGACTCATTAACAGAGGAGAACGGCTGACCGCCATAGAACGCCTGCTTTTTCGTAATGGGCAGGGTCTACGAGCGGTAGAAATTGCGGAAGCGGTTGGCGTAGATCGGCGTACGATTTATCGCGATTTGGATACGCTGGAAAAGTTGGGCATCCCCGTTTCACAGGAAGATGGACGGTTTCATCTCAATCGCGATTATTATTTAGCGTCGGTGCGGATGAATGTGAATGAGGTCGTCGCCTTGTTTGTGGCAGCGAGAGCATACACCCGCAGCGCCGAGCAGCAAAATCCGCATATTGTTTCAGCGCTCAACAAATTGTGTGCAGCATTACCAGAGCCACTTTCTTCGCATGTGGATTATATTGCTGATTGGATGCGGGGTAACCCAGTTGACCGCAATTATGTCCAAATCTTAGAAATGATTATCCGCGGTTGGGTAGAGGGCCGGACGATCCGACTTTGGGGGAGCCAGAGCAAACAGGGCGAGACCTATACCCGCGATTTCCGCACCTATTTTATTGAGCCGACGACAACAGGCGGTTTGTACACGGTAGGGCAAGATGTGCAAACGCAATCCATTAAAGTGCTGAAAATTGAATGGATTAAGCGGGCGAAGATGCTGGATGAGGAGTATGAAGTGCCGGAGGCGTTTGACCGCCGACCGTACTTGGAAAATGTATGGGGGGTGATGGTCGCGGATGGGCGCGAACGCATCCGTGTGGTGTTGGCATTTGCCCAAGATGTGACACCCTTGATTCGTGAACGGTTGTGGCATACTTCGCAACAGATTGAGATTTTGCCGGATAAGCGATGCACATTGACGGTGCAGGTGGCAGATTGGCATGACTTGATGCCGTGGTTACGTTCGTGGGGTACACAGGTCGAGGTTTTGGAACCACAAGATCTACGGCAGGAATTGGCTGTGGAAGCGATAGAGGTGGCGAGGCTTTACGCTGTAGCTACCCGATAAGGACATCGGATTGATGACTGACATTGGAATGAGGGCGAGCGTGATGCGTTCGCCCTCATTTTTTCTACTGCTTTAGCCAATGGCGCTTACTTCAGGCGTAACCTCATCCATTGGAAGGGGTGGTGGTTCGGGCGTATCTAATGCCGCAGTTGGCGCGGCTGGTTGTTCGGCATCGGTGGTATCAGACGAACCCACACGATCCGCAAGGGTTTGATAAGCGGGACGCGGTGTGCCAGCAGGACTGATCAGGCTGTAATAACAGCTTTCAGGATCACCACCGGCCTGACAACCGTTAAGGTTTGAGAGGAACATCGGCCCGATGAAACCGAGTTCAGTGGCGAGTTCAAAAGCACGAGAAATATAGTTGGCCTGTTCTTCGAGGCTGGTGTAGGAGACGAAGATATTGTTTTTGTCGGGCGCGTTGGTGTCTTCACTGGTTCCCCAACCAAAACGGGTCACCCAGATGGGTGTACTGCTGTCTTTGCTTTCGACAATGATTTTGCGATAGTCGTCAAGTGTGTTGCGGAAGAAGAAGCTGGCGTTGTCAAAATGGGTTGTTACGCCTTCGGGGGCGGCACAGCAGGCCGAGTCGGGCGGATTTGCCCAACCGAGCGGATGTGCGCCAATGGCATCACTCATATTTGCTAAACCTGCGTCATACAAGTCTTTGAGGAAAATGCGGTCGTCAATGGCATTTACACCGTCATTGTAGCCAGTAGGGGCTAACCCGGCACTGACCACAACTGCGCTGGAATCTACACCTTTTATGGCTTTGTAAGCGATGTCTAAGAGGTCACTGTATCGAGCTTTACAGAAGGTAGGTTTATCTGAAGACTCGGTGCATGACCATTCAGAGCGGCGGTTAGGTTCATTCCAGATTTCGTAGGCTTGTACGCGACCGGCATAACGCTGGGCCAAGGCTGCGACAAATGTCCCGTAATCATCCAAGTTATCCGAAGGGCCGCTTTCGAGTATGTAAGAACGTGCCCATGTGGGTGAAGTCGTGACTGTGAATAGGATTTTGAGGTTGGCACTGGCAAAACGGTTAACGGTTTCATCCAGTGTGGCGAAGTCGATCTGCCCGCGTACGGGTTCAACATCGCGCCAATTGATGGTTTGCTTGACCCAATGCATTCCCAATTGGTTGAGGGAGGTTGTCAACGATGCTAAATCCTGCCCGCTGGTGAATGCTTCGATGCCGTAATCGAAACCATAGCCGACAGGCTCATTTTGAACGGGTGCAGTAACAGGGTCAATCGGTTGGTCAGGCTGCGCTACCGGGACAGGTGGGGGAGAGGGGATCACTTGACCGTCAGCCGGAACTTTCAGGACTTGACCCACGTATACAATGTTAGGGTTAGGCAGCGTATTCAAGCTAATAAGTACGGCGGTAGTCGTTTTGAAGCGTACCGCGATTTTGAACAAAGTGTCGCCCACTTGAACGGTGTAAGTGCCTGATGCCGGCGGGGGTGTGGCGGGAACTGGTGTGGGTTGTGCTGGTGATAGGGTCGCTGTGACCGCACTGCCATCGGGAATACGCAGCGATTGACCCTCGTAGATGAGTGCAGGGTTAGTAATGCCGTTCGCTTCTGCCAACTGTTTGACAGTGAGCTTGAAACGTTGAGCGATTTTGAACAGCGTATCCCCCAAACGAACGACGTAAACCTGATCGGTTGTTGGTACGATGGTTGCTGTGGGCAGGGCAGGTGTACTCGTAACATCCTGTGCGCTGGCATTGGCTGGCAGAACACATATGCATAATGCACAGATTAGCAAAGCAGCGAAACGGGTGTGTCGCATCGCAATTTCTCCTTCATATCGAGGGATGATTCAAGCTGTTGTTATGAAAAGTCATATTACACCTGAAAGACGTAACGTGCCAACAACATGACGTTGTAGCATGATATACTTGAGGGGCAGGGTTTTCGTGGAGGCCAAAAGATGCAAAAACGCACTATCATTCCCCTACTTTTTTTGATTCTCACATTATTGTTCGTTTCACCCATTAAGGCACAAGATCGTACAATTTTCTGGAACCGGTGGGATGTACTCATCGACAATGTGAATGTTAACACCAATGCTTTTGATGTCACTGAAAGTTATGACATTGTCTTTAGTGGCAGTTTTCGATTTGGATCGGTTGTTATCCCGCTGACAAATCTGGATAGCATAACGAACGTGACTGTCTCGGAGGCTGGACGCGCTTTAGAGGCTCGTTGTGGCAGTGAACGGGCAGGAACATATTGCGTGGAGAACACAAGCGATGGGTTATCCATCACCTACTATTTTTTCCAAGCTATTAACAACACTAGCGATACATTTGAAATTAGCTACCGTGTGAACGGCGGGCTGCGGGTGTATGAGGGTGGCGATCAATTGTGGTGGATTGCTATTCCGTCTGATCACTTCGGGTTTTCGATTGGCGAAAGTACGATTAAAGTCGTTATGCCGGAAGGATATGCCCCGCGTGAGGGTGTGGATTCGGTAGAGACGTATGGTGTACCGGGGACGGTTAATGTACAAGGGACGACGATTACCGCCACGGCAAACCGGCAAATAGTGAACGATGAAACCTTTGAAATCCGCGTGCAGTATCCTCATAATCCGGCGGCGAACCCTCCGGGCTGGCAAAGTAGTTTTGACCAACAACGTAATTATGATGAAAACACCAAGCCACTGGTTAATATCGGGTTGATTGGTCTTTCTCTGCTGATAGCGATTGGTGGCACATTGGGCATTTACGCCGTGTGGTATACCAAAGGGCGCGATCCCAAAATTGGCTCTGTTCCAACATTTATCACCGACCCGCCGAATAAGTTGTCGCCTGCTGTGGTGGGTACGTTGATTGACGAGAAGGCTGATGTGCAGGATGTTATTTCAATAATGATTGACCTCGCGCGGCGTGGTTATCTGGTGATGGAAGAGACGCAAGAAGCGGGATTGTTTGGTCTGGGCAGTACCAGTAAGTTCACGTTCAAGCGAACTGATCAAGCCGCAGATGACTTGCTGCCCTATGAAAAACGCATGTTGAATTCGATGTTTGCAAAGGGTATGGAGCGGACGATGGACTCGCTTCGAAATACCTTCTATACCGTCATTTCGTCGTTGCAATCCGATCTTTATAAAGCGCTGGTTGATGAGGGACTTTTCACGACTAATCCACAGACAACGCGTGCGATTTGGTCGGGCATCGGCATACTACTGCTGGTCGTGGCGGGAGTTATCTTTTTCACGGCAACAGAGTTAAGCGATACGGTTGGTGAATTGCTGTATGCGGTGCCGCTGTCGTTGGGATTTGTCGGCGTAGTGGCGCTGATAGCGGGGCAGGCAATGCCCGCCAAAACGCGCAAAGGAGCCGAGGAAGCCGCAAAATGGCAGGCCTTCTATGAGTACCTACGAAACTTGGAGAAGTATTCGGACGTGGCAGAAGCTTCGAAGCATTTTGATGATTATCTGCCGTACGCGGTGGCATTTGGTTTAGACCGCGCATGGGTGCGGCGTTTTGCACAGGTTCCGAATGTGCCGATTCCGTACTGGTACTATCCGACCTATATGGGTGGGCGGTATCGCGGTGGATATATCGCGGGCAGCCCAATTTCACATATTCCAATGGGCGGTAGTGGTTTGCCGGGTGATCTGGCGCGCGCTCCGGGCGGTGGTGTTTCACTGGACAGTATGTCACGCAATATGTCGGGTGGGTTAGAAAACATATCGACAGGTTTGACGACTATGCTTGCCTCGGCCTCGCGGGTGATGACCAGCCAACCGCAGTCGTCATCGAGCGGTGGCAGCGGACGTTGGAGCAGCGGTGGACGTGGATGGAGCGGCGGTGGTGGTTTTGGCGGGGGTGGCAGCGGCGGCGGTAGTCGTGGATTTGGCTAACTCATTCGCTTTCCATAGTGTTTGCCGGTTGAATTACAGAGGGTGATTTCGGAGAAGAGGATGAAGGGCATGAACTCAGGCAAGCTGGTTGGTATTATCTTGATGGTGGTCGGTTTTGGAATCGCAGTGATTGCAGGATTATGGCTAGCAACACGCGTGAGTGCCGGAGAATTACAAAGTGGGGGGGCGTTGATCGGTGGGGCATTGGCATTCATTCCGGTGGCACTGCTAGCGGGCTTTGGTATATATCTGTTTGTACAAGGTGGCAAGGAAGCTGAAACTGAGTCGGAAATGCAGAAGCAGCGCCAACTACTGGATATTGTCAAAAGTCGTGGGCAGGTTCCGGTGAGCGATCTGGCATTGGAAATGAAAACCAATGTTGATTCAGTCAGAAATATGATTCATCAACTGGTTGGTTTGCAGGTGTTTAGCGGCTATATCAACTGGGACAAGGGTATATTGTACTCGTCCGACGCGGGTAATTTACGCGAACTGGATAAGTGTAAAAATTGCGGCGGCGAAATCAAACTGGTCGGCAAGGGCGTTGTTGCGTGCCCGTTCTGTGGTACAGAATACTTCCTCACTTAACAAAGATTCTCTCGTATTTTTGAGTTTGGAACGTTGATCTCAATACACCCTCCTCATAATTGGGGGGATACTGGGGGAATGTTTACGATAGAATCAAGTTATATTGTGTTTATGAAAGGAAATCAGGATGTCGGAACTTTACGACCGTATTACAAGCCAACGTGGGTCTTTAGAGCGTTTGTTGACACGCATACCGGGATTTACAGGGTATCTCGATAATAAGGCTCGGCGCACGGCTGACCGTATGCTGCGTGACCATATTGCGGATGAATTGTCGCGTCGGGTGACCCGATTGACAGAGATTGAAAAAAGTTTGCTGGAAAATGGCGGCCTGAGTTATATGAGCAAGACGAGCAGTGCCAAGACTAAATTGCAGCACTTCCGTGATCTGGTTAAGACGGCTGCACCCGGTTATTCGGGGTTTATGGAAGCATTAAAAATCGGTCCAGATGAAATGGAAAAGTTGTACAGCTTCGATGAGGCGTTGATTGCCTATGCGGATAAATTCGACGGGGCATTGAATACGCTGGAGAAGGCTGTAACTGCTAACAGCGGTGTTAACGAGGCAATTGGCGCGTTGGACGCGTTGACGATTGAAGCAAATGATGCTTATTCATTGCGCGATGATGTGCTGACCAATCTTTCGAAGTCAGTATAAAGTTGACTTCACAGCCGCGCTTTTTAGCTTAATTTTAAACAAGGAGAAATTGGATGCCTCGCTTGATTGATGTTGTAGATCATGTCAATGTCGGAACGGAAGAATTCGCATGGCGGGAACCGCAAGAAGGCAGCGGTGATTTCCGTATGGGATCGCAGGTCATAGTTGGCGAAAGCCAAGCCGCGGTTTTTGTTCGTGGCGGACAAGCACTGGATGTTTTGGGTACGGGGCGTCACATGCTCTCGACGGCTAACCTGCCAATCTTATCTGGAATTATCGGATTGGCGACCAGCGGGCGGACACCATTTACGGCGGATTTGTATTTCGTCAATTTGAAGGATATGCCCCAGGTCGGTTGGGGAACCAGCACGCCGATTGTTATGGAAACCCCCGGTAAAGGCTTGGGCGCGGTTTTGCTGATTACACACGGCATCATTGATGTGGGTGTGGATGAGCCGATGCTTTTTGTCAAGCAATATGCGGTTGGTCGCCCTTATGTGACGATGAATGATATTAAAGATCGGGTACAGGCGATGCTGTTGGGTGAGGTCGCTACGCTCATCGGCATGTCGGGCGCACAAAGTATTCCAGAAGCCAATAAGCTGTTAGGTGATCTGGAAGGCGCGATGCTGGCGAAGCTCAACGAAAAGTTCCGTGCTTTGGGTCTGCGAATCAAGGCATTTGAGGCTAACCCATTCACCGCGAAGGATGTCTCGGCAGACGAACTGCGAAATTATGTCAGTTTGGATATGTGGGAGCGCGTACAACGCCTCAACATTGCTCAGACTGCGGCTGGTAATCCCGGTGTGGGTGGTGCCTTAGCTGGAGCTGGTGTGGGGTTAGGCGTTGGGCAGCAGCTCGGCGCGGCGATGAACCCTGAGGCGGCTTCTTTGCAGCAGCAGATGGCACAGCAACAAATGATGATGCAGCAGATGATGATGAATATGATGAACAAGCAGAG
>JBBSBS010000268.1:0-9059 GCA_038251045.1 Aggregatilineales bacterium | reverse complement strand
TCTCGAATGCCGAAGTCCCAGAGGACGCTGAACGGGCGGCGCGTCAGGCAGAAATTGACCGTCAGCAGCGCATGGTATTGATTGGCGCAGTCTTCACCATTCCCTTGTTTGTCTTGAGCATGGCACGTGACCTGTATATGACGAGCTTCGCTGACGCTGGAATGACTGCCATGAGCGGGATGTCAGGACCGAATCCAGCACTGAACTGGCTGTTATGGTCGGGCTGGGTCTTTGTGTTTGGACTGCTGGCAACCCCGGTTCAGGTAATCGTCGGACGGCAGTACATCGTCGGGGCATATAAAGCCGCCCGCAACGGTACCACCAACATGGACACCCTGATTGCGATGGGGTCACTGGCAGCCTATATCTACAGCATTTTTGTACTGATTGGGATCGTCTTCGGCATTTCGGACTCGGTTGGTGGTCACGTTTACTTTGAGACAGCAGCGGTCATCCTGACTCTGATTACGCTGGGCAAACTGCTCGAAGCCCGCGCCAAAGGACGCACCAGCGAAGCGATCAAGAAATTGATGGGGCTTGCGCCTAAGACGGCGACCCTATTGCGTGACGGGCAGGAGAATGAAGTGCCGGTGGATGACCTGATGATCGGTGATACCCTGCTGGTACGTCCAGGAGAGCGTATTCCAGTGGATGGCGTGGTGATTGAAGGGCGCTCGTCCGTTGATGAGTCCATGCTGACGGGTGAAAGCCTGCCTGTCAACAAAGAAGCAGGCAGCGAAGTCATCAGTGCAACGGTCAACAAACAGGGGCGATTGGTGATTGAGGCGCAAAAAGTAGGCGCACAGACCGCTCTGGCACAGATTGTTCGTCTGGTCGAACAGGCGCAGGGGTCGAAAGCGCCCATTCAGCGGATTGCGGATACGGTTTCGGGGGTGTTTGTCCCGGTTGTGCTGGGATTGGCAGCGCTCACATTTCTCGGTTGGCTAGTGATCGGGCAGGTTGGCTTTGTCCCGGCAATGGTTCATACCGTCGCGGTGCTGGTCATTGCCTGCCCATGTGCTTTAGGGTTAGCCACTCCGACTGCGATTATGGTTGGCACCGGACGCGGCGCGGAGATGGGCGTACTGTTCAAGAACAGTGAAGCACTGGAAAATGCCAAACGCATTCAGGTCGTCGCGCTGGACAAGACGGGAACGATTACACGCGGTGAACCGACGGTGACGGATGTGCTTCCGCTCAATGGATTTGAAGTCGCTGAACTACTGCTGCTCACAGCCTCAGCGGAACGCGGCAGTGAACACCCACTCGGACAGGCAGTGGTTAAAGCGGCACTGGAGCGCGGGATTACACCGCCACAGCCGCAGTCATTTGAATCCGAATCCGGGCGGGGCATCCGTGCGGTGGTCGATAGCAGAACCGTACTCGTAGGCAGCCCACGTTTTATCCGCGAACAGGGGCATGAACTTGAATCCACGATGGGGCAGATTGAAGGGCTTCAGGCCCAGGCGCGTACCGTTGTGCTGACGGTGGTGGATGGCACGCTTGCCGGGCTGATTGGCATCGCCGATACCGTAAAAGTTGGCTCCCGCGAGGCCATTGCTGCCCTGCGCGAGTTAGGGCTGGAAGTCGTCATGGTCACAGGGGATAACGAGCGGACAGCGAGGGCGATTGCCCGTGAAGTGGGGATTGAGCGTGTGCTGGCAGAAGTGCTGCCTGACCAAAAAGTGGAAGCGGTGAAGCAGTTGCAGTCGGAAGGCAAAGGCAACCAGAGGTTGCTTGTGGCAATGGTCGGTGATGGCATTAACGACGCACCCGCTCTGGCGCAGGCGGATGTCGGTATTGCGATTGGGACGGGAACCGATATTGCAATGGAAGCCTCCGACGTGACGCTGGTGAGCGGCGATCTGCGCGGTGTCGCCCGTGCGATCATCTTGAGTCGTGCGACGATGCGGACGATCTACCAGAACCTGTTCTGGGCGTTCATCTACAATATCATCCTCATTCCAGTGGCAATGGCTGGCGCGCTTGTGCCGATGCTGGCTGCTGCGGCTATGGCTTTTTCTTCCGTCTTCGTTGTCAGTAACAGTCTCCGGCTTCGCGGACATAAAATCGAGCGCGAAGCAACAGTTCGGACTTCCTCGATACAGGAGGCAAAACCGATTGATGCGTAGTAAAACATCCTATCTCATAATCATCGCAGTCGCAGTTATGCTGGTAGCTTCCGCCTGTTCATCGGCGGGAGATACCGGTGTCATCGCACCTGCCGCTGTCGGTTCAGATACCTATATCTCAGGTCAAACCGTTTACAATGCCCAGTGCGCGACCTGTCACGGTGCAAATGGTGAGGGTCAATTCCCCGATGCTCCGTTAGAGCGCGATATTACCGGGCGTTTTGGCGCACCCCCACACGACGACATCGGACACACCTGGCATCACGATGATAATCTCATCATACGTATCATCCGCGAGGGCGGGATGGGTGACCCGGTGAACTTTTATGTGATGCCTGCATTGGGATCTATTCTCTCTGATGCGGAAATTGAAGCGGTGATCGCATACATTAAGACGATGTGGACACCTGAGCAAGTGGATATCCAGCGGGAGCGCACGATTGCCATCCATGAGCAACAGCCCTAGCGTTGCTGCCGACGAAATAAGGGCCTAAGGCTGAAAACGCTGGAGAATTATCAGCCTTTTCAGCTTGTCAAGTTGTGGCGTTGACTGTGCCACCTGATCAGAAAATAGAGTAGGATCATGAGGTTGATGCCGTACTCAGCCACAATAACGACCTGACCAAAATGCGCCGCTTCCCAATAGCTGACCGGGCTAGAAAAGCGGTAGGTCCAGTTTAGCGGAAAGAATATCAGCGGACCGTCACTGGTATGGGTAAAGATGTCGATGACGGTATGCAGTAGCATCCCCACGGCAAGCCAGAACAGGAAGATTCCCCAGCGTTTGTTAAGTCTCAATGCCAGGTATCCAATCCCTGTCAGGCCGAGGTTAACGATCAGCGAGTGAAAGGTGTTGTGCCCGACAATCCAGACGGGATCATTGAAGAACAAATCAAGGTGCAGATATTCCATGACACTTTTGTAGCGATTCAGAGGGAGTTCCGCGAACCGCCGATAGTAGATTTCATAGAACACGGTCAGTATTGTGAAGGGAAGATCAGGCAGCACCGAGCCCACCAGAAAGCCGATTGTGTGTTTCGGCACATTGGTTTCGGGAAGGAAACGGTCAATCAGAGCAGTGGTCAAAAAGTGCGTTGGCGTTCGCATTTATTCGCTGTCTCCAAGTTGCTCAATGTATCCATCAATTTGCTCGACTATCATCCGGCTAAAGCGTCGAGCGGTGATATTGCTTTCAGCATCCACAAACAGAGTTGTCGGGGTGTTGCTGGCGTTATACCAAGCATCGACTTCGCCTACTTCATCCAACAGAACAGGTGTCGGAAATGCAAAATCTTCCACAAACTGTACTGCCCCTCCAACGCTGTCTTATGAAGTCACTTTGACACCCAGAACAACCTATCTGCTAGACCGAAAGTCATTGTTTCTTGACAGTTCCGGCATTTCAACGAGACACGGCGCACATCAACCAGCCAATCAACAATCAAGCAAAACGTGGATACCCGCTTGTGAGCTGAGTGAGGGTGCTGATTGAATCCCAGATGCCGTGTAGGACCAAACCGACTACTAGCCAGATCGGATTGGTCCACAATCCCAAGAAGGCCAGAATTGCAACCACGACAACGGCGGCAATTTCGATCGATATCTCACGTTGTTGCCCATCCATCAGGACAAAACCTAGTAGGCCACCACAGAAATATCTAAGGATATAAGCGCACCAGCTTAGTACGAGCGTTGTCCAAGTTGAAACACCAGTTAATCTTCAGTGCTTGCTCATTACGGCGTTTTGTCCAAGCGGTGACGTTGCATTCGAGTTCAGGAATGCTTGGCAGGCGTTGTTGTAAGCATTGGCGACTTAAGACCGAAATTTCAATTTCAGCCATATTTAACCACGAACCATGCTTAGGGGTGTAGTGAAATTCAAGTTTTCGGAGAATGCGACGTGCCTCGTGAGGGGCAAAAGCCTCATACAAGGAACTGGGATTATGGGTGTTAAGATTGTCCAAAACCAGGCGGATGACTTCAGCCTGTGGAAAATGCACATCCACCAGATCTTTCATACAGGCAGCAAAATCTAATTTGGTGCGACGTTGCGTGGTTTTCACCATGCGCCAACCGCTTAAGGGTTGTACCATCATAAACAAGTTCGCCGTTCCTTTGCGCTCATACTCATAATCATAGCGACGGGGTTGCCCTTTTTGCATGGGCAGCGGAGCATACGTGTCATCCAATAATTGGATCGGACGCTCATCAAAGCAAATTTGAGGCTGGGTTGGATCATAAGGTTGAGCATATAAATCCAGCACATCTTCCATCCGCCAGACAAATTCGCTGCCGACGGTGGGGATACACCATTGCGTTTTTAACCAGGGCTTCAGTGCATTTTTTTCAACGTGCGCCGCACCGTCTCATCGGAAATCGGTGTCGCAATGACCTTCAATTCGACCAGCTTATCAGCCAGCAGTTGCATCGTCCAATTTTCGCGTCCTTCAGGGCTTTCACTGCACGTCAACGCAACCAGGAAGGCTTCTTGCTTGCCATCCAGCATTGGGCGACGACCTGAGCGAGCATTGTCCAATAAAGTATGCTTTTCGACCCACCTTTGGCGCGTCTTCGCCACCGATAGTGGATTGACCGATAGTAAATCAGCAATCTCAAGATCACTTTTTCCCGCATCGCTCCACAACAGCATTTGGGCACGATGCACCACCCGCACCTTATTTTTGCCCCCTTTCACAACCGTTTCCAATTCCTTATGTTCTTTGGCACTCAGGTGAATTGGATAGTTTTGTTTTCGTCCCATTTTCGGTATCCTTTTCTCTCAATCCATTTAGGATACCTCTTTTCTGCGTTTATTTCTGTGGCGCTCTACTAGAAAGGTGCCCATGATGAAGATAAACAACAAACGTGATAGATCGAGTGCTGTTTCCCGATCGAAGATGAACTGGTACGCCAGAGCGAGGAATAACAACACCGTGTCCAGCACAACGCTGCATCCACGCTCGATTTAAGTCATATTCAATCGTGGATACTGGCCGAAGATGCTGCGTACAGGGAAACCAAAAGCGATCCCATCTGGTGACCGCTTTTGAGGGGTGTACAAAAGAAAATAACTGGTTCAGGCTTCTTCCGGCGCGTACTCAATCTCGATCAGTGCCTTTTCGATCAAATCCCAGGACGCTGGGGCGTTCCATTCAACGGTCACAAGCTGGGCAGGCTTGTTGATGTCAACATTTATCACGCCTATCAGTTGCTCGATCTCACTGCGAACCGTGCTGACGCAGCCGTTGCAGGTCATATTTGGAACTTTAAACGTTTTGGTATCCATTTTGTTCTCCTATTGGGTCTTGAATTCCATTCACTCCCATTCTATCCGGACAACTTTTGATCAGCATACGCCATTTGGCGCGTCTTTGCGGGAAGTGAAAGCGGTATGATAGAGAAAATGTTAGATGATTGAGGATGTAACCATGAAAGTGTTACTCGCAGAAGATCATAAAATGGTGCGTCAGGGTACGCGCCTCTACCTGGAAAGCATGGGGGTGGAGGTCATCGGCGAGGCAACCAATGGGCGCGAAGCAATTGAGTTAGCCGAACAACTACAACCTGATGTGGTGGTGATGGATATCCATTTACCTGAATTGACGGGCGTAGAAGCGACCCGACGCATTCGCCATGATTACCCTGATATTCGCATTCTGGTTTTAACCGCGTATAACGAACCCGCTTACGTCCACGCGCTTTTGGATGCGGGTGCTGATGGGTTTATTCTTAAAACAGCGGAATTATCCGAGCTGTACAAAGCCTTGAATGAGGTCGCTGTTGGGCGTAAAGCGTTTGATGCCGATACGCTGGCACGTGCCGAAAAACACATCACGGGCATGTCCGCGCAAATTGAAGGCTTAACCGATCGTGAACTGGAAGTGCTGGCTCACGCCGGATCAGGCAAAACCAATAAAGAGATTGGCAAACTGCTGTATATCTCGGATCGCACCGTTCAAGGACATCTTAAAAATATTTATCAGAAGTTTGGGGTAACGACCCGCACTGAGGCAGTCGCAATTGGGTTGCAGCATGGGTTTATCACGCTGGAAGGGACAAATGAGTTATGAATCATGCCAGCTTGTTTGAGATTTGCTGTGTTGGCGGGGCATTATTTCTGGCAAGCAATGTGTGGTTTTTTCTACGGGTATTGAGACCGATTCAGAAACTGTCCCTTCAGGCGGTCCAACTCAGTCAGGGTGAACTGGATTCATTGGATCGTCAATGTGGGGGTATTTCCGAAATCCAGGCGCTACGTCGGGCAATGTCCGGCATGGTCGGGCATGTCCGGCGCGCTCAGGACCAGAGCCGGGCGTATGCTGAACAATTGGCGGATGGACAAGAAAATGAGCGTAAACGCATTGCCCGTGAACTTCACGATGATGCTGTGCAATCGACCATTGCCATCACCCAGGGCATCGATATGGCGAAAAACTGGGTCAAAACCGACCCGGATCGTGCCGTTCAAATGCTCCAGTTTGTCCGTGAACAGGCCGTCGAGATCGTCACTGGCTTACGTAACCTCATTGGGGATTTACGCCCGCCTGCGCTGGAAGAATTAGGTTTGATTCCGGCGCTGAAAATGCAACTTGATACGATCCAGCATGTCGAGGTAAAGCTCACCGCTAATGGTGAACTGCGTCGTCTGGAGGAAGCACAGGAACTTACCCTGTTTCGCGTCGCACAGGAGGCGCTTCGCAACGTCATACGGCACAGTCAGGCAAAACATATCCATGTAAATGTGGATTATCGGCCCCAGGGTGTTTCACTTCAAATCCAGGATGATGGCTGTGGCTTCCGTCCGCCGTCGCATTTGGGCGACCTGGCGTTTCAACATCATTACGGATTGCTTGGCATACAGGAGCGCGTGGCGAGTCTGGCCGGACGATTTAATATTGACAGTCAAATCGGTAGGGGAGCCACGCTCAATGTGTTTTTGCCTACGACAGCCCAGAGTCAACCCGATGATCGCGTGCGCGACCCGGTGTGCAGCGCCTTAATTGAGCCGCATCAAGCCTATGGTAGCGTGATGCATCAGGACGAAACGTATTATTTTTGCTGTCCGGTTTGCCAGGGCGCTTTCCAGAAAGACCCCGATTTGTATCTCAATAAGGCACAGTCGAAAACTTTTATCGCTCAATGACACTGCACATGTTTTTTAGCGTTCAATACCCGCCAAATAGCGCATGTTTAGACTGATCTGGCTGGATACCCTCTCTTCAATTGGTTCGTATTCACAATGAGATCAGGCAAAACACGATGACAAAAAATAGCACCCACAGTCGCCGAGAGGCGAAGGGACAGCAAAAACAACGACAAAGAATGATATGGATAGGAGCAGGCGGGATCACTATTGCAATGGTAATTGGTATTTTGCTCGTTACGGCTGCAGGTAGTCGGACATCAGTATCTTTCCCCGATATTCATGGGATGAGTTTTACCGGGGACGGCGACCAATTGCGAGTTGCCACTCATACTGGAATCGTAATTTATCAGAATGGTAATTGGTCAAAGCCTGATTTACCGATTAATGACTACATGGGCTATTCCGGCACTGAAGATGGCTTTTTTAGCAGTGGGCATCCGGGCGCAGGGTCACGTCTTATCAATCCGATTGGGCTGGTACGAAGTCAGGATCATGGGGCGAACGTTGCCACCGTTAACTTTCTTGGTGAAACCGATTTTCATGTCATGGCAGCCTCATACTACGGTGACACGGTCTATGTGCTGAATCCGACTCCTAATTCGTTGCTGTCCGTCGGACTGCATTACAGTCTCGATGGCGGTGAAATATGGGAACAAAGTGCGGCTAGCGGTCTGACTGCTGCCCCAATCCAGATTGCCGTGCATCCGAGCGAAGCAGGTGTTATCGCACTGGCAACCCAGGGTGGATTGTTTTTGTCGAACGATTTTGGCGCGACATTCACTCGGGTTGGTGATGCGGGTATTGTAACATCTGTGACATTTGATCCTGACGGTGAGCGTTTGCTATTCGGATTTCACAGCCTCTTTTCGTATACCTTAAGCAATAGACAAATCGTGGCGCTGCCGACCACACCGGATGTCAACCCAGATCAGGCAATTCTCTACATCACCGTCAATCCGATTGACAATGAGATGGCTTTTGCTACCTCTAACCGGGATATTTTTTATTCACCGGATAAGGGTCAGTCATGGAACCAAATTGGGAAAGACGGAACAAGCAGCTAACTATTGAAGCAATGAAATGGTCAACACGCCATTTGGCGCGTTACACCCCATGAGAATACGTTTATTCTACGAAAAACAGGCTCAGAAGCAATAAGCTCAACCTTATGTATTCGACAGCCATGTAATGGTTGATTTATCTACGGTTTTGGAGTGAAAAAAGCATGGCAAAGTCTCATTTAGTAAGTCGTCGAGAGTTCTTGAAAATCACTTGTGTCGGGACAGCCAGTCTCGCTGCCAGCAGTCTGCTCCCTGGTTTGCCGTTCGTGGGCAGTGTTTTGGCACAATCCGATGGCGTTCCTGATCTTGAAGTGCGGCTGCGGGCAGTTGAAAGTGAAGTCCCTATTCTCGCAGGCAATCCGACCAGAGTTTGGACTTATCAGGGCGAAGTCATCCAGGGCGACGCTGCTTCCTTGCAGGTCATCCCGGACTCCTATCTGGGTCCAATCTTCCGGGTTCGACAGGGGCATCATGTTCGCATCCACTTCGTTAACGAGCTTTCCGAGGAATCAATTGTTCACTGGCACGGATTGCTGCTGCCGGAAGCGATGGATGCCCATCCCCACTATGCGATTGCCCCCGGTGACACCTATACCTATGATTTCCAGGTCATCAATCGCGCCGGCACTTACTGGTATCATCCCCATCCGCATGGGGCAACCGCAACGCAGGTTTACAACGGTCTAGCAGGTCTCTTCATTGTAACTGACGACGAGGAAG
>JBBSBS010000267.1:0-9064 GCA_038251045.1 Aggregatilineales bacterium | reverse complement strand
AGTTCGCCACTATTGATATTCAGACGCATGAATACAGCGCGTGCATCGCTGGTTTTCTGAAACTGATAACGGATGAAGTAAACAGACTGACTGTCGGCTTACCATTGGGGAACCATGTCGATCGTAAAGCTAACAGCCGGATCCTTATTCGCCAATATACTCACGTCGCGGTTTGGAGCCGGTGTCACATCGGTCAGCGCATTCGTTTCGGTATCATACAGCCAAATATCCGAGTCGCGGAAAGAATAAATGAAATCTTCTGAGAAGGCGAGTTTAGTGCTATCCGGTGACCAACGCAGGGTTTCTGGATTCACATGAATGTCGCGGTCAAGTGCGATACAGTCTCGTTTTTCACCCGACAACGAATAGAGGCACAACTCACGGTTGTTGAGATAAGCAAAACGGCTGCCATCCGGTGCGAGAAAAGCAGCCGTATTACCGGGTCCGGCAATCAAATCGAGGGTGGTGGCCTGAGCAGTCCATCCAGCGGCATGAACTGGCGTAAATACAATTGAAAGGCCAAGGGCAAGGACAGTAATAACTAGAAAAGAACGACACATCTGGCAATCTCCATGAAGGTTTAGTTTGTGCATTCACTTTATAGACGATTGGGAATTGTGACAAGTTCCGTTAGACGACGATTGCGCTACGCGTTTCTAGCAAGCGTGTATACAAATCAACAACCTCATCCATCATGGCAGGCCACGATTGGGTTTCGGAAAAGGCGCGGGCAGCCAACCCCATCGTCAGGAGATGGTCACGATTACTCATGGCCTGTTGTACACCTTCGACTAGAGCCGCCGTATCACCCACATCAAAGGTGTAACCTGTGCGGCCCATCTCAACCACATCGGGAATGCCGCCGACACGGGAAGCGATTACAGGTAGACCCGCAGCCATCGCCTCTACTACAACCAACCCGAAGGTTTCCATCGCCGAAGGAAAGACAAATAGATCGGCACTAGCGTAGGCTTGTGACAGTTCGTCACCATGCATATAACCCATGAACACGGTGTTTGTGCCAGCGAAGTGCTGCTGGAGGTCTTTACGGGCGGGACCATCGCCAACCAACGCCAAGCGCGTGCCGGGTAGCTGTTCCAAGACAATACGTAAATCGCCAAGGCGTTTCTCGGTGGAGAGCCGCCCGACATACAGCATGACGGTGTCATTGGGATGTCCATCGCTGAGGCGTTCACGCATGGCAGCATTTTTGTGACGCGGATTGAAGCGTTCGGCATCGACACCGCGCCGCCAGAGGCCAACGTCCCGGACTCCAAGTTCAAGCATTTCACGCTGAATCAATTTGGATGGCGCAAGGGCATAATCGGCTTGGTTGTAAACGGTGCGAGTGAACCAGTCGGTAAAAGGTTCGATGAGGCCAAGATGAAAGTGATGCACCAAGCGGGACAGATCAAGATGGAAAGAGGCGACGGTAGGCACATCCAACCATTTAGCCATCGCCAATCCTGCTCCACCAACGAGGGCCGGACTGATGGCATGGATAACATCCGGCTTGAAATCGCGTACCTGTCGATAGGTTGAGTAGTTCGGTGGGCCAAACTTGAGTTCGGGGTAAAGTGGCATGGTGATGCCGGGTATACCGATAACGCGGGTAGTGCGGTATTGGGTACAGCCCATTTTGGGAGCAACAATAATTGTTTGGATGCCGCGCTGTTCGAGATGGTCAAGCAAGAGGCAGGTTACGGTTACAATGCCATCAATTTTTGGTAAAAAGGTTTCAGTAAAAAAGGCTACGCGCATTCTGCTTTTTCCCCTGTGCAGCGTTTTTCGCTCTAATTAGAAGAACACCTAATAGAGGAAAAGATAGCACAATTAAACGACTATACCACGGAGAGGATTCGCACAACTGCGAAACACATACCATTTTGGTGAATAGGTGGCAATCATCTGGAGATCTTATGATTCGATTTTGAGCGAAGAATATTAAGTATTAAGATGCCTGTTCTTGCCGTTAGCCCTTTTGCAATCTACAATAACTATGATTGACTTATTCCCCTTCATTATCAGGTTTAGGCATGATCAAACAGCAGGATGTAACCGTTAGAATAGATAACCGTGTGCGTTTGATGTCCGCCGTACTAGCCGCTACCGATTGGCCGCTGAAGTCACAGGCGAAGAAGCCACATGGCACTCATCTTCACAGCCGATCCACACGCAAGTTCCTCGAAGTGGTAAAAAACCACCCGGCGGTACAGGCGATGCAAGGATTGCTTGACCAAAATGCGCCACTAGAGGCGTTCTTTACGCTGGCGCTGCAATTAAACTGGCCTCAGTTGGAAATGACTGATATGCCGAGTTGGGTTCCAGCACGGTGGAATGAACAGTTACGTGATTTTTACACGCAATCACGACTGGCTACATGGTGGGAGAACGACGACGCGGTATGGCAGGCCAGCCTGCATGAGTCGCAAAAAATATTCAAAGATGTGGCATTCAAGCCGATGTTGACGACATTCTTTGGGGATATTGCGGAAAGCCTCATATTTTTACCCAACATTTCCTACCCAACAGATATTGACCTCGCTGTACAGGCAAACGCTGAATTGGTTTGCATTGCCCCACCGCGATTGGCATGGGGCGACAGTTCGCCGTGGCCATATGATGAAGATCCCGGATACATCTACCGAACAGCACTACAACAGTACGGAAAACTACTGGTACACAGTTACCTACGAACTCATGCCGACAAATTAGAGGCAGCCATCGCGACACCCCTGCCCGTCAGCGACCAATTCCGTTCCCGTTACCCGACGTGGCAAGAACAATTCACGGTGTTATTCGGGGCGGCGATTTCGGCTTTATACATGGAAAAACACCTGAGTAAAGCTGAAATAAATGCTTATGTGCTGATGGAACGCAAAATGCACGGGATGACTTCACTGCCGGGAATGATTAGTGTGCTGCGCCGTTATCTGGCGGCACATGAAGAAGGCAAATATAAAGAATTGATCGACTTCCTGCCCATGTTCCCGAAGCAATTTAAGATCGCCGCGAAAATCGTGTCGTTGTAGCGGGCTGAATTGGCTACAAGTCGTCTTCGGACAGCAACGGCACGACATAAATAACGGGCACCTCGTAAGGATGGGCAGCGCGAATGGCTTGTACAACGGCTTTAGCAACGGCGCGGCTGCAAAAGGTTTCGATTCGCACTTCGTCCACTGTGTTTACCTGTTCAACTGTGCCGATATGTGGATTGGCTCCTGCACCCGGCTTGAAATGTCCCTGCCCATTGATAATAAAAGCACAGTTTGAATAATTGTCGAGGATGCCACCGCCTGCATTGGAAATCGCATCAATGATGCGCTCCACAGCGGCAGCGGGTGTTCCGACGACGATCATCAATTCTTGTTGGTCATTCATTGGTATGGCTTTCTATGTCGTATAACGATGAAAACGAATAAAGATGATTGATTACTGGGTGATGGTTTCCAAGGCAGCTTTTGCCAGCAAAGGAATCATCATTTCGAAGCCCTCAAAGCGCTGATCCTGCGTTTGCCCACGTTTGTAGCGGATGAATATCTGGGCGCAAATGACGACCAAGCGAAAAATCCCTAATGCGTGGTAAAAACGGATATGCGATACATCCCGCCCGCTGCGCTGGGCGTAACGCTGCACGAGTTCAGCGCGACTTGGAAAGCGGCTATCACCGACAGGCATCATGGATGTCATCTGAATGTAAGGCGGATCAGCCGGTTCCGTCCAATAGGTCAAGAGTGTACCAAGATCAGCTAACGGTTCCCCTAGTGTACACATATCCCAATCAAAAATGGCGACCACTTTGCCGGGGTCATCTGAAGCGAGCATCACATTGTCCAATTTGTAGTCATTATGGACGAGTGTTGGTACAGAAGCCGGTGGAAGATGACTCTTGAGCCATTGATAAATGGTATCCATGTCGGCTAAGTCATCGGTTTTGGCTTTGTTCCAGCGCCCATACCAGCCTTCAATTTGGCGTTCGATAAAGCCGTCTGGTTTCCCCAGCGTGCCTAAACCAAGTGATTCATAATCGACAGTATGAAAATCTGCCAAGGCATCGACCAGCGCGAGGCTCATGTGGCGAGGTGCATCGTCGATGGACGCGAATTCGGGCGGCAATGTGCGGCGCACAACCAGCCCTTGTCTGCGTTCCATTATGAAAAAAGGTGCGCCGATAACCGTGTTGTCTTCGCAAAAGAGATAGGCTGCGGGGGCAAATGGAAAAGCTTGATGGAGAACTGATAGTACACGATATTCACGCGTCATATCGTGAGCAGTGGGCGCGACCGGACCTAAAGGCGGGCGACGGAGGACATATTGATGTGTTCCATAATCGAGCAAATAGGTTAAGTTGGCAGCGCCGCCACCGAACTGGCGAATGGACAGCGATTGTGTTGCGCCTTGCAGGCGATCTCTTAGGTAAGTGCCAAGCCTGACGGTATCTAGCTGTTCATCTGTACGAACGGGAATGGTATCTATCAACTGACCGGTCATTGTAACAACCCAACATTTTTGATGCAGAGTTGTACATCAGAAGGTTAGTTTGACGCAAGTTGGAGAATCGGCTGGTTGGTTAAAATTTCTATACTTAGCGGTAAATAGAGGGCGAAGGTTGTACCGACACCGAGGCTGCTGTTGACATCCACCCAACCTTTGTGTTTGACGATAATACTCTGGGCAATAGGCAAACCAAGACCGAAACCGGGGGTGGAATGGGCATCATCCGCACGGTAAAAGCGCTCGAAAATGCGATCCGTCGTTTCGGCATTCATGCCAACACCCGAATCGGTGATTTCAATGCGGGCAAATTTAGGTTGGTGGTTGAGGGATATGGTAATCGTGCCACCTGTAGGGGTATAGCGACTAGCATTTTCAAGGATGTTGCTTAATGCTTTCTTGAGCATTGGTACATCCCCTGTAATCTGAAGCTGTTCAGAAGCGAGGTTTAATGTTAGGTACTGATTATGCGCTTTAAAAGTGGGCAAGTGTTCCTGCGTCAGTGTTTGCAGGAGATTATTTAGGTTTATTGGGCTTTGCTCAAAGGGGTAATCAGCATCTAGTTGAACTGTGGTCAGCATTTCGCTGATGAGATAATTAAGCCGATGAATTTGAAGATGAATGGCATCGCGGCGTTTTTTCTGCTGCTGTTCGTCGGCCGATTTTTCCATGAGATAAAGGCTGTTGTTCATGACCGACAATGGGGTTTTGAATTCGTGGGAGACATCACGAATAAACTGGCTCAATAGATCAACGCGTTCCTGCTCAATTGCCATTTCAAAGGCGTGTCTTTCCATTGCGCGGCGTTCGGTTACATCACGCAGCATGACGAGCTTACCGGCTGATTTGCCATCGGTATCCGTGAGTTCGGATACTTGAATATCCAGATAAAGCGACAGATTTTCTCCAATTGCTAAGGTGACATGCTGAGGATGCGGGCTGATTATCATGGCTAAGATGGCGGGGTATTTAGTCAGCGTGAAGCGAATATCTTGATCGATAACCACGCGTGACTCGCCTAATAACCGCGAGGCAGATGGATTCACATCCACGACGTGATAGTTTTCGTCGAGTACGAGCATTCCGTCAGTCATATTTTCAATGATGGCGGTGCGGGCAATACGGCGAATATCAAAGAGCCGAAAGCGAAACACACTCAGAAAATAGATCACCGCGGTAACCGTTAGTCCGAAGGGTGTTAAATCCAACCCCTGTACAGGGCTTAAACCCGCAAGATAAAGAACATTACCTGCTATAGGCGCAAACGACCCTATAAGTAGGAATTTCGCCTGCGAACGATATTGTTCAGGCAAGGAACGCAAAGCCAGAATGAGATTGCCGATACCTACCATCAATAGACTGTAGTTGTAGACGACAGAAAGCCAGAAGGCTGTGCCATGCCCGTAATTCAGCACTTCGGGGTTAGTGATAGAGGGGGTAATGGTCGTCCAGATTAAATGATGTGACTCATTCGTCCATGTCAATGCGAGGACAATGACGGGAACAATTGCCAAAAGGATGGTATAGCGAACGGGAAAATGTTTTAGCCGGAGGCGGTAAAAACAGGTAAAAACGAACCAAGCCGGGCTAACAACCACAATGCCGATATATTCGATTTTTCCCCAGAATATTTTAGCCCAGACTTCTACAACTCCGGCTTCCAATAGACGGGTCAATGACCAAAAACCGGATGCAATCAACATAATGGCAAATACCCGTACACCGGGCACGGAGCGACGCTGCCACACCACGATGGCGAGCCACACGGATAATATTACGTTGAGAAGCATAGGGAGCGTATAGATTGGGAATAGCCAAGTCATTTTGTCTCACACACTGACACACGAGTCTGCCATGATTTTATATTACAAAAACTGTCTATCCCCAATTATATGGTCGCTTGTTACTCCAGATGTTATAAGGTATCAAGCAGAGGGTGGAATGTATGCTTTTGAGGAAGCATATATTTGCCGTAGGAGTTACAGGTTATCGCTGGTATTAGTGGGTCAGCCGCTTGTGATCATTAGCGAATTATGCGGGTGAAATCAAAGCAACCACTTGATTGCATCTTCCCAAATATCGTCCAGTTCAACGTAATTGACAGCATCTTCAAGTTCGCTGCGTATCCAGTGCCAAGCTTCATCAGGGTCATGATCCATACTGATTTCGACAAGGATACGTCCACTTGGGCGATGACGCTTCATCCCGGCGACACAGCGCATGGCATAGACCGCGGTAAGCAGACGCTTCTCGGTCGTGTTTAACCAGAAGCCATAATGGTCACCGTGTCGGAACACTTTCGGAATACCCATATCAAATCGGTGCGAGGGTTGTTGATTGGTCATACCAAACCTCCTAAATATCGTTGTACGACATTAATTATACAATAGTCTGTAGTGGATGGGCGTTGGTCAAGATGCACGAGAGCGAATGCTACTATGAATGTGCGAGTTGTTACAGATTGTGCAATTTCGACACTAAGGCGGCGCAAGGTGGGAGCGAGTTCGACTTACAAGTCGCCATCAACAAGTCGCGCAAATGCTTAAATACAATTGAATCGGAGCAAGGGAAGCAATCGGCATCTGGAAACTGATTAGTTGAGATACTACGTTAAATTCCACCAATAAGAATGAATCAAGAGCATTGTGGCAATAAATTCGTTATGCTTATTGTTACACTTATCGTTTTCTCAATTGTATGAGTCATTTATATGCACATTCATCGAGACCGATCGCGGCTTTCGTTTCGGAAGCGTCGTCGTCGGCATTCCAGCGGATTATCGATTATCGTGGTTATGGGTGTTCTGGTCGGGGTGGTGGTGGTGTCATGGAATTGGATTGGCACACGATTAGCTTATGGCAGCCAACCTATTCATGATGATGCAATGGGGAAGGCGCAATCGGCTTTTGCAAAAGGGAATCTTAATGACGCAGTAAGTTATGCGCAAAAAGCGCTGGAGCAAGACAAGACGAACGATGACGCATTGGTGCTGCTGGCACGGACGTTGATTTACCGCAGCTACAGCGATTATGACCGGGCAATTGACCGCGAGTCGGCATTGGAGCTGACAACAGAAGCCTTAGCAAGCGCACCCAATAACCCTAAAGTGCTGGCAATACAGGCGTATGCCTTGCAAGCGGTTGGCAGGGTATCCGAGTCCGCAAAAACGGCAGAAGATGCATTACGGCTCGATCCAGCAAATGGGTTAGCGCGGGTGGCGATGGCATTGGCTTATGGCGGCGCGGGCAGCTTCGAGATTGCTTTGCGCGAAAGCCAGCAGGCGGCACAATCCAACGAATGGCAGTTGGAAGGTCAGCGAGCGATGGCGATAAGTTATGGTGATCTGGGAAATTACAAGCAGGCGATTGAGGCGGTTGAACGGGCTATAAGCCTAAATCGCTTTCTGGTGCCGCTGTACTTCGAACGTGCGTTGTATGCGATGCAAATTGGCGATGCCGATGCAGCAACAGCTGCTTATTTCCAAGTTCTGACCTATAACCCTGAAAATGTAAAAGCACGACTGCGATTATGCGAACTTTCCAGCCTGCTGCGGGAACGCGATGCAGCGGTGAAATATTGTCAGGAAGTGACAGTACGCGCACCGAGTTTTGCCGATGGTTGGTATCAACTGGGAATGGAATATTTTTTGCAGGGGAACTTCAAAGCGGCACAGGAGTCGCTGCACCGCTGTTCCTCGCTGCAAGTGATGCAAAATGTTCCGGCGGGTCAACGGCGTTTTGAATGTTGGTATGTACAAGGGCAAGCCGCAGAAATTCTTGGTGACTGCCCTAACCTGCTGGCGACATACAATGAATTCCGCGCGATGGCGAAAGACATAGCGGTTCAACAGACATGGACCTATCCCCCAGAAGGACCGCCGGAGTGTACGGCTACACGTCCGGTTACAACTGTGCCATCCTGAGGCATTACCAGCGGTGATGCACTTGACGCGCGATATATCTGCCGTATATTTCGCGCACTTTTGCCATTTGGACTTCACTTAAAGGCGGCAGTTCGGAAGCGGCGACGTTTTGTTCGACTTGATCGGGACGCTTGCCGCCGGGAATGGCACAGGTAACGGCATCGAACATCAATATCCATCGTAGGGCGAACTGCGCCATCGTCATACCCTGAGGAACCAAGGGTCTGAATTCTTCAACAGCCTGTAGGCCAGTTTCATAATCCACACCTGAAAATGTTTCGCCGCGATCAAATGCTTGCCCGAAGCGGTTAAAGTTACGGTGATCGTCCGTGCCGAAGTGCGAGTCGCGGGTCATACGACCTGTAAGCAAGCCGCTGGCAAGAGGAACACGCGCGAGAATACCCACTTTACGGCGCTTGGCCTCGCTGAAAAAGAGTTCCGCAGGACGGTGGCGAAACATATTGAAGATTATCTGGACGGTTTGCACACCGGGATACTCGATGGCTTTAAGGGCTTCTTCAACTTTTTCGACGCTGACAACTTGACCGCTTGGATCGACCGCAGTCTGCAAAACCTTGAAACCGACTGTTTGGATATTGTGCAGCTTCACTGTCCGCCCACTGCTGTTTACTACATGCCCGAACTTTT
>JBBSBS010000266.1:0-9113 GCA_038251045.1 Aggregatilineales bacterium | reverse complement strand
CCCCTCGACGATTTACTCAATGAGATTTTTGACCGCAAGAAACCCGCTTTCTATTCCGAGTTTGAAGGATGGGTACGGCAGTCGCGCCGGTTCAAGGCATTTGCCAGCCTCTACCGCACCAAAATACGGGCGAAGCTGAAAAATGTGGGCGACGAAGGCGGTGTGAAGGATCTGCGAGCAGAACTGGAAACGGCAGCCCTTCTGCTGCGCGAAGAACGGTTTACCCTCGAATACGAAAAGTATGCTGCCTCCAAACAACGCGGGCCGGATTTCACCGTTACCTTCAAGACACATACCCCATTCAACGTCGAGGTTCGTCGCATCCGCAGTGTCGAATGGGAAGGCGATGACTCTGAAGCGCGTAGAGGTAAATTGATGGCAGTGTTGTGCAATAAGGTCGGACAGATGCCAGCCGGTATCGTCAACCTGCTGTGGCTGACCACCGAACGCGAGATTGCCGAAGCTGATTTGACTGGCACGGTAACGACTCTGCGCCAACTGGCAGACGGCAAAGCCGAAGACTTCTTCACACGACGCGGTTTTGAGAGTGCCGCTGACTTCCTCAAGCAGTATCGCCAGTTGAGCGGGATCATTTTGCATCAAGCCGGCGAGCATAAGATCTGGTTGAACGCACTTGCCCGACACAAAACACCGCCTGAAATCGTAAATGCCATCAAACGGTTGGAAACAACCTGAACGATTAAGTGCTGGTAGGCTGCTCTCATCACTTTATTCGCTGCGGTTAAATATCTTGGCGTATAATCAGGATGATTGTGAAGGGTGTAACAAGGATACAGATTTATGTGGCGTTGGCTGGTACTGGCATTAGCAGCAATATTGGTCGTGGTGTTTGGCTTCAGCCTGATCGATTCAAGCGGGGACAGCACGGTCAACGCGACGACTCAGTTCGCCAGTGTGTCGGCAGATACCACCGGTTACGCGCGCGCAATTGATGCCCGTGAGTGGAACTTCCCGCAAGACTTCGGCGCACATCCCGACTTCCAAACCGAGTGGTGGTATTACACTGGCAATGTCAAAACGGATGATGGGCGGCGCTTTGGCTACCAGTTCACGATCTTCCGACGCGCCATTCAACCGCCGGACCAAACTGTCACCACCAACTCGGAATGGCGCACCGGACAAATTTATATGGCGCACTTCGCCCTGTCGGATATTGGCGGCGGGCAGTATTACCATGTGCAGCGCTTCAGTCGGGGTGGCGCGGGATTGGCAGGGGCGACGGCTGACCCTGCTTATCATGTGTGGATTGAGGATTGGCAGATCAAGGCGGACGATGCGACTGCCGACAAGACGACCATCAAGGCCGACGCGGGGCAGTTCGCGGTTGATCTGAACCTCGAACAGATCAAGCCACCGGCGCTGCAAGGACAAAATGGCCTGAGCGCCAAGAGTGCCGAAGCGGGCAACGCCAGCTATTACTACTCCCTCAGCCGATTGCTGACCAGCGGCAGCATCCGCGTCGGTGAACAAACTTTTACGGTCACCGGCACAACATGGAAAGACCATGAGTTCAGCACCAGCGCACTGGGCAGCACGGCACAAGGTTGGGACTGGTTTGGTTTACAACTGGACGATAACCGCGAATTGATGGTCGGGCAAATCCGTTTGCAGGACGGCGAACGTGAACCAGCTTTTGGCGGCTTGTTGGTTAATGCGGACGGTACAACGCGCTATCTCAAGAGCGAAGATTTCAACTTTGATGTCACCAACACATGGGAAAGTCCCCATGATGGTGCGACCTATCCGGCAGGCTGGGACATGCGCATCAACATCGGTGGGGCGCAGCCCTTGAAGCTGACCGTTACACCCCTGCTGGCGGATCAAGAATTACACGGCAGCGGCAGTGTTGATTACTGGGAAGGTGCGGTAGAAATTAGCGGTGACCAGACCGGCTACGGCTACGCTGAATTAACAGGTTATGTGCAGGCCATGACGGGACGATTTTGAGGGTATCCAGCAGAATGGGCTGATTTATTTACGGCTGTAGGTCAAGCGTAGGTTGGGCGTACACAAACCATAAATCATTAACATAGAAGATCGTGATACGGTGAGTGAAAGTCGATTTTCAGGGGGTTTCACTCATGCGCCGATTACTGCTCGCGCTGTTGTTCACGTTAATGCTGCTGCCCATGCTGGTGACGGCACAAGATTTTCCACCACAGGTACAAAAAGCACTCGATGACCTCAACACGCGCTTAGGTTTGCAATTAACGCTGAGCGATTTTAATTGGCGTTACAGCAAAAATATCTATGATGACAGCAGTTTGGGTTGCCCGCAGCCCGGACAAGCCTACACGCAGAGTCAGACACCCGGCTATAAGGTTGAGTTGGATGTGAAGGGTCTGACATGGGATTACCGCGTGACCAACGATTTGTCGCGGGTGACATTATGCAGCCCGTTAGCGACACCCACACCCACGCCCTTACCAACTTATCCACCGCCCATTTATCAACCGAATATCGCCGCACCAAACTCGACGGCTACCCCTATGGTTTGTGCCGGTGCGCCTACACCGCGCCTAATCATTGGTATGCGGGCGCGCGTCTTGCCTGAAATTGCGAATATTGTCCGCCAGTCTCCGGGAATGAGCAGTGGCTATCTGGGCGAGTATCCCGTTGGCCGAGAGATTTATGTGCTGGATGGACCACGCTGCGCCTCTGATATGGCGTGGTGGTATGTGGCAGATACCCAGAGCCGACTCATGGGCTGGACGAGCGAAGGTCAGCTTGGCGCGTATTGGCTGGAACCGGTTGTGCCACCCGGTTATCCGACCATGACAGCATCGCCCACTGCCACACGCGCCGCCTTCGTCATCATCACCCCGAATGGTCAACCAACATCCGCGGCTGTATTCCCGACACCGCTGCCACCGCCGAATTTCAGGGCAACTGCCACTCCATCGCCTGCTTTCCCGATTTCAAGTGCTGTCGTCTGCAATGTGAATTTGCTACCACGCTTGGTCGTGGGTGCTTCGGGGCGTGTCACCCCCGGCATACCCAATAATCTGCGCGCTGGTGCAGGCAGCAGCACGGCGTATGTCGGTGAAATTCCACCGGGCGGCATATTCACCGTGTTGGATGGACCGCGCTGTGCTTCTGGTGTGGCGTGGTGGCAGGTCAATTACAACGGACTCATCGGCTGGACACCCGAAGGGCAAGGATCAGCGTATTGGGTTGAGCCAGCGTAGACATCTTTTGACGAAGTAATCGAATAGAATCAAAAGGGCATGACAGCACGACATGCCCTTTAATGATCAGGTGGATTTTAGGGGAACTGAATATCAGCAATCGGATTCACGCTGCTGAATTCACCATTTGACGAGTCGAATACTTCATCAATTTCGGTGTCGCCAATCTTGCCAGTCAGGTGGAAGCTGTAATCACCAGCTTGGGTGGGGATCAGGTCAGCCGTGTAATTACCGGGTGAATTCCAAACCGCACGCAGTTTCAGCACCTTGCTCTTGCCGCCATAGCTAACTTCAATTTGGAGGGTTTCATCTGCGCCTTCGACAGGCTGTTCGTCGCCGCCGTGCATATTAATCTCCAGCTCCGGTCCATTGAGTAAATTGGTATAAGCCGGTTCAGAGCGCCAGCCGAAAACAATTTCGTATTTACCGTCGCCCACTTCGCGGCCTTCATGTGCCGAAACGGTGGCGAATAGTGCTAAAACAACCATCACAACTGCCCCTAACCGTACAAACTGCTTCATAACGCGATCTCCTTCATTAATTGAATGGATAAACATGACTCAGGCACAGCGCCTGATTATCATAGATGTATTAGTCGTGGTGGCAATCACCACCATCAACATGCTGATGATCCGTCGTCAAAAATTGTCTGGCTTCATCAAAGGTCAAAATTTGACCGCCAAAACCTTTCTGAAAACTGATGGCATCCTTATTGCTGGCGAAACACAGGTGACCCGGTTGACAGCACAAAACAATCTCCGAGTTGGCGACATAAAAAGCCGTTCGTGCATTAACCATCCGACCATAAATGAAATCTTTCGCGAGTATCGAGGTCAGTTGGGCAGTATCGGCTAAAAGCAAGATGCCGCAGTGCGGGCAGCAGGCATAGAGCGGGTCATTATTCACCGATTGGATGATCACCTGCGTGCGCTCGGATACGGGTGCATCACACAAACGGCACACCTGTAGCGCCCGTGTATGTCGTGGATGAGCATCGGCACGGATGACCCCGCCATGTATCTTTTCGACCTTTCCCGCACGTTCCAGATGATCCAGATCGCGGTGGATGGTCATCACCGAGACACCCAAACGGGATACTAGCTGCTCAATCGAAAGGGATGGGCTTTCGGATAGCCAACCCAGAATTTGTTCCTGTCGGGTTGTCGGGAAGTCAACCATAGTGATGCTCCATATAGCAGGCTAACACAGATGTTAGATTGTGATAAACCTACCAGATAGTATCACAGATCAACGCAATCAGCGCTATGACCATAGTCCACAAAATGGTATGCGAGTGATGCTGTGATACATGCACACGCAAATAAAAAGGAGTGCTGTTGCACCCCTTCACAAAATTATATTTGTTTTGCCCGACTATTTTACGCTGCCCCACTGACCCGCTGCGCGAAGACAATATAACGTTTGTCATCTACCTTGTAGGGGTAACACGAGATGAGCGTCAGAGTCGCCCCGCCGCGATCATTCATGACCGAGACATCGTTTGGTCCGACGATTTTGGAACCGGTGACGGTATAGACAAATTCTTGCGTCTGGGTACGTACCGTGAATTGATCGCCGACTTTCAGTTGGTCGAGGTCGCGGAACACCTGCCCATAAATATCATTGTGACCTGAAAGCACCAGATTGCCGCGCGTGTCGCCGGGGTTTACACCATTCATCATCATACCCACACCCAACTTTAGCGCTTCCCAATCTATACCCGACACAATCGTGTGGTTCACATTAATCTGCGGGATGTTGATCTGGACAGCGGTTTCGCTGGTCGCGGGTGGGCGGGCGCTAATCGGCACATATATCTGGTCGGCGACCAAGCCGCGCAAGGATACCGGAATTTCGTCGAGGTTAAACTGCACTTCACCGTTGTCTTTGAGGATATGACCACCGGGGAGCACAACCGCGCTCAATTGAATTTGTGGCGTGGGGGCGAGCGTCGGCAAACTGGCTTTTGCTTGCTGATCTGCCATTGCCTGCGCCGATGCTGTTTCCTGTTGGAGCTTCCCTTGGGCGCTAATCATCTGGTAACCCAGAAACAGCAGCCCGACGACCGCTAATCCCTCGACCAGCAGCATCGATTGGTTGACAAAGTTCCGCCAGAAGCGTGATTTTTCTGCCACGCGCGCCGGACGCTCATCTTCAAATTGTGGGGTGGCGTTGTAGGCCGCCCGCCCGACAACAGGTTCATTCTGAACCGGTGGCGCGGGGCGCGGCGTGGCAGGTGCAGCAGGCACGGTGACACCCGGAATTTGCGGTATTTGTTGGGTCGGCACAGCGGGCGCAGCCGCCGCTTCTGGCATAACGACCCGACCGGCGCGTTTCATCCGGTCAACCCGTTTTTCGCGTTCTTCCCGCTTGCGAATGGCGAGAATTTTTTCTAATTCTTCAATTGAAAGTTCGTCAACAGTTCGTTTATCGCGCATCGTTACCGTGTAATAATTAACTTGCCAGCCTATTCACATTATAACGGGAAGTTACCAATTGCAAATTAAAGACTGGTTTGTTTGGGCAGCCATTCGTCACCCAGCACACCCATCTGTAGCAGATCAACATAGTGTCCGTTGCTCCACACATGGGCGCGCAGGCGGCCTTCTTCGATGAAGCCGCAGGCTTTGTAAGCGCTGATGGCGCGGGCGTTATCCCCATGCACCTGTAACCAGATTTTGCGGAAGTTACGCAGGCGGAAGCCGTAATCAAGCAGCAGCGAAATGGCCTCGCGACCGTAACCTTTGCCCCAATAATCCTTATCGCCGATGGTGATGCCCAACTCGGCGGTATGCGCCACTTCATCAACACGGAACAACGCGCATTGACCGATAAATTTACCGTCAGCCTCTATGGCGAAGGTTGTGCCGTCGCGTCCACCCTGTGACGCGTTCTGGTCAAATTCAGCCTGCAAACGGGCAAACGATTGCGGATACGGCGGATCGCCACCACCGGCTAGCTCGACTTCCACATCATTATTAAAGCACCACTGGCGTTCCAAATCATCACGCGTGATGCCGCGCAAAGTGATCCGTTGACCGATAATCATACTTGACCCTTTACCAATTACACTCACGCTTTGGCGGCTACCGCGAAGACTTCGCGCTCGAAGAACCAGCGAAAAGGCGGTACATCGAAAGCCAGCACGCGCAAGCCTGCCATGAAGATATTCTCAGCGCGATCCTGTGGGGGGCTGTCCAGCCATACCTTGCCATCGAAGCCCGCCGCACGCAGCGCCTGCCCCATGCTGACCATCGACTGTTCGTTGACATGCACATGCTGGTTGACTGCTACGCCGAACTGGCGCGGATCTTTCGGGTATTTATCGCCATCACCCATCAGCGTACGGACGGCACGCACCATCGGGTAGGCATATTTGTCGTACCACACGTTAGGCGCGGTGTGGATGATAAAGCGACCGTCGGGTTTGAGGACGCGGTGAACTTCTAACATCGCGGCGTGCAGTTCCCACGGGTGCAAATGCTCGACCACATCGAACATCAATACACGGTCGAATGCCGCATCGGGGAACGGTAATTTCTTGGCATCGGCTTGCATCACAGCCGTCTTGCCGGGGGCCACACCATTGACACCCTGAATAACATTCTGCGACATCTTGACGGCGACCGCAGCGTAATCAATGCCGATTGAGTCTGCACCCAACTGGGCACAGTGGCGCAGAATTTCGCCGCGACCGCAGCCCACATCCAGAATAGTCATTCCCGGTGTGATCTCTGCCAGTTTGAAGGCGGCACTCAGGCGACGCGAAAGTTGTTCACCCTCGGTGGTCGTAAATTCGTCATACCCCTCACAGGCGGTTAGAAAGTATTCTTCGGTGTAGAGCGTTGAAGGTAAAGGTGGTTTTTCCTGTTGCGGTTTCAATATCGCTGCCTGCTTAATAAAATCTTGACATCGTTTATGTGGGGATTATACAGAAGGCAGTACGGGTTACAACAGGGTTTGTCGAAAGCTCAGCGAAGAAAGTAAATTTTGTGCAACTTCCCTGATGTCATTATGGGTGCGCGAAAGGGCTTCAGTGTATGATGTTAAGGAAGTAATATCGAATGAAAGCGTAACCTTTTGATCGTGAAAACGGTAAAGATTGTAGAAGTGCATGATTCGCCTGATGAGTGGAGCTTGACCCGTGGAGCGTGACAGCGAACAACGTCTGCTCATGGGGGTGCGGCGTGGTGATACCGAAGCCTTTGCCGGATTATATAAGGCAAATGTACAGGCCGTGTTTCGCTATATCGCTTTTAGAGTCAACGACTCGCAGCTAGCAGAAGATTTGACAGGCGATGTATTCATCCGGGCGCTGAAAAGCATCAGCAGCTATCAGGATCAAGGCAAACCGTTTGTGGCATGGTTATACCGGATTGCCCATGCGCGGGTGGTAGACCATTACCGCCAGAAAGACCGTCGCCCGCAATCAACTGCGCTGGATGACGAGCCGATTGAAGCCGGTGGGGATATGGATGCCACACTCCTGCAAGAACAGGCAAGCGTCGCACTCCATCAGGCCATCAACGACCTGACCGAAGACCAGCAGCAGGTCATTATCTTGCGATTTATTGAAGGACAGCGTATCGAAATGGTGGCGCAACAAATGGGTAAAAACGCCAATGCCATTAAGGCACTTCAACATCGGGCGCTGCACGCACTGGCAGCACGGTTGGAACGCGCCGGTTTCGATATTGAAGCTGTGTTATCGGGGCTGGCATGAACGAGTATTTTGACGACCCCGAATTTGAAACCATCCTCGCCCAATGCTTGGAGGATGTACAGCGCCAACACCGCACGGTGGAAGCCTGCCTACAAACCTATCCGCATTATGCCGACCGGTTGAAACCGCTGCTGCTGGTGGGATTAATGACCACCGAACTAAAGCCCGCGCCGCTTTCTGGTGACGCGTTTAAAGCGATGGAAGCCCGTTTGCGCACAGAAATGCGCTCACAAAAACGCTTGGTACAGCAGCGATCCAGTTTTGGCTACGGATTACGGCGGATGGCGGCGGTGCTGGTGATCGCCCTGCTGCTGGCATTCGGGAGCAGTGCCGGATTAGTCGCGGCATCAAGCAACAGCCTGCCCGGTGATACGCTGTACGGGATCAAGCGCCTGTGGGAAGCCATCATACTGGCACTTTCACCCCTGACCGGACCGCAAGATTTATTATGGCAGCAAATCGCCGAAACGCGGTTGGATGAAGTCGAACGGCTGGCAGCCGGGGGACGATTGACAGAAGACGCGCTGGTCGATTTTTATAGTGCGTTGTACCACTTCAGCCAGTTCTCCAGCCCGCAAACCGACTCTAAAATTATGACGCTGATGGAGAACACTGCCAGCACATTGATGAATATTACGCCGCCCACAGAAGCGCGGGTGGTCTACCGCGATGTGCTGCGGCTGGCACAGGAAAATGTGCGAACCGGTATTGTGCAGCAGCCACCGGCTGAACTGCCAGCCAGCATCATTCAACTGACGGCCCTGCCGACGCTGATTCCGACGTTCACCCCATCCGCAACTGCCAGCCCGATGCCCTCGGCAACAATGACCATGACAGCCACTCAAACCGCGATACCAAGCGCAACGCTGACCTATACGGCTTCGGCAACCGGTACGCAACTACCAAGCGCGACACCGACCGCCAGCCGCACACCGCGTATTCCGGCGACGGCGACCAAGACACTGACCCCGCTGCCGACGCTGACTTTTACGAACTACAGTTCACTAAACGATATGCGCCCTTCTCTGCGGCTGAACCAGACGTACAGTATTGGAGAGAACATTGGTTTCTTTCATGGGAAGCACAACGTACGTCTGGGAGGGAATTTCCGCTACGTTCAACTGGATTCGCATACCGGCACAAATGCCCGCGGAACGTTCACGTTTACGGGAGCAGCCACT
>JBBSBS010000265.1:0-9120 GCA_038251045.1 Aggregatilineales bacterium | reverse complement strand
ATGATGTGAAAAGTGGCGCATGATATGGATTTGATGATGAACCGGGACTTATCAAGGATATGTGACTGACATGTTATTACAAGAACTATCCGAAGCAATCGGCGTTTCCGGTAACGAAGATGCCGTTCGCAATATTATCCTCAAGGCCATTGATGGACATGCTACTGACATCACAATTGACCCGCTAGGAAATGTGACGGCTATCAAGAAAGGCACAGGCAAAAATCGCCCGCGGGTTATGCTGGCAGCGCACATGGATGAAATCGGTATGATGGTCACCAATATAGGCAGTGATGGCCTTATCAAATTCACCAGTGTCGGTGGCATAGACGAACGCATCTTGCCTGCTCTGCGGGTGAAAATCGGCAGCAAATATGTGCCCGGTGTCATCATCTGGACACCAATTCATAAGTCGGCTGGTAACAATACCCCTGTAAAGTTGGCTGATCTGCGTATCGACATCGGCTGTAACACTAAAGATGAGGTCAATGGCAAGATTGCAGTTGGTGATCGCATTGCCTTCGATAGCCGCTACATGGAAATTGGCACGAAGATGCTGCGTGGTAAAGCCTTTGATGACCGTGTAGGCTGCTCATTGCTGGTCGATATTTTGCAGGGTGGCCCGTATCCGGTGGATGTGCTAGCGGCTTTCACAGTGCAGGAAGAACTGGGCTTGCGCGGTTCAAAAGTTGCGGCACAGCGCTTAAACCCCGATGTTGGGATTGCGTTGGAAGGCACAACCGCTAACGACATCCCTAATCCGATGGCTGAACCAGATGACATGATTCAGGCCAATCCGGTGTGCAGATTAGGCGATGGACCGGCATTGACGGTCATGGATAGTTCGTTGATTGTGCCGCCCCAACTCTTGAACTTTTTGCGGGGTACAGCAGATAAACACAGTATTCCGTATCAGGTCAAAACCCATTTAGGTGGGGGTACGGACGCGGGTTCTATCCACCGCGCTAATGCTGGAATTCCATCGGCGGTCATTTCTGTGCCGTGCCGTTATATCCACAGTCCAACGGCTTACCTCAACCGTGATGATTACGCCAATACACTCAATCTAGTGCAAGCGGTTCTAAAAGACATCAAATGGGACGCGGTGCGCCCATCATAGCTTATCAATGTGACTGAGCTAAAGGATTAAGGAATGCGTAGACTGCATTATCACTTGCTTGATGTTTTCACCAACGAACGCTTTGGCGGAAACCCGCTTGCAGTTTTCACAAACGGGCGCGGCTTGACGGTTGAAACCATGAAAAGCATCGCCAAAGAATTGAATTTGTCGGAAGTAACATTTGTGCTGCCGCCGGATGATCCGGCTAACGACTGGAAAGTTCGCATATTCACGCCAGCTATCGAGCTGCCGATGGCGGGGCATCCCACCGTTGGTACATCTTATATTCTCGCCCGTGAGCAGATGGTCAGTGTTACCGAAGCGCAGCCTGTAATCCGGCTAGAAGAAGGTGTGGGTCTGATTCCAGTTACATTTCAGTTCAAGGATGGGCTGCCGTCGCTGATTCAGATGCAGCAGCCTGCGCCAATTTTTTCACCAGAATTCACTGACCGAGTGTTAGCAGCCGATTTGCTTTCACTTACTGCTGCTGATTTAGCGGATTATCCGGTACAGGAAGTGTCGTGCGGCGTGCCTTTCCTGTTTATACCTGTTAAGTCGCTGTCTGCCATGCAAAAAATCAAATTCCGCATGGACATCTGGGAACGGTCATTGAGTCAGTTTGGCGAAGTTTTTGCCTTCACATCCGAAACACTTTATCCAACCTCAACTGTACATTCGCGTATGTTCGCTCCGGTCATGGGCATCCCAGAAGACCCTGCGACTGGTGCGGCAAGTGGTCCGCTGGGTTGCTATCTAGTGAAGTACGGATTGGTGCAGGCCAACCCTGCCTATATCATCAGTGAACAGGGATTTGAGATCGGCAGACCGAGTTATGTCCACATCGAAATCCGGCAGGCCGATGGGGCGATTAACTTCGTGGGGGTAGGTGGTGAATGTGTATATATGGGCGAGGGCAGCCTCGAAATTTGATAACGCCTAAATGGGTGCTACAAAATAACAAAGTCAATAAATTCTCGTGTTAAGGGAGTGTTTGAATGATTGAACTAATTCAAAAATTGGTTGAGGCGTGGGGGCCATCCGGTTACGAACACCACGTCCGTGAATTGATCCGTGCCGAAGTCGCCGATCTGGCGGATGAAATTACGGTTGACCCATTGGGCAATCTGATTTGCCGTGTGGGGAAGGGTGGGCCGAAAGTTATGATCGCCGCCCATATGGATGAGATCGGTGTGATGGCGAATTATACCGAACCCAACAGCGGTTACCTGCGTTTCACCAACATCGGAGGGGTACTGGCAACCACTTTGATGGGACACCGCGTACGCTTTGAAAATGGCACGGTGGGTGTTATCGGTGCGCCCGATATGTTTGGGGCGAGTCGGACGACTGCGCCGGATCTCGAAGAATTTTTCATAGATGTGAGCGATGGCAACGGTAACAAACGGGTCGTAGAGGGCAGCCCTGCCACTTTCTGGCGCACATTCGAGCAGCGCGGAACCCGACTTATATCCAAGTCGATGGATGACCGCATCGGTTGTGTAGTAGCCATTGAAACGATGCGCAGTCTCAAGAAAGCCAAGAAGAAGAAACTGCCGAACGAGATTTATTTCGTGTTCACCGTGCAAGAAGAAGTCGGTTTGCGTGGTGCGCGTCCTGCCGCTTATGGTATTGATCCCGATATTGCTATTGCGCTGGACGTAACCGCCACCGGTGATACCCTCAAAAATGCCAAGATGATCTTGAAATTGGGCGGTGGAGCAGCCATTAAAGTCCATGATACGGGGCTGGTTGTGCCACCTGCTGTTGTCAATTGGATGGTCAAGCGAGCCGAATCAGATGGTGTGCCTTATCAAAAAGAATTGCTGACACTCGGTTCCACTGATGCGGCAGGCATTCAGACTACACGGGCAGGTGTTCCAAGCGGTTGCATTTCCATCCCTTGCCGTTATGTACATACAACCAGTGAAACCGTTGATGCGAATGATGTCGAATCATGCATCAAACTGCTGACCGGATTATTGAGTAACCCCGCAGTATTGTAACTGCTGCTCGAACTGAATATAGACTTTATGCAAAATGCAGAGGTGTGTTTTATCCTCTGCTTTTTGTTTGAATCTGGTTTTAATAATCGTAACAATACCTTATGTCAAATGACATGAAAGCCACCCTATTTGTGTGTTATAGTATCTGGTGTAGCCTAAGGATAAATATCCTGTAAGTCACTTTATTGTTATCAAATAGATTTATTTTTATTCCCTGCTCATTTTGGGAACGAATAGTTAATATAAGAAAACCTTATGTCGAGCCGAATGCTTCGCCGCCTTGATCCTTCCTCCGAACTCGAACTGCTTGCAGAAGTATCGCAGTTGGTGACCCAGTTCGATATGCAGCGCGTGCTGGGTAGGGTGATAAGGTTAGTTGCCAATGCCATTGGGGCAAGCCGTGCCCATCTTTTTTTACATCCGAATTACGAGTTAGATTGGCGTAATATCTTCCAAACGGATCGCCTTGATCCTGACACGGTATTTTCTGCCAGTGTCGGGGGACTGGAAAGCGGTCTGCCCGGACTAGCAGCGCAGGAGCGTCGTGGCCTGCTGGTACGCGACGTGATGATGGACGACCGACGCTATGTGTTTGGTGATGAACTGAGCGATGGGCAATCTGCGTTGGCGATACCCTTGATTTGTAATCAAGATATGATGGCTGTGCTGCTGCTATTACATCCTAAACCAGAGCATTTTACTGATAATCATTTGCGACTGGTGCAGATCGCTATGAATCAGGCATCGGTTGCCGTACATAACGCCCGTTTGGAAAATCATGTACGTTCAGGGAGACACCAGTTTCAAGCTGTACTTCATGCCGTAAACAACCCCATGTTGGTGCTTAATCGTGATGGTAATGTGCAGATGATGAATGCCGCCGCCGACCGCTTTTTTGCGGATGTGGAGATGGGCTTGCAGATTGGTCATAACCTGCCAGATATTGTTCAGGATGACAGCGCATTCACCAAAATTCTGAACATCATCGCGAATCCGCCCCCAGGTGAAACGCACTGGTTGTTTAAGGCTCATTCCGAGCAGCGCAATCTACATTTCGATGTTCTCATGTCCGAATGGGAGAATCCCATGCAGGGCGAATCAGGTTTCGTGGTTATGATGCATGATGTGACTACCCTGATTGAGTTAGATCGATTCAAGAATGATATGCTGCGCATGGCCTCGCACGATCTGTGCAGTCCGCTGGCACTCATTACGGGTTATTGCGATGTCATTGAAATGGATTTGCCACCCGATATGCCGAACCTCCTGCAATATTTGGAGGCTGTCCGCCGTACCACCACCCGTATGGATAACTTGTTAACTGATTTATTGCGGATCGAGCGTATCCAATCGTCTCCTTTAGAACTCTACCAACCGATTGTGGTCGAGACATTACTTGCGACCATTATGGAGAATTCTCAGCCAGGTGCTGTTCAAAAGAAACAAGATTTAGAGATGGATTTTCATGATCTACCCTATCAGATTATTGCGGACCCGATCATGATTCGCGAAGCGATGGAAAATTTGGTCAGCAACGCCATAAAATATACGCCGGAAGGTGGACAAATTATTGTGCGTTCTTTCAGTCGTGGCACGGCGTTATACTTTGTGGTCGAAGATAATGGTGTTGGAATTGGTTCCGAGCATTTACCTAAACTTTTCACGTCATTTTATCGGGCAAAGCAGGCTGGAACCGAGCATATTGATGGGACAGGTGTGGGACTTAGCCTCGTAAAAACGGTAGTCGAACGTCATCAGGGGAAAGTTTGGGTTGAAAGCGAAGTTGGTGTCGGTAGTCAGTTTGGATTTTGGTTGCCACTCCCATCATAAACCCGACTGAGTTAGTATGCCGCAACCATAGTCAGTTATCAGTATTGTTCATAGGCCAATCTAGTTCAATTTATGCTATTGATTGCCCTGTCCATACGAATATGTTGGTCAAGTTTTTCGTTTTGTCGCCAATATGCCTATCTCCTTTTGAATCGTACGCTAGTTTCGATTAATTGATGTGGAGCAAGACTGCGCATAAACCAGATATTCTCATGTCCAAGCGGCTGTATTAAGATGGGGGAAAGTCCGAATACGCTAAGGTAGTTCGAATATGCCACTGATTACAAACCCTCAGGATATTCAGCTGATTCTCTGGGATATTGACGGTACGCTGCTCATGCCAAAAGGAGTTGGTCGCGCAGCGACTCGTTTGGCAATGTTGGAAATATTCAAAACCGATGCAGGGATCGAGACGCATTATTTCGGCGGTAAGACTGACTGGAGCACCTTACTGGAGCTTTTGCCAGCGCAGGGCTTCAGCGAGGCGGCTATTCAGGAGTTGATGCCGGCCTACGAAGTCGCCGCTGCGCAACATCTCTCGCGAATCATTGTGGATTATGCCGTTGAGAAATGTCCCGGTGCGCATGAAATGGTCACCGAGTTATACCGTCGCGGCTTACCGCTGCAAGGGCTAGTAACGGGTAATACCGCCTCTATTGCACCCATTAAACTAAGGGCAGCGGGGTTTGATCCCGATTGGTTTGTGATAGGGGCTTATGGAAGCGAGTCGCCCAACCGAAATGATCTTCCACCTCTGGCTGTATCTCGTGCCGAAAAGCTAATAGGGCGCAAAATTTCGCCGGAGCAAGTAATCATCATTGGCGATACGCTAGCTGATATTGCCTGTGCTCGCGCTTTGGGCGCTGTGGCAGTGGCAGTTAAAACGGGTTACACAGCATCTCCAACTGAATTGGAAGATGCCCAGCCTGACTATCTCCTCAATGATCTGACGACTTTTTGGGATGAGGTGCTGCCGATTTGAGGGTAATTCATTTACCTTAGCAACTTGATGATAGTGAAATAAGTACACAGTGTAGCGAAACGATGCTACCTGTAGATGCGAGAAATGAGTGGTTATGGCAACAGTGATTGTGACCGGTTCGGCGGGATTGATTGGCAGTGAAACGGTCAAGCGGTTTCATGGAGAAGGTTATGATGTCATTGGCATTGATAATGACATGCGAGCGTATTTTTTCGGTAATGAAGCCAGTACCTCGTGGAATCGGGAGCGGTTGATTAGCGAACTGCCGCGTTACCAGCACTTCAATTATGATATTCGTGATTTTGCACAGATTGAAAGTGTTTTCACCCGTTACGCCAAAGAGATTGTGTTGGTGGTTCACGCCGCGGCACAACCGTCTCATGATTGGGCAGCGCGCGAGCCGTTCACTGACTTCACGATTAACGCCAACGGCACCCTCAATATGCTTGAGGCCACCCGTCGTTATTGCCCTGAAGCCGTTTTTATTTTTACAAGTACCAACAAAGTTTATGGCGATACACCCAATATGTTGCCATTGGTAGAATTAGAGGAACGTTGGGAAGTTGACCCATCTCATCCGTTTGCCGAGTATGGTATTGATGAGAGCATGAGCATTGACAAGTCAAAGCACAGTCTATTCGGTGCAAGTAAAGTGGCGGCTGATGTGCTTGTACAGGAATATGGGCGTTACTTTGGTCTGAAAACGGGCATTTTTCGGGGCGGTTGCCTGACAGGGCCAGCGCATAGTGGCGCAGAGTTGCACGGCTTTCTAGCGTTTTTGACACTGCGAGCAGTACGTGGCCAGCATTACACCATTTATGGCTATAAAGGCAAGCAAGTACGCGATAATATCCACAGCAAGGATTTGGTAGAAGCCTTCTGGCATTTTTTCCAGAAACCACACACAGGCGAAGTCTACAACATGGGTGGGTCGCGCCACTCGAATGTTTCTATGCTTGAGGCCATTCGCATGATCCGAGAAATTGGTGGCTATCAATTAGATTACACTCTGACTGACCAATCGCGGAGTGGTGATCATATCTGGTACGTTAGTGATGTGCGTAAGTTTCAGCAGCATTATCCACAGTGGCAGTATCACTATAATAGTGAAACTATTTTGCGCGAACTCATCGATCACATTGCTGTCCGGGAAGATGTGGTTTAGGCTGGGTTTGGCCGGCTAATGCGTCGCAGTACACTTCGTGGAATGGCTAATAGCTCATCTAGTGAGATGACTTTGAGCAAGATTATGCCGATGCCATAAATGACTGCTCCGCCGATAATAGCAACAATCAGCCCGACGATACTTGGGCGGGCGGTAGCGACCACCCAAACACCCATCACTGCGCTTGCAAGTAGACAACGCCAGATTGCACTTACATCAAATAAAGTTGTGAAGGGCATTTCAGTTTTTCGCCAGAGCGAGTAGAAAATGTAAATAAACGTAATCATTGTCGTTAGCCCAGCACCGTTGTAACTGAACAAGGGGATAGCAATCAAATTAGCAATGATATTGAACACAGCAGCTCGCAAATAAATGTTGCGTAGCACTTGTGGACGACCCTGTGCATAGAAGATGTATTGCAAGGCTGTACCAAATATATCAAGTGCTATCCCAACCGCAATCATGCCAACGAGTAACCCCCCTTGAGCGAATTCTTTGGTCGCCAGCAATTCTAATAGTGCGTTCCCTAAAAGACTTAGGCCAATAATACTAGGTATAATTGTGAGTGACATAAAGTATGTACTGTGCTTTACGAGTCGTTGTGCGCCGACAAGATCGTTTGCTTTCCATCGCTCACCCAATGCAGGTAATAAAGGGTATAGATAGGGCCAGCCTAATGCAACCAATATCAACGTAAATTGGTATGACGCGGCATAAATAGCAACGGCGCTACTAGTAGCTAGAATCGAAAGCAAGAGACGGTCGCCATACATAACCAACCAGCTAGCTTGCCCCGCAATCGACAAATTGAAACTGTGAACAGCCAGTTCTTTGATAATAGATAGTGACAAACGCGTCAGTTGTATGCCGCGATAAGCCACAAAAACTTGGACGACTGACAGGGACAATTGAACAGACGCAAAAATGATTACAAACGATAAGAGATCCTTTTGCAGAAATGCAATGTACGCAGTAACAAGGCGCATGATTGCAATAATTACGTCAAATGAAGCACCAGCAAATGGTCTTTGGCGCAGCCTATAAACTTGTGATGCTAGTAGATTGAATGATGCAGATAATAGGACAAAGGATGAAACTCTGAAAATGTTTGGGGCGATGGCATTACGTGTAGTAATCGTGTTTAGAGTTGGCGCGAATATGATAAGAAATAATGCTAGGATGCCGGCCAAAATCACGAAAGCATATAACGCATTAGAATAAATTGTGTCTGAACTATTTTTTTGCTCAACAATCATGACACCTAGTGCATTACCTAGACCTAAAATCCCAAATGAAATGAGTAAGGAAGTTACAGTATTGATCTCAATCCAAATACCATATGTTCTTATGTCAAATGCTCGAACTAACAAGGGAAAGGTCAAGATCGGCAAACCATAATTGATGATTTGCGAAATAGTAACGATCAGTACAGTTTTTTTATACATGAAGTCGTTCAATGTTTACGTAAATGGGTTGAATGTTAGTAGTATACTACTGATACCTTGCTTCACAGCGCTAAGGTTCACAAACACATTTAATATCCAGTTACAAGGAAACAAATTTGACTATTCATTGTCCTTATTGTAATGGTGTTACGACTTCAACGATTCAAACTAAAGATTACAATCGGGGCGTATCCGAAGATACATTTGATTATTCACGATGTTCTACATGTGGTTTTGTGTTTCTAAATCCTGTTCCTTCTAACATTGGAAAATATTACCTATCTGATTATTATGATATTCCTCAAAACCTTGACCAACTTAGATTATTGGCTGAGAAACAGAAACATAAGTTGCGAACTATTCAAGACCTTGCTCCTATGGGAACCTTGCTCGAAATTGGCTCAAGTTATGGAGACTTTGCATATCTGGCAAAACAGGCTGGTTATGACGTAAGCGCAATCGAAATGGATGAAAGGTGTTGTCAATTCCTACGGGTCGAAGTGGGCATCAAGGCATATCAAAGTAATAATCCAACGGAAACATTGGCGGACTTAGGACAATACGACATTATTGCT
>JBBSBS010000264.1:0-9124 GCA_038251045.1 Aggregatilineales bacterium | reverse complement strand
GGTCGAAAGCGGGGCAAGGATCATCAACAGTGTGGTGCGTGGGCCAACGATCATTGGCGAAAACACCATCATCGAGAACAGTTATATCGGCCCGTTCACCAGCATTTACCACGACGTTACCGTTCAAAATTGTGAAATTGAACGCAGCATCGTCCTTGAACACAGCAGCCTTGTTGATATTGGTACGCGAATGCAGGACAGCCTGATTGGGCGGCACGCGGTTGTTCGCCGCAACGACGAGAAGCCCAAAGCGCTCAAGATGAACATTGGTGACCACAGCAATTTGTGGGTGGTCTAAACGTTTCCATTGCCCATAATAGAGGGGTAGGCTGATGGCTTGCCCCACTTCCAATTTCCAATATCAATCTACTTTGTAAGTCCTGTGCAACAGCTGCACTATTCAATTGTGAGTACTATGACTGAATCACTGCCAACGCAACCCATTAAAATGATCGCCATCGACCTCGACGGCACACTGCTCAACAGCAACCATGAGATGACCGAACGCACCGAAAAAGTGCTTAAGGCAGCACTGGCGAAAGATGTGAAAATCATCATCGCCACTGGCAAAACCTTTATTTCATCGCGCCACCTTATCAAGCGGTTGGGAACCACGACTCCGGGTATCTATGCCCAAGGGACGGTCACCTATAACAGTGATGGTACGATCCACAGCCAGCAAACGATTGACAGTATGTTGGCGCGGCAGGTTATCACCTTCGCTGAAGATCGGGGGCATCTGGTCGGCATTTACAGCGGCAACCGCATCCTCGTCCGTACGCTCAGTAAGCGCATGGAAGAGTTGACCATTAACTTCCACGAACCTATGCCGGAGGCGGTTGGCCCGCTGCAAAACATTCTGGATACTACTCCTATCAACAAGATTATCGCGATCTATCCCGACGATCCGCGTCGTATCATCGCCCTACGCTGGCAGTTGAGTATGCAAATCGGCACGGGAGCGCGATTGCTTTCGGCTGGCATACCCGATGAAATCGAACTTTTGCCGACGAACGCTTCCAAAGGCACCGCGCTCAAGGTACTGCTGAAGGAAATGGGTATTCCCGCCAGTCAGGTGATGGCAATCGGCGACGGTGAAAACGACATCGAAATGCTGCAACTGGCAGGGCTGGGTGTCGCAATGGGCAACGCCAATGACCACGTTAAATCGGTCGCGAATGTATCGACGACGACTAACGACCAAGATGGTGTCGCTGATGCTGTCGAGAAGTATGTACTCAAACTTGATGCTGCCTCCACAGAAGCCGTTAGCAAGGCGGAAGCAAGTCCAATCGCATAAGTTAGGTAGCATACTGACTGGTTGTGAGGGCAAGCTCCTGACTTGCCCTTATGGTTTAAAAGGAGTGTCAACGTCTATGAAAAATATTCTCGTAACAGGCGGCGCGGGTTTTATTGGCAGCTGCTTCGTCCGCCGTATGATTAAAAATCACCCTGACTTCAACATCATCGCCTACGACAAAATGACCTATGCTGGCAACATGGATAACCTGATGCCCGTCAGCGGCGCATCCAATTTCCAATTCGTGCAGGGGGATATTGCTGACCGCGAAGAAGTCATGAGTGCCTACGAAACGCATCAGATTGATACGGTGGTCAATTTTGCTGCTGAATCGCACGTTGATCGCAGTATTCTCTCGCCGGATGCCTTTATCAATTCCAATACTGTGGGCGTGCATATCCTCCTAGAATCGGCACAGAAGCACGGCATCGAACGCTTTCTGCATGTTTCCACCGATGAGGTCTATGGTGACATCGAGGGCGATCATTTCTCGTTGGAGGATGACCCCTTTAAGCCCAACAGCCCTTACTCTGCCAGCAAAGCGGGTGGCGACCTGATGGTACGCGCTTACCACGTCACCTTTGGCATGAACACGATTGTCACGCGTGGCAGCAACACTTTCGGACCTTACCAGTATCCCGAAAAACTCATGCCTTTCTTCATCTCGGAAGCCATTGATGACCGCCCGCTGCCTGTTTACGGTAATGGATTGCAGGTGCGTGACTGGCTGCATGTCGAAGATCATGCAGGTGGAATTGAAACCGCCTTGTTGAAGGGTAAAGCAGGGGAAGCCTATAACATTGCGGGTGAGAACCAGCAAACCAATATTGATGTCATCCGCCTGATGCTCAAACACCTCAATAAGCCGGACACGCTGCTTAAGTATGTGCCAGATCGTGAAGGCCATGACCGCCGCTACGCCATGAGGGCCGACAAGCTGAAGGCACTCGGCTGGCAGCGACAGTTCCAACATGAAAACTTTGATGCCGCCGTCGAAAGTACGGTACGCTGGTATCAGCAAAATGAAGCATGGTGGCGCAAGATCAAAAGTGGCGAGTATCTGGAATACTACAAGCAACAGTATGCTGCCCGCCTCGCGGCAGCAACCGCCACAGCTAATTAACTAGCGGTTTTTATGGGGAGCATGAGTGTCGTGCTCCCCATATGATTACGTTCCACAGTAACCTCCTAACCCACCTCCTCAACCGTCAATCATTGAGACTTATCCCAACAATCTACTTCTCAATTCTTTCGTTTAATTGACGTGATATGCTGTTTATATCGCCTTAAATTTTGAAAGTAGTCAAAAGTGACCCATAAACAAACGATAAAGAGGTCGGTTTATTTTGTTCTGCTACTCCTCTTTCCAACTCTGATAATTGATATAACAAAAGCACAGGATGCCATCCCAACGCCGGCACCGTTGCCGCACTGGGAATATGAGGGTACGGAAGATGGGCCTGCACAGTGGGGTTCACTGGACGATCGTTTCGCGGCATGCAGCCAAGGCAAGGCTCAATCGCCAATCGACTTAAATTCCCCGATAGCAGGTAATTTTACGGATATAAAATTCGATTACTTACCTTCTGCATTGAACATTTTTAATAACGGCCACACTATCCAAGTAAAATATGATGCAGGAAGTTCGATTACCTTCAACGAAACTCGATATGACCTCCTGCAATTCCACTTCCATCATCCAAGCGAACATACCCTGAATGGTGAAACATTTGCAATGGAATTGCACTTCGTCCATCAGAGCGCTGCTGGTAATCTGGCAGTGGTAGGTGTCATGATTTCCGAAGGTAACGAGAACGAAGCGCTCAAATCTGTCTTTGATAACCTGCCTACCACCAAGGGTGATCCACAACCAACTGAATTGATGACCGACGCGTCAAAAATCATTCCGCAAAATGCTGGTTATTTCACCTATAGTGGTTCATTGACTACGCCTCCTTGCACGGAGGGCGTTCGCTGGTTAGTCTTGAACCAACCTCTTGAGCTTTCGGCAGAACAGATTGAAACTTTTAGTAGAATTTTCGAACTCGATGCCCGTCCCGTCCAGCCGCTGAATGATCGCGACTTGCTGGAAGACACCACACCAGCCTCATAATTTTCCACCGGGAAAGATATACCCGTCATTAGTCATCTGCGATGGCGGGTATTTATATCACCTACGAAATTGGCACCCTTCTTAGCAGAACCTACGACGTCAAAATACAAAGCAATTGTGTTGCAGTTTCTAAAGGCTATCGACTAAATGCTCCCAAGTGTCACCCCACCATCCACCACAAACACTTGCCCTGTGGCGAATGAGGACATGCCCGAAGCTAAATAGAGGGCAATTCCGGCGATGTCGTCTGGCTGACCAATGCGCCCTGCCGGTGTGCGATTGATAATCTCGCCTAACAAATCCTCGTTTTCCCAGATGGCACTCGCGAACTTGGTTTGTACCAAGCCCGGCGCAATCGCATTTACCTGAATGTTATCGCCAGCCAGTTCCATTGCTAAAGTTTGTGTCAGGCTAATAATCGCCGCTTTCGTCATGCTGTAGATACCCTGCATCCGTCCTGGTCGCAGGCCGTTAATCGAGGCGACATTGATGATTTTGCCACCACCCTGCACTTTCATGTGGCGCGTAACGGCTTGAGTCAGCCATATATTGCCCATAATGTTGACTTCGATTGTCTTTTGCCACAGGCTGTCCTCGGCTTCTAGTAACGTCCCAAAGTGGGGATTGGTCGCGGCATTGTTGACCAGAATATCCACGCGTCCAAATGAGTCTATGGTCGCCTTTACCAGTGCTTGTAAGGCATCTTTTTGACCATTGTGGGCCGTTACCGCCAGCGCCGTTCCTCCCTTAGTTTTAATACCTTCGGCTACAGCGTTCAGACCGTCCTGTTTGCGGCTGCTGATGACGACCTTGGCCCCGACTTCGGCGTATCGTTCGGCAATGGCCTGCCCGATACCGCGCGAAGCTCCGGTAACAATTGCCACTTTCCCTGTCATATCAAATAGGTTTGACACGATGTTGCTCCTGAATAAGGATTTTCTATCAAAACCCTATTCTGACTGTTACATCACCAGCCTGCAAATCTGATAGACTGAAGTTGAAGATTGTTAATTGCGTTGTGGAGACTACAAACTTTGATCTACGACATCACTCGCCCGATAACGCCTACGCTTCATGTGTGGCCGGGCGATACTAACTATAACGTCCAATCCCTTATGAAAATTGCTGATGGCGCGTCAGTCAACCTGATGACACTCACCCTCAGCGCTCACACGGGAACGCACGCCGATGCTTATTATCACTATGAAGCGGTTGGTGCACATCCGATGGATATGCCTATCTCTGCGTATATCGGTCGGGCAAGAGTCGTGACTGTTACGCGTCGTGATGGTAGTTTACTGCCAGCCGATTTTGACCATGTGAATATGGCAGGCGCAGAACGGCTACTCATTCACAGCCACGTCAGCGATTTACCGGATGACCAGTGGCCTGATGAATTTCCTTATCTCAGCGTGGAATTAATCGAGTGGCTTTCAGGGTTGGGTATTGTGCTCATAGGACTGGATTCCCCTTCCGTGGATGCGTTCGACAGTAAAGAATTGTTATGCCACCACGCGTTGAACAGGTATAAAATGGTCAATATAGAAACACTTCAATTACACGGCGTGCCGGACGGGGATTACGAACTTGTGGCACTGCCGTTGAAACTTGATCTAGCCTGCGCATCACCTGTGCGGGCGATTTTGCGGACGTTGTAGGGAGGAACCGATATGCAAGGCACATCTTTACTTTTATTCGCGATTTTTGCAATCGTCTTAGCCGGAATGTACTTATCCATCCGACGCGGTTGGTTCGCGCCCGGTGTAACGGCTGCGGTCGGCGTGGTCTTGAGCATGATTATTATGGTGATGGTTTCGCTGGCGCAAAATAACCTGCCTATTCAGGCGGTCATCGTCGGTATCTTACTCGGTGGTGTATTCAGCGGAATCACACTGGCGGCGGCATGGTATTTTCACTCTCAAGAACTGCGCGCCAATTACGCAAACGGTGAAAGCTATCCACAGGATGAGCAATCCGGTTAGGGTGGTTCTATTTTTTGGGAATCCTCGCTAAAACAGGTAAGCCAATAGCTTCCACTTGTTCACGGCGATACACGAACGGATCAAGGTACTCCCACAAAAACGCCAGCGCTATTCCCCCTAGCAACCCCAACCCCAGCCGGATAAACGGCGCAAAACGATTGGCGATTGGCGGAGGCGCGGCTGTAATAACAGGCGAGTCGAGAAAAGTCACCTGTGCTGAATGCCCGCCCAATTGGGGGAAATAGTCCTGCGCCTGATTTACCAACACATCCATCGCGGCCTGGGTAATTGTGGCAAGACCCTTTTCGTCAGGGTAGCTCATCGTAAGCTGACCGACACTGCGCTTATTATCCGCTGCTACACCCAACGCCGCTGGATTGAGATCGCTAACTCGCTTGCCGATTTCGTCCTTAAAACTGCTGCTTCGTACCCAATCCGCCAATGCGTTAATCGCTAACTCGGAAGCCAACCACACATCCTGATAATCCCCATCACGCGGGATAACATTAGACGCAGTTTGCGCGGCTGTGTAGCGCAGGGTGACACTGAAGCCACCGCCATCGATTGAGCGATCCCGCAGCCATTGGGGAACCACAACAACAGCAACCACCACCACTGGAATGAGAACTAACCACCAACGCCGGAGCAAGACCCGAAAAAAAAGCATCAGTTCCATGTTTTCAAATTACCTATTCTCAATCATCTCGTACTGAAATTGCCGACGACTTCGATTCATTTTACACCAACTGGTTTATCCGTTTGAAACGCTGCCCATTTTTCGTCCACAAATGATTGTATCTGACGATTGAATATCTGCGTATCAAATTGAAGGGCATGCTGCCGAACAGCATCCGGATTATAGCGTTTCGCATCAAAGGCTTGCATGACGCTTGCCAAACTATCAACCGTCATTTCGTTAAACAGTTCGCCCGTTTTGCCGGGGATAACGGTGTCGAGTGCACCGCCGCCACCGTAGGCTATCACCGGACGACCAGCGGCCTGCGCTTGCACGGGCGTGATGCCAAAGTCCTCCAAGCCGGGGAATAGAAATGCTTTACAGCGTGCCATGAGTCCCGGAAGATCATCATCCGGCACATAACCCAGAAATTCCACCGTTGGTCCTGCCATAGCCTGTAAGCGCTCCATATCACGGCCTTTGCCGCCAATTTTGAGCCTTACACCCAAACGAGTCGCGGCTTGGACGGCAAGATCAATCCGCTTATAGGGAATCAAGCGCGAAACAATCAGATAATAATCCTCAACATCGTTATCCGGCACCGGTTGAAAGCGCGTGGTATCGACAGGCGGGAAAATGATAACTGATTCACGGTCATAATAGGTCTTGATGCGCTGCTGAATATCACTTGAGATGGCAATAAAATGGTTTACGCGTTGGGCGGCTGCATAATCCCAGCGGCGCATGCCAGCAATTAACGGACGCAGAGCAGTTAACACCGCATTCCCAAGCCCCTCGCGAGCAACATAACTTTCTAGCTGCCAGACATAGCGTGTCGGGGCGAGGCAGTAACAAATGTGCAATGTATCCGAGCCATAGCGAAACCCGTGACAGAAACCGCTTTTATTGCTCAGAACCACATCATAACTGGAAAGATTTAGGCCACCCCACCCAAGTGGATAGAGGGGTAAATAGGGCTGATGATGATTATGAATTGCTGGCAATTTATCCAACCAGAGGGTGCGAATGTCCCACTGGCGGTAATGTTGGGGCATGAGTTCGGGGGCATAAATGCTGGTATAAAGTGGCGCGGATGGATACAACTGAACAAGTGTATCCAACACATCTTCTGCGCCGCCGATCTGGTTGAGCCAGTCATGGACGAGTGCAAACTTCACGAAACATCCTCACCCAACAGGTTGCGCACCGGGGCAAACGAGCGACGATGTTCGTCACAAACTCCATATTCACGTAATGCAGCCATATGTAGTGCGGTTCCGTAGCCTTTGTGCTTGCCAAAATTATATGATGGATAGCGCTCATCAAGCTGACGCATATAGTCATCCCGCCACACTTTAGCCAAGACGCTAGCCGCCGCAATACTCAACGAAAGCGAATCGCCACGCACCATACTCTGGAACGGAATATGCTGCGGATCGTCCCATTTAAGGGAGTCCAGCAGGAGATAATCCGGCTGGATTTGGGCCGCCAACGAGGCACGGTGCATGGCGAGTCGGGTAGCAGGAACAATGCCCAGCGTATCAATTTCAGTGCTGCTAGCGCTGCCGATGCCCCAAGCAACAGCAGTCGCTTTAATTGCTTCGACCAATCCGACACGCTGTCGTGGTGTCATCTGCTTACTATCACGAACACCTTCCAACACGGTTAGCAAGTCGCTGCGGTCACATGGCAAACAAACTGCACCAGCCGTAACCGGCCCGGCCCACGGGCCGCGACCGACTTCATCCAGCCCCATAACAATTTGACATCCGAACGACCAACAAGCCTGTTCAATTTGCAGGCCAGCCGTCTGCTTAGCTCGCTTCCCGTTTAGCATAAACTCCCCAGAACCAATTGCGGCGTATTTGCCAGATTTCAACTAGTAAGTTCAAAGAATCACCGATGATACGCATCCGGCTATCCGAATCAAAATACCATGTTATCGGAACCTGTTTAATTTTATACCCACGTTTCTTAGCCACAAACAATAATTCAATGTCAAAGCCGATACCGATCATCTGTTGTACACGAAACAAGTCCTCGGCGGCTTTGCGGCTAAACATCTTGAATCCACACTGTGTATCTTCAAAACCATTGACGGCTGTCAATTTTATGATCAGATTATTGATTCGACCAATCAAGTGGCGGTGGGGCGGCTCGCCGACACGTTTTGCCCCTACCCCTTCGCGGCTGGCGATAATTATATCTGCGTCATCGTTCATGGGAGGCAGAAACTGGGTAATGTCTTCAATGCGCATTGACAGATCCGCATCGCAGATAAAACGAAAATCCCCTCTAGCAACCAACATGCCTTCTTTGACAGCCAGTCCTTTTCCACGGACTGCGGCCTCAATTACCCGCACATAGGGATGATCTTTGGCGAAGGCTTCTGACACTTCGACCGTTCGGTCGGTACTGCCATTTTCAACGATAATTACTTCAGCTTCGTAGGGCTGTGATTTAAGAAATGCATCAATTTGTTCGAGGCTTGGCGGTAAGCGAAACTCTTCATTATGCGCCGGAATTACGATGGAAAGCAGCGGTGTTCTTTTATCGTTCAATTCAATCGTTGTCCTTACAAGTCGTCGCGTAACAGGGTTATTGTCATTTCACTGAGGCGGCCAAAGCATTGCTTCTAATTCGGAAATGGGGACAGTTCGCATGTTTTGAATCGTGCGGCGTTTACGCCATGCACGCGGCAACTGCAAAACGCCCGCTGCCATGCCTCGTAAACGCGCCCGTGCCGCCAGACCACGCCATGCACGCAATGCCTCTAGCGCCAATTTGAACTGCGCCTGTAATACTCGCCGACCAGATCTCCGCCAAAGAGCTGCCGGAGAATTCTTAATAAGCACGAAAATGAGATTACGACCGTCATAATAACTAGCCGTCACCCCTCCACCAGTAGCCGACAGATGATGGTACACGATGGCTTTGGGTGTGTAAAGACAGCGCCAGCCTGTAAGCTGGGCCCGCCATGCAAGATCCATATCTTCTAACGAAAAAAAGAAGTCGTCATCTAATAAGCCGATTTGATCGAGCATTGTTTTGCG
>JBBSBS010000263.1:0-9125 GCA_038251045.1 Aggregatilineales bacterium | reverse complement strand
TGCAATGGCTCCAATCATGGCGGTTATCATCTTCATACTCGCACGAGTCATGAATCCTGATCATTCGGGACAAGGTGAAAAACGCAAATCCTACATAGATCGTTTTATGGGGCTGTTTGGGAAAGGCCTCACTTTGTTGCTAGATCTTGTTTTTCTACCAGCCGAGTGGCTATCACGATTGTTCGAATGGGTGTCCAAATCCATTTTCCCACAAAGTAAATCGGGGAAAACAGGCTTGAAACGTGCGCAACGAGAACGAATGGGTCTGGGGCTTCGTATGCTAATGCTTTTGCCTATGCTAATTTTTGTGTTGTTTCCGTTTTACTGGATATTCATTACATCGTTCAAGACTGACCTTCAGATACAACGATACACATCTATATACTGGCCGCAGCCGTGGACGTTTAACCAATATCAGTCGCTCATCGAAAACACACCATTTCTATTGTGGTTCAGAAATACGGTCATTGTTGCGACTTTAAGCACTGCCATTTCAGTTTTGGTGGCGGCATTGGCGGCTTATGCATTGGCGAGGCTCAAGTTTACGGGTGGGCGACTGCTCACGACGTTGCTTCTAGTCACCTATTTGCTACCGGGATCTTTACTGTTTATTCCCCTGTACCGTATCTTGACTGATCTAGGCATCATCAATACGTATACGGGTCTAATTCTGACATATCCGACCTTTTTGATACCGTTCGCTACGTGGGTTATGCTCGGTTATTTTCGCTCAATTCCAGTCGACCTTGAGGAAGCGGCTATGATTGACGGGGCAAATCGGTTGGTCGCCTTCTGGAAAATTACATTGCCTTTGGCTGCGCCAGCATTACTTTCGGTAACCCTATTTGCTTTCACCAATGCTTGGAACGAATTCCTGTTCGCGTTCGTGTTTATTACCAGCGATAGCTTGAAAACACTGCCTGTGGGTCTTCAACTGTTGGTATTCGGTGATATTTATCCGTGGGGAAGGTTGATGGCGGCTTCCCTGCTAATGGCGGTTCCAGTGGTATTCGTCTATATCTATGCCCAGCGTTATCTGGTCGAAGGGATAACGGCAGGGAGTGTCAAGGGGTAGGGCATTCATGCCATAATTAAGGGGTACGGTTGTTGTACCGTACCCCTTGTCTATACTGAAAGTTTCAAACTTTCTATAGGATCGGCTTACGCACGACCCCATTTTTTGTAAGCATCGTCAAATGACATGCCTTTTGCCACATCTTCGCGCATCCCTTGTTCTTCGTATTCAAGTTTTTCTGCGTTGACTAGCGCTTCCATTGCGATAGCTGCTGGTACAACGATCACACCATCGGCTTCACCAATAATCCAATCGCCGGGAGTAACGCGCACCCGACTTGTAACCGTGCCGGGCATTCCAATGGGTATGTTGATACCGTTCATGCGCCAGCGGCTGTTTGATTCAATAGGTGAGGTGCCTCGTGCGCAGGGGGTAAAGTTCGGAATAACTTCTAAACCGAGCCAATCTCGAATATAAGAGTCAAGCACGATTCCGGTTGCGCCGCCTTGTTGTAATGCCCAACTGGTCATCTCCCCGAATTTGCCGGCATGTTCCTCACCACCACACTCAATGACGACTGCGCAACCCGGATAGAGTTTGGTGATGACTTCCTTGAAATAATCCCCTGTCCAATCTCCTGTCGGCTCGCCGCGCGACACTTGGGTTGCGCTGCCGCGTAGGGTAATGACCTGACCCGCTAAATGACGGTGAGAGAAAAGCGGGCGAATTCCCAAATCAAGGCATTGATTTGGATAGCCCATTTTGTCCAGCGTATCATAAACGTTAGCGACTCGTATTTTGTCCCAACGTGCTTGTAATTCGACCACCGAAGGTTGTTGTTCAGACATTTAGTTCACCTCTTACTTTTGTTATCGAAAATGGACAGATACTAATTCGTTATACGTCCCCTACGGGTTGCATATGTTTTGCCTAGTCGAAATAGGTATCACCATTCCAGAGTAATGATTTAGCTACTTTTTCGTTCAACTCAACACCAATTCCGGGACGCTCAGATACTGCCATTGAACCATTTTGAATAAATGGCTTGTCACCTTCACACAGATCGTTCCACCAGGGAATGTCCCGACCATGAAACTCCAGAAACAGGAAATTCGGTACGGCTGCCATAACGTGGCACGAAGCCATCATACCCAATGGTGATGACACATTGTGCGGGGCAATCGGGATGTAATGCGCGTCAGCAATATCAGCGATACGCTTTGCCTCGCCGATGCCGCCCGCCTTTGCCAGGTCAGGCATAATGACATCAACGGCTTGCTTGGCAAATAATTCCAGAAATTCAAAACGTGTATATTGATTTTCACCCGTGCAAATAACGGTGCTGCTAGAACGGCGTACTTGAGCCAGCGCGTCAATGTTTTCTGCGGGTACAGGTTCTTCCAACCACAACAATCGCAGCGGTTCAACCGCTTTTGCAAGCGTTATCGCTGAAGGGAGGTCAAATTGTCCGTGGCAATCAATAGCTAAATCAACTTCATAGCCAATCGCCTCGCGAATACCTTCAATTAAATGGATAACATGTGTCATTTCTTTTGCGCCAACCGTCCAGTTGTAGGCATCCAGCTTGCCCGTCCCCGTACTGTCAACATCAAACTTAACCGCACCAAAACCCTCCGCAATCACTTCCTGTGCTTTGTCCCCATAAGCTTTAGGATCGTTGCTCTCACCCGCATGACAATCGGCATACAGTTGGATTTTGTCGCGGAATTTACCACCGATTAATTTATAGACAGGTACGCCGAGTGCCTTGCCTACGATGTCATAAAGAGCATTTTCAATACCCGTTATCGCAAAGATGATTGGGGCATTTGACGAGCCTCCATAGCGACCACCCCGGCGCATCTTCTCGTAAAGCATATTGATGTTGAAGGGATCTTGACCAATCAACAGGTGCTTCATTGCCAGAATGGCTTCTTTCGTTGCAAAGCCCGAATAACCCGGCCCGCCCGAATTGCATTCTCCAGTTCCAACGATACCTTCATCGGTATAAACGCGCACGAAAGTCCATACACAGCCACCGCTGTGTTCTTCCTGCCGTCCTATAACACTTACCTGCATATCCTTGATAATCATACTTAAAACTGCTCCCATAGATTGAATAAAACGAAATTAAATTCTCACTCCCTATGCCCCTAATTTATTCACACCTTTTTCTACCTCAAGCGAATACTCTGGCTCAAAACCAATGAGTGCCCGTGCCCGCTCAATGCTGACCAAAGACGCGGAACCACCAATCTCGGCGGTGAATCTAGAGACTTCCGGATAAAATAAGCGGATGAGCGTGCGCGAATCAAATCCTAATGAGTTATGCACGTCATTTATGAACAACGGATGACTTCCCGTGTAATCACTTGTTACGCTTTTTTCAAGTGCTTGTGCCGCATCACGCACATCAACATACGCCCAATAGTCAAACCGTTGGTGGATATATACATCAAACAATAAATCTTCATAAAGCGACGATTTTGGAAGTGGTACTTGATCTGCTCGGAACTCCAATGGACGCTCAAGCCGATACTTTAGAACCAGATTTTTCACCGCCTCCAATCGTGCTTCGCGCTCCTCGATGGGCATGTCAACCAGTTCTTCGACCAGCTTGAACATGCGCGCCCTTTTCTGGTTAAATATTTCAGATTCGATCAGTTCTCTCGAATATACGCCCGGAAACCGCAGCGCCACGCTCGAAATACCGTCGCGCCGCCAATAATATGCACCAATTTCTTCAACAGTTTGTTTAGAGAATGAATACGGGTCTGTTGTGTAAATAGGTTGATCTTCGTCAATCGGGAAAGATCGTGGTTCGATTTGTACCGTGCTGAAATGCGCACCAATCGCGTTAATCGAACTCGCCTGTACAATGCATCCTATGCCTGCCTTAGCCGCCGCTTCAAATACATTGAATGTGCCCCCTACATTAACTTCAAAGATTTTGCTGCCAGTCGCCAATCCCGGCCCGCGTATTGCAGCCAAATGAATGACCGCCTCGCAACCGCGCGTTTGTTTAAGCAAACTGTCGTAATCAAGGATATTGCACTGGGCATATTCGGCACCAGTGATTTCTAAGTCCGGCGCTAAATCGATGATACGTACGTCCCACCCACCTTGTAGCAATCGCTCAATGGTAGTTTTGGCGATATGACCGGTTCCGCCTGTAATTAACACTCGCATGTAGGGTACTTTCCAGCACTTAATCTAGCGGATGGATAATCTGAAAGATTACCCATGCCCGCTTTCTCAAAATGAAAATAGGATATTTCTGCCACTACCGACTCGCTTAACTCCACAGTCGATCATGAGACCGTTCATTGTCCCACATATCGGTGGGGTCAAAACGCAGAGGATCACGTGAGTCTATGAATTCCTCCAGACAGTCGAGGTTGATTTCACCCAAACCTAGACCGGGACCTTCGGGAACCTGAATAAAACTATCGACTATCAATGGCTTGGGTAATCCATCGAACAGATCGTTCCAGCGAGGTAGGTCAACCGAATGATTTTCCAGAACAAGGAAATTTTCGGTTGCTGCCGCACAATGAACACTTGCCATTGCTGCCACGGGCGATCCTGCCATGTGCATTGCCATTGCAACGCCGTGTTCGTGCGCATAATCTCCGATGCGCTTCGTCTCTAATATGCCGCCGGAAGTGGCAAGGTCAGGATGAATAATCGAGACTCCATGCGACTCAATGAGTGGTCTAAAATTATCCTTGAGATAAATATCCTCTCCCGTACAGATGGGCGTAGTCACTGCGTTGGAAAGGCGCACATATTGTTCCGGAAATTGCCACGGGATCATATCTTCATACCACGCTAGTGTGAATTGATCCAACTCGCGACCAAGCTTGATGCACGATTCGAGATTGAGATGTCCGAAATGATCAGCTGCCAGCGGAACTTCGTCACCAACAATTGAACGCACAGTACCTACATAATCCACCAGCAGGTCGACACCCTTCTTCGTTAATTGGATACCTGTGAATGGGTGCATAATGTGGTTTGTATGAATTACATCCGGAGGCGCACTGATGGCTCCCGGAATATCTTGCACAAGATCCAACCCTACATCCATTTTGAGATATTTGAATCCCATTTCCATGCGTTTTTTCAGACGTGCGCCCATTTCCACCGGGTCTTTAACTGTCGGCGTATCGCAATAGCACAGTACTTTATCTCGAAACTTCCCGCCTGCTAATTGGTATGCTGGCACATTGTAGGCTTTGCCTGCCAGATCCATAAGCGCCATTTCAATTCCGCATACACCACCGGCTTGTCGTGCATGATGCCCGAATTGTTTGATTTTGCGAAAGATCTTGTCAATATTGCATGGGTTCTCGCCAATTATCCGGCTTTTGAGCATCAATACATAGGTCTTGCTCGCCCAATCGCGTACTTCTCCATAGCCTGAGATCCCCTGATTGGTATCAATACGAATAATCGAGACATCCATTGGCATCCCAACCAGATTTGCAATTCGGAGGTCAGTAATACGAAGATCGGACGGACGCGAATGAGTCGTGAGATGGTCTTCAATTTGTTGCTTGTCAGTCACAGAACCCCCTAGATTTTTTATTATTACTATCGCTTTATTTATAGAGTTATTGTCTAAAATGAAGACAAGAATATTTTCGTGCTGCACGCGATTAGATACTGTGAATAAGATTATAAATTGTTCCTCAATATTCGACCACTCTCTAACCGCCCTCCACATGTTCATCTTAGGGTTTAGTTAAGCTCTTTCAAGCACTATATGACCAATAGGATTAAATTGCTTTGCTCACAAGGCAAATAAACGGATTGGCTTAACAAATATGGATAGCCCTAAATTGTCTATTTTCACTTCAGTTCATATCAGCATAGAACTTTACTCGCCTAAAATGCGCTTGTACAAAGTGCATAGATGCATGCCTTTTGTTGATAGTATATGTATAGTTTGCGCAAAAACGGCTTTACATACATCAGTTTTTGTATTCTTCTTCTAAATCCTCCTTATTAAATTTGTGCGCAATTTACGTAAGCCCATATCTGCAGACTTTGTAAACTGTCCTCATCGTAACCACATTTGCTTCGGAGGACTACTGAATGAACAAACGCAATCGACACTTGCGTCGGCTCCTTGCAATCGCAATTGCATCATTGGTACTGGCGGTGTTCGGGGGAACAGCCCATGCCCAAGATGCAGTTCCAATGGCGACCCAAACAGCAGTTGATACTACTTGGGTGCTCCTAACGGGATTCTTGGTCTTTTTCATGCAGTGCGGTTTCGCAATGCTGGAAACAGGGCTCATTCGTCAGGGTAGTGCAGTCAATGCGCTGCTCGAAAACTTCGTAGACGCAGGTCTTACCGCCATCGCGTTCTGGGCAGTTGGTTTTGGTGTCGCATTTGGCACAAGTGCCGGTGGCATAATCGGTACTTCAAACTTCTTCCTGAGTGATGCTGTGAGCTTCACGGGCGGGGTGGTTGCTTATGCACAAACTGGAACGATTGATACGCTCACTTTCTTCTTCTTCCAGTTTGCGTTTGCGGCGACTGCCAGCACGATTACTACCGGAGCTATGGCGGAACGTACCGACTTTATTGGTGATCTGATTTACAGTGTCATCATGGGTGCCTTCAGCTACCCGATTATTGTGCATTGGATTTGGGGTGGCGGTTGGTTAGCACAGCAGGGCTTCCATGACTTTGCTGGTAGCACCGTAGTACACACCGTCGGTGGCGTAACAGCATTGGTCGGTGCCATTATGCTTGGCCCGCGTGCAGTACGTTGGAGCAAGGACAAGAAGTGGTTGCCACTTCCTCCGGCACATAACTTAGGACTTGCAACCATCGGTACTATGATCCTGTGGTTCGGTTGGTATGGATTTAACCCCGGTTCGACCCTTGGTACAGCTAATACTGGCTTAATTGGTCTGGTCGTCCTTAACACGACACTCGGTGCCGGTGCAGCAATGCTCTCCTGCATGTTCTATCAATATTCACGCTCTGGTAAATGGGATCTCATTTACACCCTCAACGGTTCATTGGCAGGTTTAGTCGCGATCACCGCTGGTTGTGCCTTTGTCGCTCCTTGGGCAGCGATTATCATCGGTTTGGCTGCAGGTATCTTGGTCGTCGTGGCTGCCGATACGGTAGAGCGCTTCCATATTGACGACCCGGTTGGAGCCTTCGCCGTACATGCGGCTTGCGGTATCTGGGGCACATTAGCAATTGGGTTGTTCGGACAACCCGGCCTGACCTTTGCTCCCGAAGGCGTGGATGTAGCCACCCGTGCAGGTCTATTGCTGGGCGGCGGTTTCGGATTACTCGGTGTGCAATTCATTGGTTCATTAGCAACCGTTGCATTTACTGCCGTATTCGGGTTCATCATGTTTGGTGCGCTCAAGGCAGTGGGCCTACTGCATGTCAGCAAAAAGGTTGATGAAGTCAATATCTTCATTGACGACTACGAACATGGACAGGCCGTTATGCCAGACATTCGCCCTCCGGCCAGTTTGGATGGCGCAGGTGTCTCCGCCGCAGCACCCGCTGTAGGTGACTAATAATCGCAATACGTCGTTAAATCAACTCATGAGTGGGGGGAGTTTTCCCCCACTCTAACGGTTGCCTGGAGGTTCGGTTGTTCGGAATTGGCATTATTAGTTTAGTACCCGCAGTCACAGCTTTGATACGACCTGCGGTCAGAAAATTCATTTCCAAAGAAATCTACGGATGGTTGCTGGCATCACTGGTGACTATCCTTTTCGTTTGGTTGCTGACGTTTGTCCCCACCATCCACCAGAATGGGCATATCGCTGTCAGTGTTCCTTGGGTTCCCCAACTGGGGCTGACCCTTTCCATATATTTGGATGGACTATCATTATTATTCAGTTTGATGATCCTTGGCATCGGCGCAATGATCGTGCTGTACAGCCTTTATTATTTTCATGAAACAAAAGAGTTAGACCGTTTTTATAGTCTGTTGCTCCCGTTCATGAGTGCCATGCTGATCGTCGTATTATCGGGCAATGTCTTGACCTTGTTTATTGGTTGGGAATTGACCAGTATCCTTTCATTTCTATTGGTCAGTTTTAATCGGGAGAATGAAGACGCTAGAAAGGGCGCGTTGCAAGCGCTCATTGTCACGGGTGGCGGTGGACTGGCGTTGATGGTTGGGCTTGTAATGCTCGGCACAGCTGCCGGTTCGATGGAACTCAGTCAAATTATCACTAACACCAACCTGCGTGAAAATCCTTGGTACATTGGGTTTACTACCCTGATCTTCATCGGCTGTTTTACAAAAAGCGCACAATTCCCGTTTCATTTTTGGCTGCCCGGTGCAATGAGTGCGCCTACACCTGCCAGTGCCTATCTACATTCCGCCACAATGGTCAAAGCAGGGATATATCTCCTCCTGCGATTGTCGCCTGCTTTGGGCGACACCTTATTTTGGCAAAACGCATTGCTGACAATCGGCCTCATTACGATGGTGATTGGCGCTGCATTTGCGCTTCGACGATATGACCTCAAAGCAGCCTTAGCCTACGCAACGATAAGTCAGTTAGGGGCGTTTGTCGCTTTAATCAGCCTGCCGCATGGCGAAGGATTGCAGGCGGTTGCTGTCGGGATTCTGGCACATGGCTTATATAAGGCGACATTGTTCCTCACAGCAGGGGCAATTGACCATGCCACTTCAACGCGCGATATGAGATATCTCGGCGGTTTGCGTCAGCAGATGCCCGGTTGGACTGTGGTGGCGGCGATTGCAGCCCTGTCGATGGCAGGTATTCCACCGCTGTTAGGATTTGTTGCGAAAGAAGGCCTACTTGAAGCCATGTTGAGTTCACCGTTGCCAATAGCTCTGGTGGTGATCAGTGCCGCTTTGACCGTCGCACTAGCGATAATTCTGGTGTGGGATGTGTTTGGTGGAAAGTTAATACCCACCACTTACTTTCACGCGACTCCTAATGGACTTCTTATTGGACCGGCAGCACTAGCAGGGTTATCGCTGTTAGCAGGCGTTGCGCTGCCGATTTTAGTGGCGCCACTAATTGAGACCATTGTTGGTGAAGAAGCGCACCTTGTCCTATTTTCCGGCTTTGGTACACCTTTTTT
>JBBSBS010000262.1:0-9168 GCA_038251045.1 Aggregatilineales bacterium | reverse complement strand
GACGGAACCGCAGCCCGAATCAGCCGGAAATAACCGCGCAGATTGACATCCAGCGTTTTGTCCCACACGCTTTCATCGGCGGTGAGCAGCGGCCCGAAGTGCGGATTGGTGCCAGCGTTGTTGACGATAATATCCACGCCGCCGTAAGCCATCACGGTTTGTTCCACCAAGGCCATCACCGCCATCTGGTCACCCATGTGGGCGACAATTGGCAGCGCTTCACCGCCTGCCTGCTGGATCGACTCGGCAACCGGCATAATCCCTTCCCGCTTACGGCTGACGACGACCACTTTTGCCCCGGCTCTGGCATAGGTATAAGCGACTGACTCGCCAATGCCGCGTGATGCACCGGTAATGATGGCAACTTTACCCTGTAATGAAAAGTCTGACATAGCAGTTCCTTGACAGATAGATATTTTAGGGTTAAACATTTTAGAAGTAATATACCATAAATATGAGCTTCACGGGAAAACCGTTATGTGGATTGTGTGTATTGGCGGTGGGCCAGCCGGTTTGTACTTCGCGCTGCTGACGAAAAAGGCTAATCCCGACTATCGTGTTACCGTGGTCGAGCGCAACCGTCCCAACGATACCTTCGGCTGGGGAGTGGTCTTTAGCGACCAAACCCTCGGCAACTTACAGCAAGCCGACCCCGAAACCCATGAACGCATCCTCGATAGTTTCAACCATTGGGATGATATTGATGTCCACTTTAAAGGGCGCACGATTACTTCCGGTGGGCATGGCTTTTGCGGCATCGGACGGCAGCGACTGCTCAACATTTTGCAGGAGCGCTGTCAGGAACTCGGCGTGGAGTTGTGCTTCCAAACCGACGTGACCGATGAAAGCGCTTATGCCGAAGCTGATTTGATTATCGCCAGTGACGGGGCCAACAGCGCCATCCGCCGCAAATACGCCGAACACTTCCAGCCGGACATCGAAAAGCGCGATTGTAAGTTCGTGTGGCTGGGCACGCACAAGAAGTTTGATGCCTTCACCTTCGCCTTCGAGGAAACTGAATGGGGTTGGTTTCAAGCCCACGCTTACCAGTTCGATGCCGACACCAGCACCTTCATCGTTGAAACACCGGAGGAAAATTGGCTGGCGGCGGGCATGGATCAGATGAGCGCTGATGAAACGATTGCCTTCTGCGAAAAACTGTTCGCCAAATATCTGGATGGTCACAGCTTGATGAGCAACGCCAAGCACCTGAAGTCCCCGTGGATTAACTTCCAGCGCATTATCAACCACCATTGGACATACCAAAACATGGTGCTGATGGGTGACGCTGCCCACACCGCCCACTTCTCGATTGGCTCTGGCACGAAACTAGCGCTGGAAGATGCCATCGGCCTCGCAAAAGCGATGCGGCAGTACGCGGATATTCCTGCCGCGCTACACGCCTATGAGGATGAACGCCACGTCGAGGTGCTGAAGATACAAAACGCCGCCCGTAACAGCACCGATTGGTTCGAGCATGTAGACCGTTACACAGGTCTGCAAGCCGAGCAGTTCGCCTATAGTTTGCTGACCCGCAGCCAGCGCATCTCGCACGAAAACCTGCGCCTGCGCGACAAAGATTATGTGGCAGGCATGGAACGTTGGATTGCCGAACAAAGCGGCCTCGCGCCAAAGGCCATCCCACCGATGTTCACCCCTTTCTCACTGCGCGGGGTGACGCTGACGAACCGTGTAGTTGTCTCACCGATGGCAATGTATTCCTGCGAGAATGGCACGCCCGACGATTTTTATCTGGTGCATCTGGGCAGCAGGGCGCATGGCGGCGCGGGATTGATCTTCACCGAAATGACCTGCGTATCGGCAGACGCGCGCATCAGCCCCGGCTGCGCGGGCATGTATACCCCCGAACACAAAACGGCATGGAAGCGCATCGTGGATTATGTCCACAGCCGTACATCTGCCAAAATCGCTATGCAGTTAGGCCACGCCGGTCCCAAAGGCTCGACCCAACTAGGTTGGCAAGAAGATGGCGCACCGTTGGCTGACGGTAACTGGCCTTTGATCGCGCCCTCTGCCCTGCCGTACAGTCCTCATCACCAGACACCCCGCGAAATGACCCGCGACGATATGGATAGGGTCAAGGCCGATTTCGTGCGGGCGGCGCAATGGGCAGAAGAATGCGGCTTCGACTGGATGGAACTCCATTGTGCTCACGGTTATTTGCTGTCGGCATTCATCAGCCCACTCACCAACCAGCGTGACGATGACTATGGCGGCTCGTTGGAAAACCGCTGCCGTTATCCGCTGGAAGTATTCAGTGCCGTACGGGCAGTATGGCCTGCTGACAAGCCGATGTCAGTGCGTATCTCGGCGCACGATTGGGCAGAAGGGGGCAACACTGCCGATGATGCTGTCGCCATCGCCAGCTTGTTCAAAGCAGCGGGGGTTGACCTGATGGATGTGTCGTCCGGTCAAACCACGCGCCATGCCAAACCGATTTACGGACGTATGTATCAAACCCCATTTTCAGATCGCATCCGCAACGAAATTGGCATCGCAACGATGGCGGTAGGTGCAATCTTTGAACCGGATCATGTCAACAGCATCATCGCTGCCGGACGGGCGGATCTGTGTGCGTTAGCGCGACCACATCTAGCTGATCCATACTGGACATTACACGCGGCGGCACAATTGGGCTACACCGAAATGTCGTGGCCTGATCCCTATCTGCGCGGCAAAGATCAACTAGAACGTAATCTGGCAAAAGCGGCTGCCCTGCTAGCCGCACCAACCAGCTCACCAGAGGAGGAAAAGTGACCCAAAGACAGAACCCCCACCCTAGCCCTCCCCCGTACACAGGGGATGGAACTGAGGCTGTAGAAACAGACAATATCTTAAATGTGATTGACCGCGAGTCGAATGGAACCGAGCATGACCATACCTCGCTGCGGTTGTGGCTGCGGCTGTTGACCTGCACCATGCTCATCGAAAACTGCATCAAAAAAGGCTTACGCAGCGATTTTGAAACCACCCTGCCACGCTTCGACTTGATGGCACAACTGGCACGTAACCCTGAGGGACTGAAGATGGGCGAACTCTCCCAACGGATGATGGTCTCCGGCGGCAACATCACCGGCATTACCGACCAGTTGGAAAAAGAAGGCTTGGTCGAGCGTCTGACAATCCCCGGTGACCGTCGTGTGTGGCGCGTGCGCTTGACAAAAAAAGGACATAAAGCATTCGAGGCGATGGCGACGACCCATGAAGGTTGGATTGTTGACTGGATGAGTGACCTAACGCCTGATGAGCAGCATCTGCTGCATTCGATGTTGGGCAAGCTCAAACAAAGTGTACAGGCGAACGGCTGTGAAGGATGACCTTATGAAACACACATTTGCCGACTATCAACCGCAGCATTTCCGCTGGCAGGTCAGCGATCAAGTCGCCACCATCACGCTCGACCGTCCGGAGAAGAAAAATCCGCTGACCTTTGAGTCGTATGCTGAACTGCGAGATTTGTTCCGCGATTTGACTTATGCCAATGACATCAAAGTGGTGGTACTGACGGGCGCGGGCGGTAACTTCTGCTCCGGCGGGGATGTGCATGAAATCATCGGCCCCCTGACCCAGATGACCATGCCCGAACTGCTGGATTTCACACGCATGACAGGCGATCTGGTGAAGGCTATACGTGCCTGCCCGCAACCGATCATCAGCGCGGTTGATGGCATCTGCGTCGGCGCGGGTGCGATTCTAGCGATGGCTTCCGACTTGCGATACGGCACGCCGACCTGCAAAACCGCCTTCTTATTCACACGGGTGGGGTTGGCTGGCTGTGATATGGGCGCGTGTTCGATTTTGCCGCGCATCATCGGGCAGGGACGCGCATCCGAACTGCTGTATACCGGACGCACCATGACCGCCGAAGAAGGCGAGCGCTGGGGCTTTTATAACGCGCTGTATGCATCCGACGAGGTGCTAACGAATGCCCAGCAAATGGCCTCGCAGTTGGCACATGGGCCGACATTCTCGCACGCCATGACCAAGAAAATGCTGCATCAAGAATGGGCGATGGGCATTGATGAGGCAATTGAGGCCGAGGCTGAAGCACAGGCCATTTGTATGCAGACTCAAGATTTCCGCCGCGCCTATGAAGCCTTCGTCGCCAAACGCCAGCCTGTTTTTGAGGGAAATTAATCGTGTTTACCGACCTCCCCTTTTTTGATGATGTTCACCGCCAGCTTGCCAGCGACCTCAACCAGTGGTGCACGGCTAACCTGCCCACCACCGAGCCAGAGGATGTGGATGAAGCCTGCCGCGATCTGGTGACGATGCTGGGGAAAGCAGGCTGGCTGCAATACGCCGTACCGGGGGAATTCGGTGGCGCGCTGGATAAACTCGACTCGCGGGCGCTGTGTATCATCCGCGAGACATTGGCTTACCACGCGGGGTTAGCCGATTTTGCTTTTGCCATGCAGGGGTTGGGCAGCGGGGCGATCACGCTCTATGGCACGGACGAACTCAAGCAGCGCTATCTGCCGAAAGTGGCAGCGGGTGAATGGATCGCGGCTTTTGCCTTGTCGGAGCCGGAAGCAGGTTCGGACGTGGCAGCCATGACCACATCCGCCACGCGCGACGGTGATGATTATGTGCTGAACGGCACAAAAACATGGATTTCTAACGGCGGCATTGCCGACTTCTACACCCTATTCGCCCGCAGCGAACCCATCAGCGGTGCGAAAGGCATCTCGGCCTTCATCGTGCCAGCCAACACAGCGGGATTGCACATCACCGAACGCATTGAAGTGATCGCCCCGCATCCGCTGGCAACTCTGCATTTTGATAACTGCCGTATCCCTGCCAGTTATCTGCTAGGGAATGCAGGTGAGGGGTTCAAAGTCGCCATGCAAACGCTGGATATTTTCCGCGCGTCGGTGGCAGCGGCAGCGCTCGGTTTCGCGCGGCGAGCGTTGGCGGAGGCTCTGAACCGTGCCAAACAGCGTCATCTTTTTGGGCAGCCTTTAGCCGACTTCCAGATGACGCAGGCCAAGCTGGCGGACATGGCAACCGCCATCGAAGCCTCGGCCCTGCTGACTTATCAGGCGGCATGGCTGCGGGATGTAAAAGGTGCGGTCACTACCCGTGAAGCAGCGATGGCAAAAATGACCGCCACTGAATCCGCCCAACAGGTGATTGACTCGGCAGTCCAGATTTTCGGCGGATTAGGTGTCAAGCGCGGCGAAATCGTCGAACGCCTCTACCGCGAAATCCGTTCACTGCGGATATACGAGGGCGCAACCGAAGTCCAGAAACTGATTATCGCACGGTCATTGTTAAAGGAGTCAAGTCGATGAACTACACATCTCATGTGGATACATTCGCACGGGATAACCTGCCCCCACTCGACCAGTGGCCTGAACTCATTTTTGATATACCCGAAGTCCAATATCCCGAACGCATCAACTGCGTGGTGGAATTACTGGATAAGCATGTTGCGAATGGCTGGGGGGATCATCCGGTCATCCACAATACCAGCGGCACCATGACCTACGCCCAAATGTTGGAGCAGGTCAACCGCATCGCCCATGTGCTGACCGACGATATGGGCTTAGTAACGGGCAACCGTGTGCTGCTGCGCGGTGCGAACAGCGCTATGATGGCGATCCTGTGGATGGCGGTCGCCAAAGCAGGCATGATCGTCGTGGCGACGATGGCAATGCTGCGCGAAAAAGAACTGGTGGATGTCATCGAAAAGGGGCAGGTCAACGCCGCCATTTCGGACAAAGCGCTCGATGCGGAACTGGTGGCTGCCCAAAAACGCGGCCCCACCCTTAAGCACATCGTGTACTACAACGACGATACGGCCGACGGATTAGAAGCACGGATGGCGAGCAAATCTGCTGACTTCGCCGCAGTCGATACCGCCGCCGAGGACACCGTGCTCATCGCTTTCACCTCCGGCACAACCGGCAAGTCTAAGGGAACGATTCACTTCCACCGTGATGTGCTGGCGATTTGCGACTGCTTCCCCAAATCCATCGTGAAAATGACCTCCGACGACATTTGTATCGGCACACCACCGCTGGCTTTCACCTTCGGCTTGGGTGGCATTCTGCTGTTCCCGATGCGTGTTGGCGGCTCAACGGTGCTGTTGGAAAAGCTGTCGCCTGATATTATGCTCAAGGCCATTCAGGACTATAAAATCACGACGATATGGTCGTCACCCGTCTTTTATCGTCAGATGTCGGGATCAGCGAAAAATTATGATCTGTCGTCGCTGAAGAAATGTATATCGGCGGGTGAAGCCCTTCCGGTTTCAACACGGACGATGTGGCGTGAGGCCAGCGGCATCGAAATGATTGATGGCATCGGGGCGACCGAAATGCTGCACATTTTCATTTCTGCTGATGAGGCGCACGTCCGCCCCGGCGCGACCGGCAAACCCATCCCCGGTTATCAAGCCTGTGTACTGGACAGTGCAGGCAACCCCATGCCACTGGGCAGCATCGGACGTTTAGCCGTCAAAGGGCCGACCGGATGCCGCTATCTAGCAGATGACCGCCAGAAAAATTACGTCGTGAACGGTTGGAATGTCACCGGCGATGCCTACCTGCTAGACGAAGATGGTTACTTCTGGTTCCATGCCCGTACCGACGATATTATCCTGACAGCCGGTTATAACGTAGCCGGGCCGGAAGTTGAGGAAGCGCTGCTCAAGCACGAAGCTGTAGCCGAATGTGCGGTAGTGGGTGCGCCGGACGAAGAACGCGGGCAAATCATCAAGGCGTTTGTGGTGCTCAAAGCCGGTAACACAGGTGACGATGCGCTCATCAAAACGCTGCAAGATTTCGTCAAGCAAAACATCGCGCCCTATAAATACCCGCGCGCTATCGAATTTTTGGACTCACTGCCGCGTACCAATACTGGTAAACTGCAACGCTTCGCTCTGCGACAAACGGGAATGAGAATGCCATGACTGTGACCGATACAACCTCTACAAACCTCACACGCGAATCGCTGACAGCAATAGATGCTCATGACCCACTAGCGCACTTTCGTGATCAATTTTACGTCCCCGAAGGTGTGCTGTATTTCGACGGCAACTCGCTGGGTGCTGTACCCAAAAGTGTCGAAGGCCGCCTGCAAAAAGCTATCTCGCAGGAATGGGGCGAAGGACTGGTACGCAGTTGGAATACGGCTGGATGGTACGAAATGCCGCGCCGCGTCGGTGACAAAATCGGTCAACTGATCGGCGCGAAAGCCGGCGAAGTCGTGGTAGCCGATTCCACATCAGTCAACTTATTTAAGGTGCTGGCAGCCGCCCTCAAACTTAATTCGGATCGGCACGTTATCATCTCCGAGCCGGATAACTTCCCGACTGATTTGTATATGGCGCAGGGCTTAATTGAACTACTAGGCGGCAAACATCAACTGCTGCTTAAACCGGCAGATGAGGTCATGGGTGCGATTGACAGCGACACCGCCATCGTCATGCTAACCCACGTCAATTACCGCACAGGCGCGATGCACGATATGAACGCGATTACGGCACATGCTCATGCTCAGGGTGCGCTGGTCATCTGGGATCTGGCGCATTCGGCAGGGGCGCTGCCAGTTGATCTGACCGGCGCGAATGCCGATTTTGCTATCGGCTGCGGCTATAAGTACCTGAATGGTGGCCCCGGCGCACCAGCTTTCGTTTATGTTGCCGAACGTCACCAGAACAATTTCAGCCAACCCTTATCCGGCTGGCTCGGTCATGCGCAACCTTTCGCCTTTGATTGGAAGTACCAACCCGCCGAAGGCATCTCGCGCTATCTGGCGGGCACACAGCCGGTATTGAGCATGACGGCGCTGGAATGTGGGGTAGATGTCGCCTTGAGTGCAGATTTATCGCTCATTCGCCAGAAATCACTGAAAATGGCTGACCTCTTCATCCAATTGGTCGAGCAGCGCTGTAGCCAATACGACTTACAGCTTGTCACGCCGCTGGAGCACCACAAACGCGGCAGTCAGGTGTCTTACAGCCATCCACAGGGCTTCCCTATCATGCAGGCCTTGATTGCCGCCGGAGTCATCGGTGATTATCGCAAACCCAATATATTACGCTTCGGCTTTACCCCGCTGTACGTGAGCTACACCGACATTTGGGATACGGTCGACATTCTGACCAATATCCTCAGCAGCCGCGCTTGGGAAAAGCCTCAATTCCAACGGCGTGGGAATGTGACCTAGTATGCAGATTTTACAACCGCCCGATTGGGCAAAACCGCGCGGCTACTCGAACGGAGTCGCTGCCAGCGGCAAAATAGTATTCATCAGCGGTCAAATCGGCTGGGATGCCCAATGTAAATTCCATAGTTCGGACTTTGTTGAACAAACCCGTCAATCGCTGCTCAATGTCGTCGCGGTGCTGGCGGAAGCAGGTGGCAAACCAGAACACATTACCCGGCTGACATGGTATGTGGTCGATAAGCATGAGTATTTAAGCTGTGGCAAAGCGCTGGGTAAAGTGTATCGAGAGGTACTTGGTAATCATTATCCGGCAATGAGTGCTATGCAAGTCACCGCCTTAATGGAAGACATGGCGCGTGTCGAAATCGAGGCGACCGCCGTTATCCCCTGAACCGACTTTTGTAAACAAAAAGAGAGCGAGCCTATTGTCATTCAGGTTCGCTCTCTTGGGTATTCACGAGAAGAAACTAACGCGGAAAAGCATCCCGCATTTCACGCATCAGGTCATGTGCACGCACAATATCCTGATATTGGCTTTGCACCACTCTATGAATATGTTCTGGCAGCCCTTTTTCGAGTTCGTGCTCATAGGCTTCCTTGGCGGCATCTTCGCCCCGTTCACATTCATCCAGAATGACCGCATCATCGGCAGTATCGCCCGTAAGAATTGTTCGCAAATCAATCCACGTCCGGTGTAAAACTCCGGCTACGCTGGTGCCAGCATCGGGTTCTACACCCAACCCGGCGACGATGTTCGCAAGTTCGGCGGCAAATTGCGACCGCTGTGTAATGTAATTATGAAATTGATCGCGCAGCCAATCCAACTTCGTATGCTCCACTGCTTGGCTGTAGCCCTCTTGCCCATCCCGACAAATTTGAAGGAGATGGTTGAGAGAATCGGCGAAGTCCTGATTCCACCACATAGTCCCCCTGCGTCATTCAATGTGGCGTTAAGCATTCTCGTTCTCGGCG
>JBBSBS010000261.1:0-9224 GCA_038251045.1 Aggregatilineales bacterium | reverse complement strand
ACATCTTCTGGGCGAAGCCCGGAGATTACGCGAAGGCCATCCAGCGGGTCTTCCACGAACCCGGTCGCATGAGCTATGTGGAGTTGCCCCTCGTCCCTGCCCAATAGCCCTCGCCGGGGACGATGCAGTGGTCGCAATCATCCCCGGATGCACCGCAAGTAACAACGGAACAATCCATTTGAGGCGTGTGTGCTTCGGAATCCAGAAGTAAACAGCACCAATCAGCACGACTTCCGCCAGCACCGAAAAGAGTTTGGTCAAAATCACAAACTCAAGAATCATCGAATTGTCGAAAAAAGGCGGAACAATCCACGATGTGAAGGCGAGGATAAATAAAAAGAGGGGAGGGTAGTTGATGTTTAGCCACGATGTGTAGACATTGAAAAGACCTAAACCTTGGATGTCTTGCGCCCACGGTGCATTAAAGTAAAGCATATCACCGGTATAGCCAGCGTGAGTGAGGTCATAATAACGGACCGCGAAAGCCATCAGGATAATGGCGATAAACAGCCATTCATGTTTATTTAATCTCACCATATAGGCATGACCCCTCTTGAACTTTCAGAAACCGTTTATTACACTACCTAATTAAATCTCATAAATCTTGTCTAAACCCATTAGGAATTAGTAATCATGCGTATGAGCCAGCTTTTCAGCCAGACCTTGCGCGAAGCACCCGGCGATACCGATGTTGTCAGCCATCAACTTTTGCTTCGGGCAGGTTTTATTCGCTCGCTGGCAGCTGGCATTTTCAGTTATCTGCCACTGGCGAAAAAGGCGCTGACCAAAGTGGAACACATCGTCCGCCAAGAAATGGATACCATCGGCGGTCAAGAAATCTCGATGCCCGTCATCCATCCTGCCGACATCTGGCAAGAGTCGGGGCGTTGGTACAAGATTGGCGCGGAAATGGGTCGCTTTCAAGATCGTGCCGGGCGCGACATGGTGCTTGCCATGACCCATGAAGAAATCATCAGCGACCTCGTTCGCAAAGAAATCCGGTCATATCGTCAGCTTCCCGCCTTGCTCTACCAGATTCAAACCAAATGGCGTGACGAGCCACGCCCCCGCGCCGGATTGATCCGCGTCCGCGAATTTACCATGAAAGACAGCTACAGTTTGGATGTGGATGCTGCCGGACTCGATCAACAGTACCGTGCCCATTACAGCGCTTACTTTCGCATCTACAGCCGCTGTGGATTACCGGTGATTGCCGTCAAATCCGATACTGGGATGATGGGTGGTAAAGAAGCCCACGAATTTATGTATCTCGCCGCAATTGGTGAAGACACGTTGATGGTGTCCGAAGAAAGCGGATACGCCGCCAATCGGGAAGTCGCCTCCATCCGCAAGCCAGTTCCGCCTGCCGAATCATCACTGCCGTTGGAGAAAATCCCAACGCCCGATACCACCACCATCGAAGCCTTAGCCAATTTGCTCAATATCCCTGCTTCCCGTACCGCTAAAGCGGTCTTTCAGGTGGCGACTATCACTGATGGCGACCAACAGCGCGATCAATTCATATTGGCGATTGTACGCGGCGATATGGAAGTCAATGAGGTTAAGCTGGCGAATGTGGTGCAGGCCACGGCGATGCGCCCCGCGCAGGCCGAGGAAATTACCGCCGTTGGCGCGGTCGCCGGATATGGCTCACCCATTGGCGTGAAAAATGCCCTCGTCGTCGTGGACGATTTAATTCCGCAGTCACCCAATCTGGTCGCAGGAGCGAATGCAGCCGGTTTCCACTGCCTGAATGTGAATTATGGGCGTGACTACACCGCCGATCTCGTAGCCGATATTGTCACCGCCCGCGAAGGTGATCTTGATCCCATAATGGGCACGCCCATGAAAGCCGTGCGCGGGGTCGAGGTCGGCAACATCTTCAAACTCGGCACGCGTTACAGTGAAAGTTTAAACTGCACCTTCCTCGATCAAGAGGGCAAGGCACAGCCCGTCGTCATGGGTTCATATGGCATCGGTATCGGGCGCTTGCTGGCTTGTGTGGCAGAAGAACATCACGACGACAAAGGGCTAATGTGGCCTATATCCATCGCGCCTTATGCCGTACACCTCCTTGTCCTGCCGGATGCTTCGACCCTCGAACTTGCCAACCAACTTTACGCCGATTTGCGTCAAGCAGGTATCGAAGTCCTTTATGATGATCGTGACGTGCGCCTCGGTGTCAAATTCAACGATGCCGATCTAATCGGGCTGCCGCTGCGGATAACACTCAGCAAGAAGTCGATTGAGAACGGTGGTATCGAACTCAAGCGCCGCGACAGTGCCGATGCATTCATGGTATCGCTAGCCGATGCCATAGTTACTGTTGAAAAGGTTATCGCTGATTTGTGGGCAGCACTTAACGCAACTATCCGCGATGATGTGACCTTGTGATGTCATGTAGAGGAGTGTTTCAGCCATTCCTCTACACTAAATTGTTCCCAATAAATTGGACTTTTTTCCGCCGCGTCGTGTGCTATAATTCTCTCATGCGACGCAAACGTGACTACTTCTTGAACATTCCTCTTTTCCGGGCGCTTTGCTTAGCACGTCCCGGTCCGTTTTAGTTCCCTCTATTAACTAACTTCGTTTTCATTGAGTATTTCCTTTGCAAAAAGGGAAATGCTACTTTTTGCGTTGGCTTATCATGTTCTTAAAGGAATATCATGTCATTCATGTCGGATAGTCGCCAATCTGGCGCATCCCTGCTCAGATTGTCGATTCTTGCTGTGGTTATTGGCGCTATCAGCGGCGTAATAGCTGAAGTCCTTCACCGCTTGATTGGTCTCGTTACCAATCTTGCCTTCTTCCAAAGAATTTCCACCGAGTTGGTGAGTCCTCTTGGAAGTCCGCTCGGTGCAGGAATCATACTCGTTCCAGCAATTGGGGGATTGATTGTTGGTTTGATGGCTCGATACGGCACATCGTTAGTACGCGGTCACGGCATCCCTGAGGCAATGGAAGCTGTGTTGGTTAAAGGCAGCCGGATTCCGCCCAAAGTCGCGCTCTTAAAACCGATCAGTGCTGCCATATCAATCGGTTCTGGTCAGCCATTTGGTGCGGAAGGGCCGATTATCCAAACAGGCGCAGCCATCGGGTCAATGCTTGGGCAGTTGTTACACACCACAGCATCCGAGCGCAAGGTTTTGTTGGCATGTGGCGCGGCAGCCGGGTTGGCGGCGACTTTTGGCACACCCCTCGCAGCCATCGTTTTTGCGATTGAATTGTTATTGTTCGAGTTTCGTGCTCGCTCATTTATTCCCCTCGCTATTGCCTGTTCAATCGCGGCTGGAATCCATATCGCCCTCTTTGGAACAGGGCCGGTGTTTTCGGTGGGTAATGCTGACTTTGGTAGTCCCATCAATCTGGTATTTTTTCTACTGCTGGGGTTGTTGAGCGGGGTATTCGCCGGTGCAATAACACGCCTGTTGTATCTCCTCGAAGATGGCTATCACCGCCTCAAAATAAACACCTATCTATGGCCCGCACTCGGAGGGTTATTTGTCGGCATCGTTGGCTATGTCGTACCCCGTTTCGTCCAACCCGGTGTTGATGTTTTTGGCCCCGGCTACGATGTCATCGGTAGTGTTTTGAACAACAAGTTCACATTGGGGTTCCTGTTGGTGTTGCTGGTCAGTAAAGCCGCCGTATGGTTAGTTTCGTTGGCCTCAGGAACATCGGGTGGCGTGTTGGCACCTGTGTTTATGATCGGCGCGGCCTTGGGCGGTATCTTCGGTTTAGTCATGCAGCATTTCTTTCCGTCTATGGATGCCGCACCTGTCGCTTTTGCTATGGCTGGTATGGCAGCCGTCTTTGGAAGCTCTACCCGTGCCACATTTGCCTCCATCATCTTTGCTTTTGAGATGACGCAGAATTACCATGCCATTCTTCCGGTTATGTTTGCCAGCGTAGTGGCGGATGCGGTTGTTAATGCACTCACCAAAACCAGCATCTTGACCGAACAACTCCGCCGCAACGGGATCTTAGTACATCACGAATACGAAGCAGATGTACTGGATATGATTCCAGTGAGTTCGGTAATGGAGCCCGATGGGGTGACGATACGGCATGATATGACAGTCGGGCAGTTGATTGAGCGTATTAATCAGCACGACCCGCGCTTGACCCGCCATCAAGCCCTCATGATTGTTGACGAAAATCAGCAGCTAAAGGGTATTATCACGCGACATGATTTACTTGAAGCCGTACGCGAAGGTAATCTGACCCAATCAGTCCTTGAAAACGGCAGCACCGATTTGGTTGTTGCCTATCCGGATGAAACCGTACGCCAAGCGCTCATCCGTATGATGCATAACAACATTGGGCGTTTGCCTGTCGTTGCGCGTAGCCAACCTACCTGCATCGTGGGTTATCTATCGCGCGGCAATATCATGTCAGCCTATCTAAAACGTGTGAAGGATGAAGCCCATGTCGACAGTGGCTGGATTCAGCATTTGGGGATGAAATCGGGTCGATCATCAGAGAAGCAATCGGTTTCTCTGCCCGACTAACGAACGTCACCAGCCAAATTCAAGCGAAACTCCGCTATAATACGCGGCGTTGCCTGATTACAGTAGATAAAAGGATAGCGACAATGGCACAACAGGCTGTTACGCCGCAATCAGTAGATTTCAGCAAATGGTATAACGAAATTGTCTATAAGGCCGATTTGTGCGATTTGTCGCCGGTGCGCGGTTGCCTCATCATCAAGCCCTATGGATATGAACTTTGGGAGGCCGTCAAAAGCGGCCTTGATCGGCGCTTCAAGGCCACCGGACACCAGAACGCCTACTTCCCGCTTTTTATTCCAGAGAGTTTCCTCAAGCGTGAAGCCCAGCATGTCGAAGGCTTCAGCCCTGAATTAGCTGTCGTCACGATTGCTGGCGGTAAGGAGTTGGAAGAACCGTTGGTCGTCCGCCCAACTTCTGAAACCATCATCATGGACTCATTCAAAAATTGGATTCAGTCCTATCGTGATTTACCGCTGCTGATTAACCAGTGGGCGAATGTCGTGCGCTGGGAACTCCGCACGCGCCCCTTCCTCCGAACCACCGAATTTCTGTGGCAGGAAGGCCATACCGCCCATGCCACCGCCGAAGAGGCCGAATTCGAAACCATGCAGATGCTCGATATTTATGCCGACTTCGCCATCACCGAAGCAGCCATTCCGGTCATAAAAGGCCGCAAGAGCGACCGTGAAAAGTTTGCCGGTGCGGTTCATACCTACACCATCGAAGCCATGATGGGCGATACCAAAGCGCTGCAATCCGGTACCAGTCATAATCTGGGGCAGAACTTTTCCAAAGCCTTCGACATCAATTTTCTCGATCAGAACAATGAGTCCCAAAAACCGTGGACGACCTCATGGGGATTAAGCACCCGTATGATCGGCGCGATTGTTATGGCGCATGGTGACGATAAGGGTCTGCGCCTGCCGCCCAAAGTCGCGCCCATTCAAGTCGTAATCGTCCCCATTTTCAAAACGGATGATGAACGCGCCAGTGTCATGGAAGCCGTCACCCGTTTGGCGAAGGAACTTGTAAACGCCAATATCCGTGTACACGTAGATAAGCGTGAAGGGCAGTCCCCCGGTTTCAAGTACAACGACTGGGAAATGCGCGGTGTTCCGCTGCGCATGGAAGTCGGCCCCAAAGATGTGCAGAACAACAGCGTCGCCTTGGCGCGGCGCGATGTCCCCGGCAGAGAAGGTAAGCAGTTTGTACCGCAGGCTGGTGTTGTAAACGTCGTACAGGATTTACTCAACGCCATTCAAGACAACATGCTCCAACAGGCGACCGTCTTCCGTGATGCAAATATCCATGATGTCGCTAACTATGATGACATGAAAGCCTTGATGGACAAGGGCGGTTGGGCGCGTGTATGGTGGGCTGGCTCTGGTGATGACGAAGCCCGTATCAAAGAAGAAACCGGCGCGACCATCCGCTGCATTCCCTTTGACCAACCGGGTGGAACCGGCAGTTGCTTTTTCACAGGTAAACCTGCCGATACAATCGCCTTGTTTGCCAAAGCCTACTGACGAAATAGCTGTTTTCAACGGATTTAAGTAAGGTTAAATCACGTTCCTATGTCTAATATGTGTAGAGGCGTATCCCATGCGCCTCTTCCTATTTAGCAGTATGTCATAATTCTAATAGTGTTTCTATAATTTCATTACCCACCCTTAACAACATCGTGATATAATGCTCAATATGGCAAAGTTTCACAATTACCCCTTTGTTTCCGGTTTCATTAAATGGTTGAATGTTATAGAAAGTCTGTGAATGGTGTGAGAGCATGTTCACAAAGGGCACGGTAGATTCAAACTAACGCATGACAATTCGCTGCGCTATTTGGCTACTTTGACGATTGTTACCTTCATGCCGGTTTGCTAAATTTAGGGTAGAAAACTATTTCTGATTATTGGTAGTTTTACGTTTTCTCGGGTTGCAAAATAAATGTGCTCCTCGAATTACCACCGGCCTATTCAGGTGCAGGTGGTATGCGTTTTTTTAGGATAGAGAGATGGCCGCTTACTTAATTGTTGATGTAGATGATTTACTCCAGCGCTTTACCAGTAAGGGTATTTCGCTCGACTTGCAAGAACTAGCCGTTGGGCTGCGCGGTGGCGCGGCACTGGCTGCTGGTTTGTTCAGCGCGGATAGCTTAAAAGCCGTTGCAGTTGCCAATTGGAGCGCGCACGGTAACACCGGATCAAACTTCCAGCGCATCTTCCGCTCGGCAGGTTATGATGTGTTTGATATGCCCCGCCGCGAAACACTGGCAGATGCGCTAATTGTCCATTACTTTTCATTTGACCCTGAACCGGTTGATGAACTGATATTGGCGACAACCAACCCGGATTTAGTCCCGCTGGTTCGTCGCGTGAAAACCACCCGTAATGCCCGTATTCGCATCTGGGGCGCAGAGAACATTCTAGCGGGAACCGATTTGGCTAACCAAGTCATATTCCAACCCCTCGAATCACTCCCCGGCATCCAGACCAAGAATGTAGCGGTTTATGTTGACTTTGAAAACATCGCCATCAGCTTGAATGAGCAGGGCTTTGTGGTCAACCTCGATCACCTCATTGATCGGTTTGTCATGCAAGCCAAAGCTCACGGGCAGGTCGTCAAAATGGCTGCTTATGCCCCTTGGGGGCAGCGCGGCAGTTTACCGCCGCTGGTGGATAACACCGGACGCGAAATTGCCGACGACGCACCCAGTCGCTTGATGCTGGCGAATATTGATCCCGTATTTAACCTGCCCGGTAAAAACAGCGCCGATATGCGTATCGCCCGTGATGTGATTACCGACGGTAGCCAGAAAAATGCCGCCGATGTATTCATCATGGCAAGCGGTGACCGCGACTTTAATCAGGTATTGAACTCGCTGCGCGCCAATAATAAAACGGTTATCGTCTGGGGCGTACGTGGCAGCACCAGCCGCCAACTGGAAAATAACCCCGGTATCACGGTTGAATATATTGAAGACTTCACCAACCTGCAAACCCACCAGTCGTTGAGTGTTGCTTCGGTGACGGATGGGGCGGATGTCGCCTTGTTCACCCCCTCGCAATGGTCAAGCGTCATCATTCAATTTGACCGTTTGGCAACCGTCATGGGTGCGGATGTGATGTCCGTACACCAACTGGTTGAACAGCTTCAAGATGTCGGGGCTGTAATTTCCCGCCCGCGTGGCGAGGATTTAGTCTCACAGGCCATGTCACTCGGCATCCTAAAGGCTATTTCTGCAAATGGCATGATCTCGCTGAACGTCACTCACCCCATTGTCGAAAAAACACGCCTCATTCGGGATCGTGTCGTCGTAAGGGTAATGAATACCCTCGGCGTGCGTGGTTGGGAATACGTCAACTACGGCTTCTTGCTCAAGGGTCTGGCGATGGATCGCGATATAGAACGCCCCGGATTTAATGTGACTGACCAGTGGCGCAGCGAATGGATTGACTGTCTCGTTCGCGAGCAAATTCTCGTACGCGAGCTGCTCCCGCACCGCCATAATCCGGAAGATTTGGTTCCGGTCATCAAGTTGCAACCGGACGTTATCTTGCCGGCAATGGGCACGATGCTTCCCGACGACGAAATGGAAGAACAGGAAGCCCCCAATTGGGCAGGGATTTCGCTAACTGACCTCGACACCCTAAATCCTGAAACTGCCGACATGGTGCGCCGTGTCATCGTCAGTGTTGAGCAGTTTACCAGTTTTCGTAATTTTACATGGTGTCCGTTAGGCAGCCTGCATAAGCGCTTGCGTGTCTTTGATACCGCTATGGCTTTCCAGAAGTCGGTTGAATATCTAAAAGAAAATGATGCAGCGACCGTCGGTGAATACAGCAATCCGCAGAGCGACTTCTTGACCAAAGGCATCTCACTGCACATGGATTCAGAAGTCTGCCGGAGTATCTTGACTCAGCGTGATGTATTCCTGCGCCTCTTGCTGATGATGTACGAACGCAATATCCCGATTTCCGAGGCCAACCTGCGCACTGCTGATCCTACCAACGAATGGAACGCGGACTTCTGGTTCTCCTTGATGGAAACCGAAAATATTCTCAACGCGGTGCCGGGGCGGGCAGGGCAGTACAGCCTCTTCCGCACCCATCACACTGTTAATCTGGTTGCCGAAGCAACCAAAACGAAGTGAGCGCGAGAATACCTCACGCTCGTATGTGATTTACCCAAATCTTAGGCCCACACAGGTTCGCCGTTGAGGATACGTGCTAGTTGCTCTGGAAATTGATCCTGATCAAGTGGCTTGGCTAAGAAACTGTGAAACCCTAAGTTGCGAACGGTGTTGATCTCACTCACATGCACGGTGTAGGCTACAATCGGCACATTCTGTAAATGGGCTACTGTTCGTATCTGGTTGAATACTTCATATCCATTGAGCTTCGGCATTTCGAGATCCAGAAAAATAACCTGAGTTTCTGGCAACCGGGGCAGTAGTTCTTCCAGTTTCGTTGGCTCATCAACCCGCGTTGATTCAACCCCTTCCATAGTTAACATCTGCGCTAAAATTACCGAGTTGTCTTTGTTGTCATCAACAATGAGTGCGTGCATTTTCGTCATGATAAACCTTTCGGAATGCTACTAAAACGTTAACGTTCTTGCCATATTGATTGACCACTCATAATCTGTGAAAGTTGATCATGAAAAATGTCAGAGTCAATCGGTGTTGGGGAGAAACCAATTAAGACAGTTTGGTTT
>JBBSBS010000260.1:0-9226 GCA_038251045.1 Aggregatilineales bacterium | reverse complement strand
GTACACAAACGCGTGTACCCTCAACGGTTCGTGTGACTTCAACACCTGCCAATCCACGATTGAAAATCGCCAATCCGTTTTGCCCATCGCTGAGGTCAGTGAACGCGCGTTGGTGCATAAGGGGCGTGGGATCTTCTACCCACCCATCGGACGCGGGTAGATCTATCGATCGGTCAATTACGGCGAATGATTCATCAACAGCCGCTGTTTGAGCCTTTATTTCTGTGGGAAATATGACAGAGAGTTTGTGATCACGTGCGGAATTAAAAAAGTTAGTTTTCACTTCAACATAAGGGCAATCGCGCCTAAGGATGACGGTTGAAGTGATGGTGATAGATGTTTCACCATCGCGCGATAAGCGGTCTGCTGAAATGTGTGCAGGTAGTTTGAGAGTATGGGTGATTTCATAGGCGACGGCATTTGTGCCAACCCAAAGCTGCCGAATTTCAGCCGTATTGCCTTTTGTAGAAATCGGGATGTCACCTTGAATGGGACAAAATGTATATGTGTCACCCGCATCCGCAATATCTTCAAAATGGTTGAGTCCGGAATAACTTTTACCAGTGATCTTATGAGTAATTGTCAAACCGCCATCGTTCTCGATTTCCAAACGTAGGAAACGATTCTCTGCGGCTTTGGGCTCTGCTGACAAGTGGTCGGCGACGATACGCGGATGGCGTTTAGGCTGCACATATAATGTTGTGTAGCCGCAGGCGGGTATATGAATAGGGACAAGAATTCGTACACGGCGCTTGCGGTTGGCCTTTAGCGTTTCCATCCAGAAGGTTTGCTCATCGCTCAGTAGTTGGTGCGGCACGGGAAAACCATCCGAAGTTACCAACTCGAAGTTATTAGCAATGGGATCGTCATAATCGAAGTCGATGTCAACTTCGGTCATTTCGTCACGCTCCCAATTGAGCGTGTTCACAAAAATAACCGGAATGCCACCTTGACCTGTGAAATCAATGTGACGAGTGAGCGCACGCAGGTTGTCTCGCGAAAGAAATGTTGCGATTTGCTCGGCCTGGTTGAAACGGTAAGCCATTTCTTCGTGCACGGTGTCGATTCCGCAACCGTACATATCGTCGTGAGGATGGTTAAGCAGCAGCCAGTTCCACGCTGTCCAAACCAAATCATCTGTACCGGCCTGCTGCTCGGTGACAGTTGCGCCTGCCAGTGCAGCCATCGCAACTAAAGGTTCCATAACGCGCTCAAGTAGAGTCTCGACCTGATGGTTACGCTGTTTTAGGTGGAGGCGCGTGGCATTTATTCCCTGTAAGATTTCAGAATAGCGCCCCCATCGAAACTCACCCTGAAATTTAGCGAAATCCACATTGTTGTTTTGGGCGTAGGCACGTATATGTTCAAGATGCTTTTTAAGTGTGCTTTGTTCTATATGAAAATTTTCGCGATGATTGGCCTGCACTAAAATAGATGGAATTTGTGGCTGCGCTTCTTGATGATCAATACCGTTCATGAGCAGAATGGTATCGGTATGCGCCATAGGAGCCAGTTTTGCAATAAACTTATCGAGTTTGTCTTGTGCCAAATCCGGATTGAATTCCATCTGGGAAAAATCTCCCCAGTGGACACCATAACCTATATTGCTAGCAGTGTGATACCCCCATGGCATTAAAATACTCGTGACGCTAGAGCCGTCGAATGCAACCCATTCGAACTCGGTACCCAATTCGTCTCCTTCTTTACCCATGCCGCGCCAGAAAAATGCGTTGTCGATGCCAAATCCACGTAAAATTTGTGGCAATTGAGCAATATGCCCAAATCCGTCTGGCACATATCCGATTTTCATCACCCCGCCAAAATCTTCTCCGATGCGATGACCAAGCATGAGGTTGCGGATGAGGGATTCGGGGCTGACTAAGAATTCGTCCGCTAGAACGTACCATGGTCCTACTTGAACACGACCAGACCGTGTAAGAGCTTGAAGCTCGGCTTTACGCTGGGGACGAACTTCGAGGTAGTCCTCCAATACGTTCATTTGGCCGTCGAGCATGTAGTAGCGATATTCGGGATCATTCTTGAGGATTTCGAGCAGACGATCAATCAACTGCACTAAACGGATACGGTATTCTTGAAACGTCACATACCATGCCCGATCCCAATGAGTATGGCTGATGAGATTGACTTGCCAATTTCGGGTCGATATCTCCGAACTCAAGATACACTCCATTCTTTTGTGGAATCAACTAGATTATGATGCAGAAGCTGTGTACATGACTCGCGGATAACCAGTTCGGGAGATACAGTGATTTGCTGCAATGGGCGAACCTCACTGTGAATACGGCTTAAGAGGACCGTCGCTGCTTGCCGCCCTAATGCAGTGAATTGTTGGGCCAGTGTCGTTAACGGCGGATCAAGGTGTATCGACATGTCGAGGTCATCAAAACCCATCACCGAGAGGTCTTCCGGGATGCGTAAACCAACTGCTGCTGCTGCGCGATAAATTGCAATCGCAATCTGGTCGTTGGCAGCAAAGACCGCCGTGGGTCGGTTTTCACTGGTCAGATAGCTGACCAGCGGATCAGTGTTTACGGTTGGGTAACCTTCGACACGGCAGATGAGACTTTCGTCAACTGGGATGCCTCGTTCGCGCATTGCCTGATGATAGCCAAGTAAGCGATGATCCATACTGACGGCAGGGGAAAGCCATGTTACAAACCCCACGCGTAAATGCCCTTGATTGATCAGATAATGAACACCCCTCAGTGCTCCGCCAAAATGGTCAGAAATGACATAATCGGTAGAGAAATTTTTGAGATATCGGTCTACGAGGACAATGGGATAGGAGGCGTTGACCAGTTTGTCGATGCCTGTGAGAGATTCAGAGTCAACCGGATACAACGCGATGCCCATGACACCTTGTTGCACTAGTTTATGCACCACATCTTCCTGCTGTTGGAGGTCATTGTTGACATGATTAAAGACTACTGAAAAGCCAGCTTGCTCGGCGACTTGTTGGAAGCCTACTAGAATGGTTGACACGGATGAATCTCGAATATACGGCACGACGAAAGCAAGATGCCGGCGGCTGCTGTCTTTAGTACGATGATCGACGAGACGAATGAATGTCCCACGCCCTTGCTCACGGACTAAATAGCCCTCATTTTCCAGAATTTGTAATGCCTGACGCATCGTGCCACGCGCAATATTGAAGCGCGAACAGAGTATTTTTTCAGGAGGGATAGCATCACCTTCGTGCCAAATACCATCTAAAATATTCTGCCGGATAATATTTGCGACCTGAATATATTTTGGCTCGGCGGCTTTTCCGTTATCCAGAGATTCAATCATGATTTTTGCAACCTAGTCGTCATTTTGAGTTAACCATTTCGATAAATCGATTACATCTTTACATACTATAGAAAGTATCAAATACACCGTCAAACTTATTCCGGTTTTCTCGTGACTTCGGGTTCTGAGAGATAAGCCAGCATTGATGAAAGTAAATATCTGCCCGCAATATTTTGTTGAAGCCCATTGACCTGATCTCCCGCACCTCCCCCAAACCGCAACGTGGAGGCCAAGAGTATTCCCTGACCGATTTGGATCTCGACGAGATAATCAAGCAGCGAAAATTGACGGGCATCCAGCCTCCGCATAATTGGTCGAATTGAATTGACATCTACAAATTGCGATGCGAGTCGCTCAGTATCTACCGCATAATCCGTCGCGAGGTGGTAAAACTGTAAATCTGCAAAACCTTGATGCGGAAACTCTTTTAGAATGGCATGGTCATAAAGCAGCTTGATCGACTCGCGCCAAAACGGGCATGGTTTAACCGGCAGGTTGCCATCTCCCGTTTGCAACACCATAGCACGACCACCGTTTTGAATGTAATTGTGGATGTCGGGTGTGATTGTGCTGGACACGACAAGCCCGCCGCCTGCATCGGATATGTTTGTCACCCACTTCGCACCCTGAATCAGATCATCCAAATTGGTCAGTGTTCCAGATAGATCGTATATCGTAATGTCAGTCGGCCATTGAGTAATGGTCGGATAAACCCATAGTGGCCACCGGTTGCAGATGCCACCTTCCAGCTCAATTTCTAAGGTATATCGTTGAGCAGTATTTGCAGCTGGGGCAGTGAAATATATGCTGGCAATTTCAATTGGAAGATGTCCAGCTAATTTTTCGGAATAGGGATTGGTTGCAGTTTGAACTACGTGATTATTCGCGTCGATTAAACGCCATACCAAATTACCAGCAGGCACTATGTTTCCAGATTGTGACAAGATAACTCGGAAATCGACTTTTGACCCCGCAATGTGATTATTCCGATCAATCGGGGCAGGGCGATCACCACCATATTTCCAGGCTCGAGCACGTCCCTGTTCAAGCGTTAGCACTGTGTCTGCATTAAACGTACAGAATGATTCAGCCTCATATTTCATGCGTCCTAAATCATCGAACATAGATGAGGTCGCCAGAGGCGTATCCCGTAAACCGGTGACCACATAGCCGCCCATGCTAGCCTTACTGCGGACCTTTTCCAGAATCGTTTTTCTAATCACATAGGATTGTTGTCGCGAGATGTGCTGTAACGCTTGCTCATCAAATGGAATGTCGAGCTTTGGCATTCGTAATGACTGCTGTGAATAGGCAATTGCTGTTACCGCATGTATGGGGTTCTGTTCAACTAACCACCACGGTAATTCACCTTTATTTGCTGCCGCAATTTCACCGAGATCACGATAATCATCGGCATCACAAAACTCACCAAATATCCAAGGACGTGCCGGTCGCCAATCGCGGCGGAAGTGGTCGAGCAATGGATTAAAATAGTGTAAATCCGCATAAAAGTGATAATCGTTGAAGTCCGCAAAATCGAAGGCTAACCCACCATAGGCTTCGCCGGAACCGCTGTTGTCGCAAACTAGAACGCCCCTCGTCCGTTCGCGCAAAATAGCATTCAGTTGTCCGAGCAATGCATTATCAACTGCCGCACCGAGTTCACACCCCAAACTATAGATGATGATTGAAGCGTGATGTTGCACAGTTGCTAAAATATCAGTGTATTCCTGTGGTGCTTGCTGCCGTAATCGTTCACTGACCGTTGGCAGCCACATGGGTAGCTCCAACCAGAGCAATATACCTTCCTCATCCGCAATATCAAAGTAAAGTTGTGATGGCACATACAAGCACAGTTTGACCATATTGTAGCCCAACGAGCGGACACGACGGAATTCGGCGCGTATCGTCGACTCATCTGGTGAAGGGCATAAAATATCTGGATACCAACCCCAGTTTAAAATTCCTCTCAGGAAAATGGGGACTTCGTTCAGCAGCAGTTGATCACCGTCATGGGACAGCGTCCTAAATCCGAATGAGCGGCTGATTTGGGCAACTGTAATGCCTGCTTCATCCTTTAATATGATTTCCGCTTTGTACAGCGCAGGATGTTGCGGAGTCCATAACTGTCTCGGGTCAATCGTAAGGTCGGCCGTATATTTGCTATCTGCGACCGTTGATTGCCACGTTGTAACTTCATTTCCTTCTGGCGAATAGATTTGGAGTGTCGCCTTTAATCCTGAAGCATGATGAAAGTTTGCATTTACCATGACCTTGCCTGATTTCGAGTCGCTTAATACGGATAAGTCACTTATCGCGGCGCTCGTGAATGAAAGGAGTCGGGCGTTTTGCCAGATTCCCCCAAAAGGCACGCATACGTCAGGCAGGAAACCGGCTAATGACTCGCGCATTGGGAAACGCTCACCCGGTTTATAGACTGTTAGGCGAATGGTATTGGTTTGGCCGGGTTGTATTGCATCTGTAACATCAAACGCGAAAGGTGTCCAAAGACCGGTGTGCGAACCGATATACGCGCTGTTGACTTCAATTTCAGCGTGATAGCTTATAGCGTCAAATTGGAGTTGGAAGGTGTTGCCATTCCATGACGAAGGGACATCGACTTGTAATTGATAAATTGCAGGGCCATCTATACCACGGGCATAGCCTTGTGTTTCCCATGTTCCGGGTACTTGAATTGCTCCATTTTGCTCGCCAAATGAGAACTTCCATTCGCCGTTTAGCGATAGCGATTGTGCGAGGTCATTGTGCCATTGTTGCATGGTTTATAACCTAGGTAAACGTTGTTCAACAGGCAGCATCGGTGGAAACGGTACGTGAGGTTCAGCCTGATACCAGTAGGCCGTCGAAGCGTAATCATTGGTCAGTTTATTGGCGTGACCATGTTCAATCGTTACCTGAATCGATTTCTCGAAGAAAATTGGATCTTCGATGTGATAACGGTAAAGCGTATTCTTACCACGCCAAGGCCAATCGACTGTACCTTGATACAGGATCAAGCCATGATAAGGCGCACTGTATTCCTGAGTCGGGCAGAAGGCAGTGTTGAAATAATCCTCTGTGCCTGTGCCATGTATACCGGGCCACGATTCGCCGTCTACGAAGATCATATCGTCGCCTTCACCATACCAATCGTTGGATTGACGTGAGAAGCAGTCGATGTCTAGATGGCAACCCACATAATGGCCGCACCCTTCAGCTTCCAGAATGACATAATTTGCGTCCCCGGTCACATTAGGTGTGCGCCAGACCTCACGCATCCGCTCATGATTGTCTTCCCAGCGCTCGGCTGGGTCTTGCCAACCCGGAGTTGGATTTACACGTCGCCACTGGGTATGAAAACGTCCGTAATCCGTCATTGTTGTACTAGTCGGATAGCTTTCATAGTCGATGTAGAAGTAGAAGTTCAACATCTTGTTGGCTTCATTGACTACTTCGATACGCGCACCGGTTTCAAATGGCATCGCGAACCAGCAGTTGAAGCTACGACCATTTTCAGGACTCATTTGCAGGGGTAAAGACACAAAATTCTTGGTCAGATTGTGCCCCATACCAAAGAAGTCTCCAAGAGGCGTTTCCACGCTCGGCGAGGTTTCGCCGTCCCAATACATTTTGAGAAGCACTTTGCGAAGGGCATATTTATCGTCCGACCACATTGTCATCCAAATATGCTTGATACAGCCCGCCCCTATGATGTCGGCGATGTCACGCGTTTGGCCGGGTTCGAATGCCCACCAATCGCTGTTACCACCCGCTGGATCATAACTGGATAAACGCCGCCGTTTTACATTGGGACGGAGTAAGGACAAACCTGCTAATGTACTCATGCCAAGAACCATGTGAGAGCTAACCTTTCGTGCCCGTCAGTTGAATGCCTTCGATAAAATAACGCTGGGCAAAGAAGAAAATTAGAATCATCGGAATCATACTCAATACCGATGCTGCCATCAGGCGGTCATAGTAGATTGTCCCGTACTGATCTTTGAAGAAGTTCAACCCGACCGAGACCGGAAAGAGATCCGGGCTGCTCAGGTAAATAAAAGGTTCCAAGAAGCTGTTCCACGTCCACCAGAAAGTAAATATGATGACAGTGGCAATCGCGGGTTTGCTCAAGGGGATGATGATATAGCGAATGATTTGTCCTACATGTGCACCGTCAATTCGAGCCGCTTCTTCTAATTCACGGGGGATCGTCGAGAAGAACTGCCGCAGCATAAAGATCAGGAAGGCATTCCCGAAGAATGAACGCAAAAACAAGGGCCATAGCGTATTGACCATTTTTAGGTCACGAAAAATTTCATAAAGCGGAACAAGTGTCACAGGGTAGGGAAGCATCATTGTCCCCAGCAAGAGGATGAAAAAGAAGTTCTTTCCCGGGGCACGCAAGCGAGCAAAGGCATAACCCACGACGACACACGAGAGGACATGTCCTATGGCGTTGAGGAAAACCAAGAGAAATGAGTTGCGGAAGAAGGTCGGGAAGTAGGTTTCGGCTACTTTGGTCTGCAAGGCCTCTTTATAGCCATCGAAACGTAGTTCCGGGTAAAGTGCACGTTGGAGTTGTTCCGGGCTAACATCGAACGCGTCATTGACGACCGACTCAGGAATGACCAATGCCATATCACGCGGTTCACCTACCAAAGCAACAGAGCGAGTATTTCCATTTTGCGTGTATCCATCTTGAACACGGTAAGGATTACGCTTAATCTGTGCACCATGCGCGCTTGTTAGCCCGCCCAACTGAGCCAAATGTAATGTGCTGGCTTTATCAACCTCAATAACCGCGCTTTGCTCTGTGCCGCTAATGAGTAGTGCGACTTGGCTAGGGCTGCCATTCGCGGGCGTATATGTCGCGCCCTGCAATATCACATCGTTAACGGTTATAGTTTTAATGTCGGTCAGTTCTGTTCGTGGCGCAACAAAAGCATTCGCATTAAATTCATCTTCATTAATAACTGGCTGCCATGTTTCTTTTGCCAGTACGATGTATTTGGCAGTTTGATCTGCGATTGTGACAAGCGGTAACTCGGTATGACCAACTGAAGCGAAACCCGCATCCTTCAGGCTGTCCGGAACTGCCAACGTCGCTGAAGAAGCTGTTCCTATTGTGCCAACTACTGTCAATTGTGACTCGGGGCCAATCGGAATAACCTGAGTCGTGCCGCTGTCCAGCGCGACCTCACGACCCCGAAATTCCGTGCCATCTACTTCCAATGATATGTTTTTTCCACTGTTGACCTCATCCAACGGTACTCGTAATGCAGCCGCCTGCACATCACTCGCGTCCGCAACAATCAGTGTGTCGTTATCGCCTTTCGCCAATGCAACCACTTGCCGGGTTTGCCCATTGGCAGTCCATGTACGGATGTTCAGGGTTAGATTTCCAACCACTGTCGCGGTGGCAGGGCTGACCTCACTTGATGGGGCCACTTGCAGGTTTTTTAGCAGGTCGGCGTTAATGACAGTTGTATAGCGGCGCAACCCCATCTGTATCACTTTTTGAGTTTGGTCATTGACCTGAACTTGCCATAGGCTGATCATTTTATTGGTATCCCCCACCCGAATCTCTTCCCAATGTTGGGGAATCCAGATTGGTGGTTGGGTGAAAATTTGCCAACTTGGTTTCAAGCTGGAAGAAATCATCCACAGCATGGGGAAGAGCATAAACGCTGATCCCAGCAATAAGATGGCGTAGCTGATGATATAGCGTATATTGCGCTGCCAATATTTAGAGGTTCGATAATCTCGCCAGTTTGTTTTCGCACGGGCGACCAATGAATTGGGAGTTGCAGTGTCCATAAATCTAACGTACTTCCGATTCGTAATATACCCATGCTGCGGAAGATCGAACTACTAGTAGGGTAATAATCATAATGATGATGAAGAGAATCCAGGC
>JBBSBS010000259.1:0-9234 GCA_038251045.1 Aggregatilineales bacterium | reverse complement strand
ATCACTGGTGTAACGTTTCCTTTTGTGACACACTGCCTTTTATTCCTGTTTGGTTTTGAATGGTTTGGTTGGTACCTCCATTCTACCGAACAGGAATATTCAAATGGCCTCTAAGTAACTCCTGTTGGTATCCACACCGATGCCGGATACGCCGAAAATTTGTGACCACCGGCATAGCATCTCACCCTTGCCACACGCCAAATCCAGAATACGAACGCCCGGTTGTAGGCCGCATAAATAACCCAGCATCATGAGTTTGTCATCACTAATCGGGTTGAGGATGCGATGGTTGGCCTCAGAAATTTCATGGAAACGTGCCGACATAAAAACTTACTCGCTTTGTTGGAGCCAATAGTGGTACAACCGCTCAACCCGCTTTTGATGGTCAAAATGCCAATCTGTAATCGTCGTATGATCGTAGTAGCCCACGATAGGGGTTTCATGGGACGGAGTCACAACGCCACCAATCGCCTTACAGAAGAATAATAAGGCGTACATTGTGTTCGGCTGCCCGTATTCCCCCGGCATCACGCTGAACACATCAATAAGTGCCTCTACGTCAACTTCTAATCCGGTTTCCTCGCGTACTTCGCGGCGCAAGTTATCACGCGGGGTTTGGTTGACTTCGCAAAAACCGGCTGGCAACCCCCATCGCCCATTGTCGGAACGTTTGACTAGCAGCACGTGCCCCTGCTCGTCAAAGATGCCTGCCGCACACCCCACCTTAGGGGTCACATATCCGAGTTCTTGCCGAAAGCGATCCGTAATATCGGCTTCTGGCAAACCAGTAATGCTGGCATATTCGGTCATTGCCAGACGCATCAGCCGTTCATAACGTTCGCGGTCATACAGGTCTTGCGCATAATTTAAACCCAATTGGGCAATCGAGCGAAGTTCATCCAGCAGTGCCGCCACGTTCATCAACAAATCCGATCTGCCCTGTATAGCTGCTATAACATTACCTTGCCGCCGTCGACATTTATCGCCTGTCCTGTTATATAACGGGAGGCATCCGAACTCAGGAACAAGACCAACCCGACCACATCCTCTGCCATACCCAACCGTCCCTGTGGAATGTCTTCCAGCCATTTTTTCATCTGGGCTTCGTTCTGGCGTAAATGGGTCGTCATCTCAGTTTCGATCACACCCGGGCAAACGGCGTTGACGCGGATACCATAGGCTGCAAATTCACGGGCGCATTCTCGCGTGAAACCTACCAGACCAGCTTTACTGGCAACATACCCTGAACGCAGCGCAATTGGGATGTTATGACCGGCAATCGAGGCAATGTTGATGATGACACCCTGCCCTCGCACGCGCATGATGCGTCCGGCGCTGCGACTGGCATAAAAGGCCGCATTCAAATTGGTGTTGATGGCATCATGCCAATCGGCATCACTCATTTCCAATATCGAAGCGCGCGGTTCTACTCCGGCATTATTAACCAGAATATCCAACCGCCCAAAATCTGCCACGACCTTATCAACCATCTTTTCGACCGCTGCCGAGTCGCGCACATCTGCCACATACGCATTTGCGTCACCGCTCAACGTCCCGGCGGTCAAGGTGGCGCTGGTCGTGTCTATATCGTTTACAGCAACGGTTGCACCGCAGTCTGAAAACCCCTGTGCAATCGCTTTGCCTATGCCGCGCCCCGCACCCGTAACCAGCGCGACTTTACCCTTGAGATTCACACTGAACATCGTTGTTAGGCTTCCTTGCCAAATACACTTTTGAAAGGGTTCATCATAAACCCTTGACTTAACTTATGAGATAGTAGCATTATACCACTCAGGCGATTTTAATGGCGCGGTTTTATAAGGTTGTGCTATAATCATTCGTGACGTTTAGCACAAATTGAATGTTGTAAACGATGGCATATAAACGACTCAATGAATTCATCAACAAACTCGAACAGGCTGGCGAACTCGTTCGCATAAAAACCCTTGTAAGTGCGGATTTGGAAGTCACCGAAATCACTGATCGTATTTCCAAATTGGCGAACGACCATAACAAGGCACTTTTATTTGAGAATGTGGAGGGCAGCGCCTTTCCACTGGCTATCAACCTCTACGGCAATCCACGACGGATGGCTTGGGCGATAGGCGTAGAAGACTTGGATGAACTGAACCAACGCCTCGCCAAGCTCATCGACCTCAAACTCCCAAAGGGCATGGGGCCGATGATGAATCGTGGGCTAGAAGTATTCGATGCCCTGCGGCGCATCGGCCTTGGCCCCAGCAAAACCACAAAAGCGCCGGTGCAGGAAGTCGTTATTACCGATCAGCCTGATGTCAACATCTTTCCAATTCTAAAGTGCTGGCCTGATGATGGCGGGAAATACATTACGCTCACTTCAGTGATTACGCGTGACCCCGGTACTGGGGCACGAAACGTTGGCATGTATCGGGTGCAGGTGTACGATGGGCAAACGCTCGGTTTGCACTGGCAGCGGCACAAGGGCGGCAAGGAACATCAGGAAGCAGGCAAGGCGCGTAATCAACAGAAGATACCTGTGGCAGTAGTGCTAGGCGGTGATCCGGCAGCGATGTGGTGCGGCTCGGCTCCGCTGCCCCCCGGCATAGACGAGTTCTTGCTGGCGAACTGGCTGCGCGGTAAGCCTACCCCATTTGTAAAGTGCGTTTCGCAGGATTTGGAAGTTCCAGCGAACGCAGAAATCATCATTGAAGGTTGGTTTGACCCGAATGAACACCGGATGGAAGGACCGTTCGGCGACCACACCGGTTTTTATACGCCGCCGGATTTGTTCCCGGTGATGCATGTTACCGCTATTACTCACCGCAAAGATGCGGTTTACCCGACTACGATTGTGGGCAAGCCGCCGATGGAAGATTTGTGGCTGGGAAAGGCTACAGAGCGGTTGTTCCTGCCCCTGATGAAATTGTTTATGGGCGAAATTGTTGATTATGGGATGCCCGGTGAAGGGGTATTCCACAATCTGGTTATTGTCAGCATCAAGAAGCGGTTTCCCGGTCACGCCCAGAAAATTATGTACGGGTTGTGGGGATTAGGATTGATGATGCTGACCAAAGCGTTCGTGATTGTCGACGCGGATGTTGACGTACATGATACGGCGGCTGTAGCACGTGAGATCCTGAATAATGTCGATTGGCGGCGCGATGTCACGGTGGTAGATGGCGCGGTTGACCAGCTTGACCACTCGGCAATTGAAGACTCGTATGGTGGTAAAATCGGCATCGACGCGACACGATCAACCCGCCCAGAATTCTTAGCGCCGTTCCCTGCACCTGCGCCTGTTGCTGCCGCGCAACTTACAGCGCTGGTCGGTGAAAAATGGTGCGAAACGCATCAAACACTGGTAATCGGGCTGGACAAAACGCGAATGAAGCCCAAAGAGGCGATGCACAAAATTTGGGCAATCTGCCCCGATTATAACTTGGTCATTCTCGACTCGTTTGTGGATGTCAACAACCTTTCGGATGCTGCGTGGCGAGCGCTGGGCAACACTGATTGGCGGCGTGATATTGTGTTCAGCGGTGGGTCAGTTGACCACTATGCCAAGAGCGATCAACCGCGCAGTTTTATCGGGCTGGATGCGACCAGCAAAACCACCGAGGACGGACACCCTCGCGGTTGGCCTGACGAGATTTTCATGAGTGCCGACATCATCAAGAAAGTTGATGAGCGTTGGTCGGCGTATGGTTTACCGTAGACGCACTTTATTTGATTAGCGGTGCGCCTACACTTCATTCGTTGTTGCCTGTAGGGGTAGTGGTTGCGTTAGGCGGGGCAAGCTGACCTGACTCTGCCCCTACAGTCAATATTTTAGTATGCTACAGACTTGCGCCGAAGACGATGATTAGGGCAAGGGAATGGCTCGAAAATTCCAGCGCCGAACGGAAAATTTTAAGTGCGGATATTGTGGTGAGCCGGTCACGGGTGATGGCTACACCAACCACTGCCCACGCTGCCTGTGGAGCAAGCATGTTGATGTGAATCCCGGTGACAGGGCGGCAAACTGCGGCGGGCTGATGGAGCCGGTTGGCGCGGAACAAAAAGGTGGCGAGACGATCATTGTTCACCGCTGTGTCGTGTGCCGCCACATCAAGCGCAACCGGGCGGCTGCCGACGACGATTTTGACCTGTTGATTGAACTGGTAGCACAAGGGAACATTTTTTAGATTAGCCTTATGGGCGACCTCGCACGCCCGATTACGGAAAAGGTATGGCTATGAACAACATAGCGGCAACGACCCCAAATAACGACTCGCTGCTCACCAAAATTAAAGTATTCCTCGACTTAATCAAGTTCGAGCACACGATTTTTGCGCTGCCGTTCGCGTATCTGGGAACGGTTTTGGCGGCAGGTGGTTTACCGACTTTTCACCAATTTTTCTGGGTGACAGTGGCGATGGCCTCGGCGCGAACGCTGGCATTTGCGATCAACCGGCTGGCTGACCGGCGTTTTGATGCCACGAACCCACGCACAGCCAAGCGGCCATCGGTCACAGGACGATTAACGCCGCCGATTATCATCGTGTTCGCGGTGATTTCGCTGGTGCTGCTGGCGATCAGTGCCGCGCTGCTGAGTCCGTTGGCGCTGATCCTGTTTCCGGGTGCGCTGGTGTTTCTGGTGGGCTATTCGTATACCAAACGCTTTACGGTACTTTGCCACTGGATACTGGGATTTACGGACGGGCTGGCAGCGATTGGCGGCTGGATTGCCGTGAAGGGCAGCATCTTTACAGCGGCGGATTTACCGGCATGGCTGCTTCTGTTCGCGGTCACCTTCTGGATCGGCGGGTTCGACCTGATTTATGCCTGCCAAGATGTGGAGCATGACAAACAGGAAGGATTGTTCTCGTGGCCGAGCCGCTTCGGGATTGCCAACGCATTATTTACGGCGAAGATCAGCCATGTGCTGACGGTACTGATCCTGATCGTGCTGGGTTTGACCTACCCGCTGGGTTGGCCCTACTGGATTGGTGTAATGGTGGCGGCGGGACTGCTGGCCTACGAGAACAGCCTCGTTAAACCCAATGATCTTTCAAAGATGAACGTGGCTTTCTTCCAGATGAACTCTTATGTGGCGGTTAGTTTGTTCGTCGGCACATTTCTGGCGCTGGTCATCTAACCCATGAACGATCTAACCAAGACGGTTATTCTGATGGGGCCGATGGGCGCAGGCAAAACAACGGTGGGCGAACGCTTATCCAAGCGGCTGAATCTGGAGTGGGTGCAGTTGGATGAAATCCGGCAGCCTTACTATGATGAGATCGGCTACGATCATGCAGTCGCCAAGAAAATCCACGATGAGCATGGGATGGCGGGTATTATCGCCTATTGGAAGCCATTTGAGGTACACAGTGTCGAGCGGGTGCTGGCTGACCATCAGAACGCCGTGATTGATTTTGGAGCGGGACAATCAGTTCATGAAGATGCGGCGCTATTCGAACGGGTCAAAAAGGCACTCGCGCCGTACCCGAATGTGGTGCTGCTGCTGCCGTCGGCAGATATTGACGAAACTATTCGGATACTGAAAGCGCGTATACCGAGTGAAGTCCCCGCCGAAAATGTGGACTGGTACAACAGCCTGAATGAGCATTTCATACGCCACCCTTCTAATTCTGAACTGGCGAAAATAACGGTGTATACCCAAAATCAGACCGCTGATGAAACCTGCGATGAAATTATCGGAAAGTTAAAATAGCGGGTTACATTACAGGGTTAAATCTAATTATGAGGAACAAGTGGCGTTCGATTGTGGTGAATCAGCAAGCATATAAATGGCGTGTAGAAAACGTTACTATTTTTGGTAACCCGTCGATAAATAAACGTGAACTCATTCTGTTTTTGTCTTTCGAATCCAAGCGTACCTCCCAATATACAATAACATTCGTGCAAATCCATGACAATTTCGAGCGTAAAACTGAGAACGACATCGTGATAACGCCGGGATTGGTAGCGAAATGTATAGGTTACGCATTAGATAATGGATGGAAACCTGAAATTAGTAATGAGCCTACTCATTTTGATAATGGCTACGTGATCTGGCGTGAATTTAGGGGCACGATATCAACGGAAAAATGACCAATTCGGACAATGATCTGATTTTTCGCCGATAATAAAAGGCTAATTGTTTATGGCACATCTCACGGGCAGCGAACGGGCTGCATATGTACAGGATATGTTCGGGCGGATAGCAGGACGCTACAACATCATGAACCGGCTGATGACCGGCGGGCAAGATTTGAAGTGGCGGCGGTTTGTGGTCGGGCAGGCAAAGTTGAAGGCGGGCGACAAGCTGCTTGATCTGGCGACAGGTACGGGTGACATCGCGTTTGAGGCGCTGAAGGCTGTGCCGGGGGTGCAGGCGGTGGGGGGCGATTTCTCGCTGCCGATGATGCAGGTCGGGCAGCAGTTACCGTTGGGAAAACAGGTGGGCTGGACGGGGGCTGATGCGCTGAACCTGCCCTTCCCGAACGAGGCGTTTAATGCGGTGACTTCGGGGTATCTGGCGCGGAACGTAGTGGATATTCCGCGGATGTTCGCCGAGCAACTGCGGGTGCTGAAGCCGGGGGGACGAATTGTGGTGCTGGATAGTTCGCCGCCGAAAGATAACCTGCTCAAGCCGTTCATCGAAATTCACCTACGGTATATTATTCCGCTGCTGGGACGGGTGATCGCCGGAAAAAATGGCGCGGATGCGTATCAATATTTGCCGAGTTCGACACAGGCGTTTAAGTCGCCGGAAGAACTGGCAGCCTTGATGACACAGGCGGGAATCCGTAATGTGGCGTACCGCACTTTCATGTTTGGGACTATGGCGGTGCATTGGGGCGAGAAGTAGATCGCGAATTCATAAGATCCACTCCCCAATTTTATGGCGGCAGTGACAGGACAATCAGTCGATACCGTTTTGTGTCGTCGTCGTCGTCGTCGCCGCCGACACAAATGTTGTTGATGTTGTTGTTGCAGTTGAGAATGTGGTTTTCGCAGATGATTACGGGAAAAAGCTGCGAAAGCTGCAAAACAACAAGTGCAAAATGTCGGCAATTTCGGCAATGTCGGCAGTGACATTTGGCAAAATTAGCGGCAATTTCGGCAATGGCAAAAGGCAATTTTGTGCCATGATTGCCAGACGGGATGTTAAGGTGCGCTGGAGGCGATGTATCGCATCCCTGCAAGCAGGATAGCACAGGCGGAATGGTTAAGGGTGACATTTTGGTCGGACATTTGGTCACTGTTAAGCGGAGTTGGCGTTAACTGTTTTGAGGGAGCGGCGGGGTGATGGATGTTGGTGGATGGTTAAGGAATGGTTTGGGGACAAACCTAAAGTAAACGTAGGTGATAAGAAAGTCTTTAGTCGATGGTCGTTAGTCGGTGGAGAAATGCAGGCGTAAACACAGCGCGGGTCGCGGATTCGCGATGGTGGGCATCTGGTACGTGATAAAATTATGTGTCTATAAGAGGTCGCACAACCGTGCGCCCCTACAGGAAAACTAATACGGGAGGGTCTGAGACCCACCCCTACGGGAAACCAAGATCAGCGGACAAAATATGAATGAGATTAAAGATGACAGCAATGTTTGGGAGTTGCGAAAAGGCGATGTAGTAATTGGAACACTCGATGTTCACGATCAAGATATGTTCTGGTTTACAGCGCACTTCACCCCGACAAGCGAATTTGAACATTATCGGAGCATTTTCAGTGAGGGTCGGTCGTTTGTAAGTAAATCGAATAATCTTGAATGGGCAAAATGGTACGACAAGATCAACAGTTTTGGGATGCACATGATCAGATTGCACAATCAAGATACAGTCAGCGAATTTATTCTTTACATCAATGACGACGAAGCGGATTTTCGACCGCATTTTGACAAATTACGCTAAAGGTTAGACAGTGATGGCACAACGGTTGATTATTGGGATTTCGGGCGCGTCGGGCGTGATTTATGGGATACGGATGCTGGAGGCGCTGGCACAGGATAAGGCGATTGAGACGCATCTGGTGATGAGTCCGGCGGCAAAGGTGACGATTGCGCAGGAAACCGATTGGAAAGTAAGCGATGTCGAGAAGCTGGCAAGCGTGGTGCATAAGCCGAGTGATGTGGGGGCGAGTATCGCCAGCGGTTCGTTCGACACGATGGGGATGATCGTCGCGCCGTGCAGTATTAAGTCGCTTTCGGCAATCGCCAACAGTTATGATGCTGATTTGCTGACACGGGCGGCTGATGTGCAGCTTAAGGAAGGACGCACGGTCATTTTGCTGGTGCGAGAGACTCCGCTGCATGTGGGGCATCTGCGGTTGATGGTGCAGGCGGCAGAAAGCGGTGCGGTGATTATGCCGCCGGTTCCGGCTTTCTATGGCAGGCCGACAACGGTGGACGACATTATTAACGGCACAGTCGGGCGGGCGCTGGCTCGAATTGGCATCAAAAACACGCTATACTTCGAGTGGTTAGGGATGAGTAAGGAGAAACCACCTACTGATGAGTGAACCTGACATCCGGCAGATCATCCGCGAATTTTTGGAAACACAATCGACGGTGGCATTGGGAACGGTTGATGCCGAGGGGCAACCGGAGAGTGCTCCGGTTTTTTATGTCTCCGACGACCAGTTTAATTTGTATTGGCTGTCGGCAACACACGTCAACCACAGCATGAATATCAGCGAACGGAAGCAAGTGGCGGGCAGCATATACCCCACCACATGGCAGTGGCAAGAAATCGTCGGGCTGCAAATGAAGGGTGAGGCGCGGGTCATCAGTGACGACCGCATCCGCGAACAAATCTTACAGCTTTATCTGCGTAAGTTCCGGCTGCCACCGACATTTGACTCGGCAATCGCCGCGAGTACGTTGTATGTTTTCCGCCCGTCATGGGTGCGGTGGGTGAACAACAGTGTCGAATTTGGTTATAAAGCGGAACTTGACCTGACTGAGTTATAAAAGCTCAGGGTTGCAGGATGGGACGCAGCGATTCTAATGCAGGTTTAGGGGTGTAATCCGCAAACCACAGGCCAAAGTGATGTTCAGCGTTGTCCTGACTGGGGCAAGCGGGTTGGATGCAGGTTGCATCCAGCGGGAAATCGAAGGCTGTCCACACCAGCCAACCCAGCAGGTTATCGGATTCGGCGGCCTGCGCCACATCGGTTATCAGACTACTCTGCTCCTCTGGCGAGACGCGAAACGTACTGTATCCATATTCTTCCAACAAAATAGGTTTATCCGTTTTGGCGCGAATTTCGGT
>JBBSBS010000258.1:0-9251 GCA_038251045.1 Aggregatilineales bacterium | reverse complement strand
ATCCGCGATACCGGCTGCTCTGGCAATGTCGCGAATGGTCGAACGGTGAAATCCTTTCTCGGCAAAAACCGTCGTCGCCGCGTCCAGAATCTGGCTGCGGCGGGCAGCAATAAGCTGCTCCTGCATGGGGTCTTTAGTTGCTTTAGTCATCTCAAAACTCCTGTTATGAATGCATATTCATAATAATGAATGAACATTCATTCATCAGAATATGACAAATTTAAATGGCTGTCAAGTAAGTCATTTTGGATAGAAAATATGGCGAGGAATTTAGGTTTCGTCGGTGGTGGGTGTGAAGTCCGGCAGGCCGCTGTATCGAACGGGCAGCGGTGCGAAGTGGGCGATACAAGCGACGATATATTGGGCAACGGGCAGCGGCAGGTTAGGCAGCACGATTTCGTCATGCCCCGAATACAGGCCGACATGATAACGTTCTTCGCGCACCACCACCTTGCGGACAAACCAACCCGCTGGCCCCGAAATGTGCGGTGCAACCACTACTTCGATAGCCTCGATGCTGGCCCAATCCACAGGCTGACCGTTTACCGTCAGATTACCGCCGTAAATGTTGAAGTGCTCGTCCATGTAGCTGCTATCAGCCGGTGAGAGCACATCGGGGTTGGGGCGGGTTTGGCTGCGTTGTAAGTAAGGCATGATTAGTAGTTAGTCCATAGAAATGAGTTGACAGCGAGAAACGGTTTCATCCGGTTAGGCGCTTATGGTGGGCTGGTCGGGCGCGGGATAACCGACAAAATGAGCGTGGCAGGAGCGCTGGCCTGCCCATCGGCACGGAAGGCGATGGCAGTTAAGGAATGCATGCCTAAGCCCTGCGCCATCCAGTGAATGTTGGCACTGAAGGCCGGAACGGATGGGGCGATTTCTGGCTTGCCTTCACCCTGCGAGACATCGTCTACCAGAAGCTGCACCCGTGCGATGCCGTCCCCTAAATCTTCCGCCAAAAGCTGCACACTTAAATCTGTCCCTTCCAAGACACTGCTGTTGTTATCGGGAAAGGTGAAACGGATACGTGGAATATCCGGCGTGGGAAAGGGTGTATTGGTGGCGTTGCCCTGCCGTAAATTGCAACCCGCGAGCAGCAGCGCGAGACACAACAGGCATAATGTTGAGATGTGGCTGAAACGCCAGATCGCTTTCAGCATTCGACACATGCCGCCAGTGTTCTGGCTTCTTCGACACCCAACCACTGGTTAAAGGTGAACAGCCATTCGCGGTCGGTTTCGTCATCTTTGACGCGCACGGTTTCGACAAACCAACCGGAGTCGGCGGTGGCATCTTGGCCGATACAGCAGCGGGTTAGATCGCCAATATCCGGCACTTGCAGCACGAATTTATCGATGCTGCCAGCCTCAAAGGCAAAGACATCTTCGGCGGGTAGATTGATCGACTCGGTTTGTCCGGTTGTGCCGAACAACTGCACAAACACGTTCGAGTCGGTTCCGCCCAGCGGTTGATCTCCGGTTGTTACCCACAGGTAATAGACATTGGTTTTCATGGTGTCCCAACTTTCCCTATGCTGATCTACTTTGATGGTATCCGATTTAGGCTTGGATGCAAGTTGCAACTAAAAAGGACGAGGCCGCGCCCCGTCCCTGATGCAGTGCGAAGGGATTGGGCTAGGTCGTGACCGGCACGAGCCGCGCTTGCAAACGGCGGCTGACGGTGAGTTCATAAAGACCCGCCATAATAATCGCCAGTATAAACAGGATGACCGGAACGACTTCCAAACTGCTGCGATCTGCTAGAACACCTGCTAGACCGGGTAGGATACCGATGCCCAATCCGGCAGCAGCAACCATGAAGCCGATGGCATTCGCACCGTGCAGGGGGCCAAGCCGTTCTTGGAGGTAAGTGACCATCAATGCCCAGATGGGGGCGAGCATAAAGCCGTAGACCACCAACACAATCGTCGCAAAAAAGATGCTATAGGGCCCAATCCCCATAAAAGGTCCTACCACCAAAAGGAGTGTGTTCGGCAGAGGATTAATAATGAGCAAGAGCGTGGTCAAAATTAATAGCAATGAGCAGGCGCGGATGAGCGTGCTGGGCTTAAAATAGGGCAAGACAATACCGAAGAACACCCGACCAGCCGTAAAACTGAATTGTAAAAGAAATAACAATTGTCCAGCAATCACTGCGTCAACGCCACGTCCTTGATTAAAGAGGGGGAATGTCCATTGGCTTCCGACTCCTTCTAATCCGGCATAGGCTACGAAAATCAGCAGGCCAATCCAGACCAGCGGCAAACGCAGTGTGGAACGGGCAGAAATGCCCGCGTGTGTGCCGGATTCCTGTGTGCCGCGCCCGACGTTGACCCAGCGGGAGCGGGTGAGGAAAAAGAGTACGGCGACGACTAAATAGGCCGCTGCCACAAGGATGTAACCTGTTTGCCACGTTCCGCCTTCACTGCCAAGTACCTGCTGGATCATCCAGATGCCGACCACCGTGCCGATGCCAAAGCTGGCGTGCAGCCAATTCATGAGACGGGCATTGAAAACCGCCGCGAAGTAGATGTTCATGCCGGAGTCGAGCATACCGGAACCAAATCCAGCGAGCACGCCGCAGATGACGATCAGCCACCATGCAGGTAGAAAGGCATAAGCCAAAAAGGCCACGGCACTGATGAGCGCACCGCCCAGAAACAATGTCGAGGAATTAAAGCGCCCGAACAAACGCCCGCCGAGGAAGCTAGCGAGGGAGTAGCCGATGGTGGTGGTGACGAATAACGCGCCGACGGCATCCAACCCCAAGCCGAAGGTTTTTTGGATGGACGGCCATTCCTGCGATGTCCACGCGATACCGAGCATCGCGCCGGGAATCCCCAGCACGACAAAACTGAGGTAAGCGATAATGACGGCGGTGTAATCGGTTTTTGATGGTGCGGATGCAGTCACGCGGGTATCTCCTGAACAGTACATGACACAATCTTGTTATTATCAACTGCTTTGAATGAATTCTCAATATCCGCATCTGAAATGGAGTGGAGGCGGTGAAACCACACAGGCGATGCACGAGGGTTCGGGTACGAAATTTCGGAAATGTCGTCGGTGTCAATTCAGTCAATACGAATTTACGATGTGGATTTGTGTCTGTGTCGTCCCACGGGGTTGCTTCGCTTATCGTCGTCGTCGGAAACGACACAAATGTTGTTAATGTTGTTGTTGAGAATTGTCGGACTGACATTAGGCAAATTAAGCAGCACAAGCGGCAATGGCAACGGGTGATTTTGTGCCATGCTTGCTATTGGATGTTAAGATGCGCGAACGCGATATATCACGTCCCTACGAAAAGGATAACCGATGTAAGAGGGTTAAGGGTGACCATTTGGTCGGACATTTGGTAACTGTTAAGGGGAGCCGACGCTAACCGTTTTGAGGGAGCGGGATTGTTAAGGCGGTTGGTGGCAGGTTGGAATCCGGTAGAACAGGTTTGTGGATTCTAACGGTGGGCATAATAAACGGTAGGTTGGGAGGGGCAAGCTCAGTGAATCCGCTAGCTTTGCCCCGTTTGGTATCCTATACGTTTTGAAGTCACGAATACAGCCTGTGTTTATCGTGTTAGCCATTGTGCCGCCTCTTTTGCGAAATAGGTCAAAATCATGTCTGCGCCGGCCCGCTTGATGCTGGTGAGGGTTTCCAAAGCGCAGCGCTCAAGGTCAATCCAACCATTGGCGGCGGCGGCTTGCAGCATGGCGTATTCCCCGCTGACCTGATAGGCTGCTAGAGGTAAGTCATAGGCTTGACGCACCGCGCTCACAATATCCAGATAAGGTAAGGCGGGCTTCACCATGAGCATGTCAGCCCCTTCAGCCACATCCAAGGCCACTTCTTTGAGCGCCTCGCGCCGGTTGGCGGGATCCATCTGATATTGGCTGCGGTCGCCAAATTGGGGAGGGCTTTCGGCAGCGTCACGAAATGGGTTGTAAAAACCGCTGGCATATTTGACGGCGTAGCTCATCACAATGACATGATCGAAACCTGAATCGTCCAATCCTGAACGGATAGCACCGACCATCCCGTCTATCATGCCGGATGGTGCAATGATGTCCGCACCGGCCCGGGCATGGACGATGGAGGCTTGTGCCAGCAGTTCCAAGGTGGGGGCGTTCAGCAAATATCCTTCTGGCAAGTGGGGGTCAAAATGAGTGTCGCCATGCTGGTTGATAATGCCGCAATGACCGTGATCGGTATACTCGCAGAAGCACATATCAGAGATAATCATCATGTCGGGCACGGCATCTTTGATGGCGCGAATGGTGTTCGGGATGATGCCGTTGGGGTTATAGTTTTCGCTGCCGCAGGCATCTTTGATTTCGGGGATACCAAATAAAACAACGGCGGGAATGCCGAGGTTGTAGGCATCCTTGACTTCACCAACAACACGGTCAACAGACCACTGCGACTGCCCCGGCATGGAATGAATAGGCTGTTGAATATCGCGCCCATGACGAACGAAAAGGGGATAGATAAAATCATCCGGCGATAATTTTGTCTCCTGCACCATGCGGCGGAGGGCTGGCGTGCGGCGTAAGCGGCGCGGGCGAAGCACAGACGGCTTGTGGATTTTGTTTTCGCCGTGAAGTTCGGTTTCGAGTCCAGTCATGAGTTGTTTCCTACTTGTGGTGCATGGGCAAAATGGATTTCAAGTGCATTTACGAGGCCGTCAAGGGTATGTTCAGCAGATACGGACACATCAGCGAAGCCAGAGTCACGGGCGGTTTCTGCTGTTTTGAAGCCGATGCAGGCGGCGTATAAACCCAGTGCGTCTTCGCGTTTGCCGCCTTCTTGATGCAGGCGTTCCAGAAAATACGTCACTGTTGATGAACTGGTGAAGGTTATTGCGTCAATTTGTTTGTGTGCCAATAAGCGCGGTAAATCCATGCCACCGGAACCACAGATAGTTTGGTAGGCGGTCACCGTTGTGACCTGTGCCCCACGGCGCGTGAGTCTATCAGCGAGTATTGGTCGGGCTATGTTCGATTCGGGCAGCAACACACGGTTACCCGAAGTCAACCTAATGCTGTCTGCTAGGGTTTCGGCATCATATCCGGTTGGGAGATCATCAATATTTTCCAGATGAAGCAGTTGTTTGGCGACGGCGGCGGTTGTTGGCCCGATGGCAGCGGTGCGAAAGGCGTTCCAATCCTTCAAGGACACATTTAACTGATCGAGGCGCGCGGCAAGGGCAGCTACGGTGTTGGCACTGGTCAATACCAGCCAATCGTAAAGCCCTGTGGTTAAGTCGCGTAAGGTGTTATCCAAGTCTGCTGTATCTTCGGGTGGCACAATCTGAATGCAGGGATAAGCCAACGGCACAGCACCGCGTGAGCACAGCATATCATCAAGTGCTTCTGCCTGATGCGCTGCACGTGTGTTCACAATCAGTTTACCGTTTAGAACGCTGATCACAGACTTTGCTCCATCAGTTCTTTTGCGCCATGCGCCAACGCATCTTCTGCCAATGACTGACCAGCCTGATAAGCGGCGGTCAAATCACTGACAGCTGCCGAAATCGATACATCAATTTGGCGCGTGCCATCGACCGCTGAAACGCGTCCACGCACGATAAGCTGCTGATCTTCCCAGCGGGCATAAGCGGCTACTGGCACTGAACAACCGCCCCCCAATCCGGCGAGGAATGCGCGCTCCGCCGTGACTGCTAAAGCTGTGTTGAGGTGATGAATGGATTCGAGTGATTTCAACAGGGCGGGTTCATCGCGGGTTTGTACGGCAATCGCGCCTTGACCGGGTGCTGGCAGCATATCCTCAACATTCAGCACTTCGCTTATTACATCAATTTTCCCAAGCCGTTCGAGTCCTGCATAGGCCAGAACAATGGCATCATAATCGCCATTGGGGTCAAGGGCTTTGCGGACACGGGTATCGACATTGCCGCGCATATCGAGCATGTTGAGATCAGGTCGTTTGTGGAGCAACTGCGCTGCACGCCGATAGCTGCTTGTACCGATTCGCGCACCTGTGGGTAAAGTCGCAAGTGTATATTCGTGACGGCTGACGAGTACATCGGCAGCGTGGGCACGTGCGGCTATGGCACCAATGACCAAACCTGATGGCTGCTCTGTTGGCAAATCTTTTAGACTATGGACGGCGCAATCGATACGCTTTTCGTACAGCGCTGATTCGAGTTCAGCGGTGAAAATTCCTTTGCCGCCGATCAGTGGCAGCGGCGTATCCAGAATATGGTCGCCGCGGGTCTGGATGATTTCGTGTGCGACGTGTAAAGCCGGATTTGCTGCTTGCATTAACGACATTACATATTGTGTTTGCCAGAGGGCAAGCTGCGAACCACGGGTTCCAAAACGCAGGGTTTTATGGGGGTTATTCATGCTTGTTCCCCGATGTTTAAGGGATCAATATTATATAAGGAAAAGCGAACATATTGACGAGGGGCAGGTTGTTGCTTTATTGAGTGGTGGTTGGCTGGTGGTCTTGAGGTCATAAATATTTCATCGCTGTAAAAGTCGGTAAAATCTACATGGATCCCTATTGAAATACACAAGTGTTCAAGATTCAAGCTTGAGGATTGTTCGGGATTCTTATTTCCAAGGCGACATCACCTGCATCAACATTGGTGCAACTCAACAGATTTTATGATGGTGGAAGATTCCAATGACCGCAAGCTCATTTTGCCCGCTGCAGTTGGCAGATAAACAAAAAAGAGATGCTGCCGTTAACGCAACATCTCTTTTGATTGATGTGATTTAGATGCTGCTTACCCTCACCTGAGGATGTACAAATCGCAAATATTCTTGGGCAATAGCCCCTTCTGACACAAACGGTTAAGATGGGCGATTAAGCGTGCATATGTCAGCCGTATGCGACACTGCACTTGCCCGACACCCGATGGGCAAACGAGGCGCGGTACATACGTCCGGTAATATTGCAGGTTTTGGGGTATCTTGCCGTCTAATGCTCTATAGAGGCTTTCGAGAGCATTGAAGGATAACAATTTTGATGGCATCCCAACTTCAATCGTTTTATCACAGCCTTACAATTTTTTGTCGAAGAATGTCATTTGCCAAACCCGCCTCATGCCGATCAAACCGAGATTTCCCCCGAATAGGCTCAAAGTCTGCTTGACTGAATCCCTACATTTAGCGGACATTTGTTATTGTCTCAAAATCCTGTGAAAAATTTACTTTCTTCAGGATTAATTCGTTTATTCTAAAACAAATCTCTCTCAATCATATGTTACAGTGAAAGTTAGGATTCATGTTTGAAACTGAGCGATCTTGATTACTGTGGGTGTGAATTTGTATCAACCAGTCATCATGTTCATTACACGTAAAAACTGGATTTGATACACTTTCTTAAGTAGTTCAGATTGGACGGAATTTGGTTATGGACAAACCTTTAGTTACCATTCGCACACAATCTGAACAGGTTCTACCGATTAGTTCCGTGTGGGACTTTATTCTCCCTGCTATTCCCGATACACTTTGTGAACTTGAGGGGGGAATCTATGAAGCGAGATGGTGGAAACCTGTGCCCATAATGGATGTTGAAATATTAAAGCGTACTGATGGCGTTGTCATCGATGGGGTTCCGTTTGAACCCGACACCTTATATGACGGAATAGCGGTTCGCTTTAGGTTATCTCAACGATAAAATTGTATAATAGGCTCAGTATCAGTCATAATTGGCCTACCGACTAGATATAAGGTCAGCCCAAATGCCAAACATGGTACCCCACAATTTCGAACATTCCGATGAACCCCTGATGGCATCCTTTCATGATTTAGTCGATCAGTTGAGTAATGGTGACCAGCGGCGTGTTGAACAGGCTAGTAAGCTCTTGGCCTCCCTCGGCAGCTCCACCGCGCATGACCTCGCCAAAATTTTACCAACAGCATCAAACAAAATGCGTTTTCGGATCATCATGACTCTTTATGCAATTAAAGATAAGAGTGTCATACCGGAATTGATTCCCTACCTGCAATGTGAAAGCCCGACCATCCAAGCGGTAGTGGCACAATTTCTAGGTGAATTTGGGGATGAGTCAGCCGTTGGCCCCTTGATTGGACAATTGACCAACGACGCAAGCATTCATTCTCTTACGTGGATTATTCAAGCACTGGGTAAATTGAGAGATAAAAGAGCCGTTGCACCGTTAATCCAAATTATGCATAACGCCGACACAGGTTCGGCACGGTATACAGCGATTGAAGCATTAGGATTAATTGGTGATCCGTCAGCCATAAATGAAATCATGAAATATGTGAATGACAGCGATCACCATGTTTACCAGCGTGCTCAAGTCGCCTTAGAACAACTTCATAAAAATCACGGTGCTTATTCCTAAAAACTGACCCTAAGCTATAAGTATTTTACTCATGCCCGCTCAGGTTTGGTTGACAGGGATTTCAAGCAAAGATTTCACCCACGTATAAGGCTTGTCCTCGTAGAGTGACTGGTAACGGTTACCGCGATCAATAATCCAACACTGCAACCCACAATTCTCTGCAAATAAACCATCTGACCACGGGTCATCACCGATCATCCGCGATTCATCCACCGTGATTTGGTTATCACCGGAAAGAATGTTGTCCCAAAGGCTGCGGTGGGGTTTGGGCTGAAGTCCTTGTGATTTTTCGGGGCTAAAGAAGCCGCTGAAATAAGCGCTTATTCCAAGACTTTCGGCAATATTCCGGCATTGCGGGTTATTTGAAATCACATACACCGGTTGGTTGCTTGCCTTGAGGCTGTCTAAAAACGGGATCACGTCATCATATAGTTCCGGGCGGAAATTTGCCATCACGTCGGACATCAAGCTTTTTTGAAGTTCATAGGGCCAGTGCATGGTGTCAAACAATTCATTCACAATCAGCATGTAATCGACATTCTGATTTTCTTTTTCCTGTGCGATCAAAACCGCCTTCGACAACACATCCGCGTCGTAAACCAGATTGTTCTCCTGTATGAGCTTTGGCAATGCATAATCCACACTCCACGTCAGGGAGCCGGTTGCCAGCGTATCATCAAAATCAATAAACCATCGGATTGGCATGAGTGATTACCTTTTAGATATGGGTTAATTGCTATCCTGCCCCAAAACAGTTCGCGTTAAGCCAACTGTTGAATCGGGATCATTACTGAGTTGAACCACACGTTGATATTCTGCTTCGACAATTTCGCTTGAATATTGATCCTCATAATCAGTTTTCAATGAGCGCAGTATTGCTTTTGGAAACGCTAAATTTTCAAGAACGTTCT
>JBBSBS010000257.1:0-9286 GCA_038251045.1 Aggregatilineales bacterium | reverse complement strand
CACCCTGCTGATAGCATACATGCTTATCAAAAGGCTGTTGGCCTATATCATGGGGAATATTTGAACAATTTGTATTACGATTGGCTTTTGCCAGAACGTCAACGGATGAACGACTTATATCTTCAGGCGCTCAATAGACTAGGAAAGCTATATGTTGAGGGAAGGCAGTTTAGTGAAGCTCTCGTCGTCGCTCGACAAGCAATCCTTATTAATCCACTCACGGAAAGTATTCACTGTGATATTATGTGTCACCTATATGAATTGGGGGATAGACAAGGTATCCGCAAACAATATAAAGTACTTGAAACACTTTTACGTGACGAGCTTGGTTTAAAACCATTAGCTGAAACGCAAAAATTATTCTTTAAGTTAATGGGGACATGATTATCGTTGAGTATTAATCGAGCTAATCAGGAGATAACACGACTTTACCAGTTGCTTCGCCATTTTCGAGATATCGATGCGCTTCAGCCGCCTCAGACAAGGGGAATGTCCGGCTAATGAGCGGACTGATCTTGCCTTGTACCAGATAAGTAACCAGTCTTGTCAGGTCTTCACGATAACTATCTCGTAAATTTTCAGGAATCAGGCCGACAAAGCGTACTGATTTGCCGTCGGGTAGCAGCGCACAAAAAAGCATAAGTAAAGCTGAAGGTAGTAGCAGCACATTAGGTTTATCTGCCATCGATTGGATACCCGTCAGCAGCAAACGCCCGCCTTTCCCCAATGTTCGGTAGGATCGTATCCAATTGCTGCCACCAATCGAATCAATGACCAGATTAACACCTGCTCCGTTCGTCCATTCGGCAATACGGGATACAAAATCCTCACGGTGATAATCAATCGGTTTCACGTTCAAGGCACGTACCTGGTCATGCTTATGTACCGAGGCCGTGCCATACATTTCCAATCCCAGCAACTGTCCAAGTTGTGCCAGTGCCGTTCCCACGCCACCGCTGACCCCATGCACAAGTACGCGCTGCGCCTGCTGCACTTTACCCGCACGTTGTAGCAGATACCAAGCGGTCCAATAATTGACGACGAGCGCTACCGCTTGTACCCTATCCAAGTCATCGGGTATAGGAATACAACGCCATGCCTCAAGGCAAAGATGACTGGAATAGCCGCCGGAATGGACAACAGCAATGACAGATTCTCCGACGTTCAGTCCAGTAACACCAGATCCCACCTCCATAATCGTTCCAGCAATTTCAAACCCCAGCACCAGCGGAATACGCGGTGAACCGGGGTGGGGTCTGCCACGGCGTGCGATGATGTCTGCGAGCGTCACACCCGATGCTAGCACCTCGACTAATACTTCGCCTGCCGCTGGTGGACGCAGGTCAGATTCACGTACGATCATTACGTCTGGTCCACCAGGACGTTCCACCCAAACCTGTTTGGTTTTCATGGCGTGCCTTGTGACGATATAAGTGTTACCTGAATAACCACCACTTTGGGTGCGATTTCACCAATACTATCCATATCAGGGCTGCCGTTATCCAGCAGTTTGACTCCATATATCTGAGCCTCACGCGAATGGGCTTTAATCACGCGTGCAATGATAGGGATAATCGTCTGCGTATCAGTCAGTACTGACGCCTGCCCCACATAATTATACCCTTCGATCCGTACGTCTACGGCAGCCGGTTCCTCAAAGTTGTGCCACCATTTGCGAAATCGTTTGGTGAGCAGGGTAATAGTATCTCCCTCACGAAAATAACCAACTGGGATTGTATAACGTTGGTTCGACTTTCGTCCGGTGAAGGTGATAAGCAGAATCATTTTACTGATCAAGCGATGCAGGAGTGGCAGCCGCAGAAGAGTCATCATTATCCGGTTCAGGATGGGTGGTGGTGTCCAAGTCCAAGGGCGTTTATTCAATTGAGTATTTGCCATAACGATCGCATCCCTGATCTAAAATCAATTACTTGGTGACATCCTTAATTGCTGATTGCCGGCGCTTTCCTGAGATAGGTCTTATCATCCAACTGCTTGAGCATAAATGCAGCCATATCAGCGCGGGACAGACGGGATGTGATGTCACCCACATAGCCAATTTTCAGCGTGCCTTGCTGCGGTTGGTCAGTCAGCATGGGGACGCGGATGACAGACCAGTCTCGATCAGACTGACGCACTTTATCCACGACCTGCTTCATGTCTTCGACAGCATTTTTTGAGAGCAGATTCAGCAAAAATCCAAAAAGATAGTCGATGAATTTAGGTTTATCTTGAGGATCACGTACCCCCGCACCCGCAGAGATGATGATCCGCCGGACATTGTGCCGCTTCATGGCATTCAAAATATGATCGGTGCCTTGACTGATAATAAATTCCGGTTTATTGCTGCGTGGTCCCAACACGCTCATCACCGCATCTACACCCTGAATGGCCGCTTCCACGCACCCAGCATCCAAAACATCGCCTTGCAACACAGTGAGTTTTGGATGCTGAATCGTGAAATTAGAAGTTGTGCGCACCAACATCACCACCTCATGTCCCGCATCGAGCGCTTGCACGACCAGATGATGTCCCGTCTTCCCACTCCCTCCAAAAATGGCGATTTTCATGTTTTATCCTTTCATACACCGTAGAGGCTCGTTTATTAAACAAATAATTCCTGTAGACCAGTCTACATAATTCAGGCAAAAAAAGAAATAGCTTACAGGCTGTGTTTCAGCCAGTCACCTATTTCTTGACCGATCTGCTCTAATGGTTTTCGACTGCGATTTGTGCGACAGAGAATGACACCCCCTTCAATAGACGCAATAATCATTACGCCGATATTCTCAGCCCGCGCTTGGGAAACACCGGCAGTACATAATTTTTCAACGAAGGCGGCCTGCCATGCCGCATATATTCGACTACATTCCTCACGCAATACTTCGCTGGAAGAAGCGGTTTCCAGAGCAATCGTCGTAATTGGCCCTCCCGCTTGGAAACCTGAACGCTCGACATTCAGTGCGATGTTCATGATAAAACTTCGAATAGAGTCAGCAGAATCGTCAATTAAAGCTAAGTTTTGTTGTATGCGCTGCAAAACGATAGCCCCTACCCGCCGCACTGCCTCAACAGCCAGTTCTTCCTTACCGCCCGGAAAATGATAATACAGCGATCCCTTTGGGCTGCTGCTTTCCTTGATGATTTGATTGAGTCCAGTGGCGTGGTAGCCTTGTAGCTCCAGAAGATTGCATGTTGTTTCGATGATTTGATCGCGAGTTGAAGTCATTCTTTCCATCCTATCCTTGCCTATAAGCATAGAGATGGGTCTATTTATCTGTCAAGTGTGCTGATTGTATATCAAAGGTTGTCTGGTGCATGTCAGAGGCAGTATTAGGCTGCCAAGAATTTTGGTAATCCTTAGCAAATTGATCGAAACTAATCGGAGGTCGTCCTAGAAGTCTTTCTACATCCTCGGTAACCGTTTTAGCGTTGCCAAAACGCGTGATCGTGTAAAGGGCCACCATAATTAAGGTGTAACTCAACTTCTGCCCCTGAGCAAGCTGTCGGCGGATAAAGGTAATAATAGAGGGATGAATATAACGAATCGTCCGATGAAGAGTCACCGATAGCTTGTTTGCGACCTGATCATAATCCAATGCTTCACTTCCTGTGAGTGTATATCTCTGATTAACATATCGAGCTTCAGTTAATGCCTGTGCCACGATCGCAGCAATGTCCCGTATGTCAATAAAACTTGTTCTGGCAGCACCTACAGGGAGTGCAATCTCATTTTGATCGCGGATCTCGTTCCGATGCGTAGTCGAGAGGTTTTGCATAAAGAAACTTGCACGCAGAAATGTATATTCTACACCTGATGCTAACAAAAGCTGCTCAATCTTATAATGGGGAACGATCCGATTAGCCTCGACCCCCTGGATTGACAAAAACACAATATGCTTAACACCGGCTTTGACCGCTGTCTGGATGGCAGGCGCAATATCCCGTTGGACATTGGAAAGAGCAGGCGGACGGACAAGAAACATCTGCTCAATCCCTTTAAAGGTAGCAGAATAGGTTTCTGGTTTCAGAAAGTCAAAATGAGTAATATCGAGATCATTACCGAGTGTTTCCCTCGCGTTGTTGAGGTTGTATGCCCCTACTCGAAATGGAATGCCTTTACGCTCAAGCTCACGGACAACTTCTGTGCCCACATTGCCCGGAGCGCCAGTAATAAGTATGCGTGTTTCCATAATGCCTTCCTTATTAGTGAGAATTTTTTTAAGCTTATCTTGAATTATACAGACTGGTCTATATAAATTATAGTGACAAATGTAACCTATTTGCTTTTATGATCGTGATAACACAAATCACAAGCCATACTATGGATACACTTGTGAATAGACAAGAAACGAGCACTTAAATTCTTGAGTTGAAAGCCATTTCGTGAGATAAACAGCGCTTACGAAGCGTTATAATTATTCAATTTCATTTTGTTGTTTAATGTCTTAATTTTTAGCCGCACAACAGAATCCAAGGATTAGATGGGACTTTATGCAGAACAATAAACGGATCATTTTAACCGGTGCAACCGGTGAGATCGGATTGCCCTTGGCACATAAATTGGTCGAGCGAGGCTATAACCTTATTGTGTTTTCGCGTGACCCACAGTCCGCAAGACATAAAGTGATTGGGGCAGTGGAGTACGTGCAGTGGGCGGCTGAGGAACAGGGGGATTGGATGCGGCATGTGGATGGCGCCTATGCGCTCATCAACTGTGCTGGCACGAATATGTTCACACGTCGATATCGCGGAAAATTTGCTCAGGAAGTCATTCACAGCCGCCAATCCGGTACGCGTGGGCTGGTCAACGCGATAGCAAGAGCGCAGGTCAAACCTTCGGTCTTCATAAATAGTTCCTCACAAGGTTATTATGGAATTACCGATTTTGACGACCGTCTAATTGATGAAAATACGCCTGCAGGCACTAAAGATCAGTGGGGGCGAGAGAGTGCAGAACTTGATGCTGAAGCATTTAAGGCCGAATCATATGAAGTGCGCGTTGTATCGATGCGAACCGGATATGTCTTGGACGCCGATGGTGGTGGACTACCCCAGCAAGTTACAAGGGTTAGAAAAAATCAAGGCGGTGCGACTACGCCGCTTAATGCATGGCGGTCATGGATTCATATTACGGATGAAGTGGGGCTGTACTTGTTTGCATTAGAAGATCAGCGTGTTTCAGGTGGTTTAAACGCCACAGCGCCCAACCCCGTCACAAGTGAGGAATTTGCTAATCAACTGAGTATTACAGTTCTCGGAAAATCAAATACGAAAAAGTTTCCCGGTTTAATAATCCGCATACTAGTGGGGCCAGCGGCAGATCTAATGACACATGGCAAACGCATAATCCCACGTAAAGCCCTTGACCTCGGTTTTCAGTTCCAATACCCCACGCTTGAAAAGGCATTATCTGATCTTGTGCCAAAAATCAAATAAAGGAATTTTGGCTATGGAACTGTTATATCAATTTATACGGTGGTTCTTTTCTGGTGCTCATTCGTAATCAATTCACGAGCTTTTTCTACCGTACTGCTTATACGATATTTGTTTTGCCAGCCCGGAATAACCCGCGAGCTGACCTGCATAAGCGATAAAATGAACCGGTTAGATGTCACGACAACAATCAGTCCCAATCTCTGATTATCCTGCTTAAGAGCGGCCCCTGAATGCGAAAAAGCGCTTCCTTGAGGTATAACACTATCCGCAAGGTGGGCAATAATATCCACTGGATGCTCAACGGTTAGCGATAAATCACTCGATGCTTTTACCGCATTGTAGAAATCATCCCAAGTCCAGCGCTCATAGCGTACATAGATAATCGTTTTCTCGGGATTATCCCATTGTATTGAAAAAGGCATTGAAATAATCCTTATATGTACAACTTACTATTTAGTTATTGTAATAGACAGATATACTGCATCTTAATTGATGTTAGAGAAGTTCGTAAATTCTTTATACAGTAGCTCTTTTTGAACGAAAATCCCCATAACAAAATGCCATCTTAAATAACTATAATTAAAAACGTTAAGAGTATAACCTCATACAAAAACTCTATATCAGGCTATTCTTAAAGGCGAGACCACGATTTATGAGCAAGTAAAACTGTAATCAGGTCCACGAATATATTCCCCATTCACCAATGAAAAACATCTTTACTCAGCATGTTTAAATTTGCGGTTATAATTTAGCATGGAATTATAATCAAGGAACAGTACATTTACTGTATGTGTTTCTGAGGGTGTTAACTATATAGGGAGCAAGACGTGCCGTACACTTTTACTTGGTATGACAATGAGCATACAATTGGACAGCTTGATATGCATGGTAAGGTATCTTGGGAAGAATGGCATGCAGCCGTAGATTCACTAGCCGAAGAATTGCACAAAGTATCCTATCGTATAGATTTTATTTTTAATGATAATGCGGGTTTGCCACCCGGAAATCCACTGCCGCATCTCAGAGCGACAATGGCAAAATTTGCTGCTTACTCGAACATGGGCATCGTTGTTATGGTTAGTAGACGATCAATAGCTACTATGGTTGGCGCATTCGTAAATATAGTGGCTAAGGCAACGAAAACAGATTTGAACCGTAATGGTGGCTTCGTTAATACGCTTGAGGAAGCTCTAGTGGTGATTGCTAAAGATCGTGTCCATAAGTAAATAACAGTATGTAATTAATATTATAATACTAATTTTATTCAACTTGAAATTTCTTCAAAAGGCACACTCAAGGGAATGGCGCATCTTTGTTATTTATTATTACATAAGTTTTGTGTGATGACTGGGCAATTTAATAGTAAGCTTACTGCCTTGACCTACTGTACTTTCAACCTCAATGCTTCCGTTATGGGCTTCGATAATTTTCCGCACAATCGATAATCCTAAACCGCTGCCACCGGTTTCGGTTGACCGAGCTTGGTCTGCCCGATAGAAATGTTCAAAGATATGAGGCAAGTCACTTGCTGCGATGCCAATTCCGGTGTCCTGCACCGAAATGACCGTCCAGTTACTCTCAGTATTAGTGCGTACAATAATGCTGCCGCCTTTCGCTGTATAAGCAATCGCATTATCCATTAACTTCGTCATCGCTCGTGCGAATTCAACGGTATCAATCCGCGCAAAACAAGCATCAACGTCCGACACAAACTGAAGGGTGAGTTGTTTGGAGACAACCAGTGGTTCATATTCTTGGATGAGTGGAGCGAGGAACGCATTGATTTCTGTCAAACTGAATTGGAAAGCAGTCTCGTCTTGATCTAAATGCTCCATTTGCAAAAGTTCTTCCAACAGATTATCCATCCGCAGGATTTGCTTCTCTGCCCTCTTTGCGTAGACTTGCTGTTTTTGTGGATCGGTATGTTTCTGCAACAAGTACAGATTGCTATTGATAACAGCCAGCGGTGTGCGGAAATCGTGCGACATATCGTGAATAAAGCGCCGCATCACCTTAATCCGCCCGCGTTCAGATGCCAATTCAACCGTTTGCGACTCCAATTGTTTAAGCTCGGTTATATCACGGAGGATGCCAATCAAACTCGTAATCTGCCCGTTTTTATCACGAAGCGGAATTTTGCTGGTTAACAGGGTTTGCGCTTCGCCGTTTTTACCAACGCGGACAAACTCGGAGTTAATGAGTGGCTGGCCTGATTGGATAATCTGTTCCTCTTCAGCTTGAGACTGAACTGCAATGTCTGGCGGAAATACCTCAAATGTCGTCTTGCCAACTATTTCATCAGCTTTCAAACTGACCGCTTGAGCATGAGCGATATTGCTCAGGATGAAGCGGCCTTCACAATCTTTGATGAAAATGATGTCGGGCAAATTGTCTATCAAAGTGCGAAGTAAGTCACGCTCTTGAGTTAAACTTTCCTCAGCCTGTTTTCGTTCGGTGATGTCGGTCAGTGTCACCAAAACTTGCGCTGGTTTTCCGTCTGAGGTGGAAGCAAAAATCGTTTCCCGACTCTGTATCCACCGCCATTGACCAGACTTATCTTGGAGTCGATATTCGATCATAGTCACAAGGTTTGGTTCGCAATTAGCCATCAGCTTGCGCCAATGCGCGAGTACCCGTTCTTTATCGTTGGGATGGAGGGCATTGAGCAGCAATCCCGCCTCTTCAACCTCGCTTTGAGAATACCCTAAAAATTCGTGGCGGTTGAGATAGGTTGCCCGCTGTTCAGTCAAAGACATAATATAAATCACATCGGGCGAGTTCTGCGCTACAAGACGCAAACGCCTTTCGCTTTCTTGTACGGCAATCTGTGCCCGTTTCTGACCCAAAAGTGTGCCGAGGGTTAAGGCATACAGTGCCAGTACATTTAATTGGGTTTGGGTCATTGGTTGGTGTTGAACAGCATTATCGGTGGCCAACCAACCGAGTTTTTCTGTCCCATTCCAGAGGACTGCGGCAGTGAAGAGCATTGCATCGGCGTGTGCCCCAGCGATTCGATCCACATGGAGTGGCTACCGTGGAAAGGCGACACCTCGCGCGGGAAATGGCGGTGATCCGCTAGTATCGTGACCGCTTGAATCCGCGCCCTTGGCGCAAGAATTGACAGGCTGAAGCCTATCCTACCATTGCAAACAGGGGACTTGCGTTGGTGGGGCAGGCGGTCACGCTATCATCAGCGGGCAGCAATTCCCGCTTCGATCCGGTCGAGGATTTCAAATAGCGCGGAATGGGTAGCCGGTCTGTGAACGCGTTCGGCGGCGGCGATTGCGTTCGAATCCTGCTCGTAAGTTCCAACTCCTATCTCCTGTCCACAATTGCGGATCAACTCGGCCAGCCCCTCTTGTGTCGCCTCCAGATGAAATTGAAGGCCCAGCGCCAAGGGATGCTCGAAGGCTTGCACCAAGCACCCGTCGCTCTCCGCCAGGTGAACGCAGCCTTGGGGAAGATCGTAGGTTTCGCCATGCCAGTGTAGGACATCCATTTGCCCAGGCATGCCTGCGAAGATTGGGGATTGCCGCGCTTTCGGACGCATGCGGATTGGAAACCACCCGATTTCCTTGACCGGGTTGCGATAGACGCAGCTGCCTAATGCCTCCGCCAACAGTTGCGAGCCGAGGCAGACTCCAAGGACGAACTTCTTGTCGAGCAGACACTGCGCAATCAACTTTTTCTCCGCCCCCAGCCACGGGTAGCTGGCCTCATCGTGGACGCTCATTGGTCCGCCCATGACGACAAGCAGGTCTAACTCATCCGTGCGAGGCAGCGCCTGACCCGCGTAGAGCGGAATCAGTGTCAGCGAGTGACCCCGTTCGATCGTCCACTGGGCAAT
>JBBSBS010000256.1:0-9287 GCA_038251045.1 Aggregatilineales bacterium | reverse complement strand
TTAGTTCCCATATTTCTCGTATGCAATAGATAAAGATTATCCATTAAGCATGACATTCCCCACTGCTGATCTTTAGCTGTTTTTGATAAGCTATATTCAAGATTTCGAATATAAGGCAGTACGATGAACTTGACTTATGAACAACTTGCCGAGCTTTTCAAAGGATTAGCCCACCCGACCCGGCTGCAAATACTTGATTTGCTGCGTGAAGGGGAGATGTGTGTTTGCCATATTGAAGCATCCTTGAACAAGCGACAGGCGTATATTTCGCAGCAGCTCATGACCCTACGCGAAGCTGGGCTGGTAGACAGCCGCCGCGATGGTTTGCAAGTATATTACCGTCTGAACGATCCCCAAATTGCGAATCTACTAAACCTCACATTCGGCACAACCGTTCAAACCACTATTCAATACGTCGAAAGTTGCCCTTGTCCGAGCTGTTCGATTATTTCAATTGCTCAAATTCAGTAAAAAGGAAACATCATGTTAAGCATCAAAGTTCTGGGTTCGGGTTGCGCGAACTGTAAGCGATTAGAGGCAGAAACACGCGCCGCGCTGGACGAAGCAGGAATCGCTTACGATTTATTGAAAGTCACCGATTACGCGGACATCATGGTATACGGCATCATGAGTACGCCGGGTCTGGTGATGAATGAGAAGGTGTTATCAGCTGGACGTATTCCAAAACGGCAGCAAATTGTCGAATGGGCCGCGCAGGCTGGATAAACCAATTATTCGTACCGAGGATAAAAGAAAATGACGACTCGTATACAACGGCTTATGCCCTCACATGATGAGCGCCAGTCGTTTTTGATTGTGGCTGTGGTCGCAGTTGTCTGGTGGATTGCTTACAACAGTTTGCAGCCGATTGCCGACTTTATCACGTTTCAAGTGCTCAAGCTGGCTCCTGAAAGTCAGATCGGCAGCTCACTCAATTTCTTCTTCTATGATGTCCCCAAAATTTTGCTACTACTTTCGGGGATGATTTTCGTCATCACCACACTGCGTAGTTTCATTACTCCCGAGCAAAGCCGCCGCTGGCTAGGTGGAAAGCGCGAAGGGGTCGGTAACGCCTTGGCTGCCTTGGTCGGCGTGATTACTCCCTTCTGCTCCTGTTCGGCAGTGCCGTTGTTTATCGGCTTTGTCGAGTCCGGTGTTCCGCTCGGCGTGACCCTATCCTTCCTGATTGCTGCGCCGATGGTCAATGAAGTTGCGCTCGTCCTACTTTTTGGCATGTTCGGCTGGCAAATAGCGGGTTTGTATCTCGTTTCAGGGATGACGGTTGCGGTTATAGCCGGGATCATCATCGGGCGGATGAAAATGGAGCGGTATGTTGAAGAATTTGTGTTTCAAATCAAGATCAAAAGCGGCGGATTGATGTCGGAAGACCATCTGAGTTGGACTGAACGTTTTGAACAAGCGCTCACAAGCACCCGTGAAATCGTAGGCAAAGTCTGGTTGTATGTGGTGGTTGGCATCGCTATTGGTGCGTTTATTCATGGCTATGTGCCCGATGGTTTTCTAGTAGAAATCATGGGCAAGAGAGCGTGGTGGTCTGTACCCGCAGCGGTGTTGCTCGGTGTGCCGCTGTACTCCAATGCAGCAGGTGTCATCCCGGTAGTCAGCGTTCTCCTTGAAAAAGGCGCGACACTCGGCACTGTTCTGGCATTCATGATGTCGGTCGTGGCACTCAGTCTACCGGAAATGGTTATCCTACGACGGGTGCTTAAGCCACGCCTGATTGCTCTCTACGTCGGCGTGGTCACGCTGGGCATTATTCTGATTGGTTATTTATTCAACATCGTCCTCTAGTGCTCACGATTTTATCAGTATACTTTTGGGATTATGGTATTGTTGAAGGATGTCCCGATTTTGATATTGGATTAGGCCACTGCCAACTTAGATGTCGAAACCGAACACGCTATCATGGAAACAGTGCTTAATGTCGCCAATGGAAGAAGTCTATTAATCTTTACCCATCATCACATTTTTCTAGATCGCATGCATCAGGTTTATGTTATGAAGTAGGCGCGACTGCTGCCCTACAATCCTTGAATGCGTTATATGTCGGTCAATCGTTAATCCGCTCAAGTATCCCATTCAGTACGGGATAGCTTTGGCTCAATTCGACCAAGAATGCATGGGTAATGGGCGCGAAGGGCACATTTGAATTCCAGATCAGCTTTAGGTTGCGGGTCAACGGTTTGCCCACTATTGGAATCATGTGAAGCAGATGTTGTTCGACTTCTGTTTGCACGACATAGGGTGGCAGCACTGCCAAACATCTTCCAAGCGACACTGCCCGCTTCATCGACTCCAGATTATCAAACTCTGCTCCAATGACAGGTTCGACATTATATTGGTGCAGAGTCTGATCCAACCATATTCGAGATTGGCTGTTAGCTTCACGCACAATCAAAGATTGGTCACGTAAATCTTCGATGCCAACTGTGTTGTATTCCCAGAAAGGATGTTTGAAGCCCACCACGACCTTCTGCTCGACTTCCTCTAATACCAGCGAGGAAAGGTGGGATGACGCCTGATGATCCAATTCGCCTTCGATGAATCCAATATCTAGATGCTGACCTAATACATCGCTGACAATCTGCGATGTCACGCCTGTTTGCAGCACAACCGTCAACTGCGGATAGCGTGATCTAAAGTGTTGTACCCAATCCGGCGCGAGATATACCGCTATGCCGGGTGTTGCACCGATACTGATACGCCCACTAGTCAGTTGGTTTACGTCGATTAATGCACTTTCGGCTTTAGCGACCAATTCAAAAATTTCAATCGTGTAGCGATTGAGAATTTCGCCATGTGGGGTGAGCTTGACCCCGCGCCAACCGCGTTGGAACAACGGTCTGCCCAAACTCGATTCTAGTTCCTTGATGTGTTGGCTGACTGCGGACTGCGTGATGTATAGGCGTTCAGCCGCTGCACTAAAACTGCCCGCTTGCACCACCGCTGAAAAAATCTGCAATTTGTAGAGGTCTAGCATAGGTCAATTCCAAAGCCATAAGTGTTTACTTATGGCACATTATAAGCCATTCGGTGTAACTCAGCTTTGTTGACTCAAGCTAGAGTAAGGACATTCAAAGCAGACAAGGACAAATGATAGATGTCAAAACAGAGCCAACATAAACAGCCCGGTCAACGCAATAAGTATCTGATGATCTCAGGCGTAGTCATCGTACTTCTGATTGCGGCATTCACACTGATTACAGCATCGGGTGGAACGACCAGTGCAGCCCAAAAGCTTTCGCCTTCAGATTATCAATCTCAATTTGCATCGGCTGATACGGCTTACTTGTTGGTCGACGTGAGGACAGCGGATGAATTCGCAACCGGATCGAATAACATTAAATCATAAGGAATAGACATGAATATCTTCAAATCACTCTTTGGCAGCAGTGCCAACGCCCTCACCACCGAGGATGCGAAAGCCCGTATCGAGAATGGACAATCGCTTTTAATTCTCGATGTACGTCAACCGGATGAATATCGTGCCGGACATATCGCCGGAGCAAAACTAATTCCGCTAAACGAACTTGGTCGTCGCATGAACGAACTTCCCAAAGACAAAGAGATTTTATGCGTATGTGCATCCGGCGCACGCAGCAGTGCCGCTACCGGACAGCTTTCCGGCGCGGGTTTCAATGTGCTTAACCTGCGCGGCGGTATGTCGGGTTGGCAGCGGGCAGGTTATCCGGTCAAGAAAGGTAAGTAATGCCAACGCTGCTTCTCAGTCTCGTACTGGGGTTTGGCATCGGCGGATCATTAGGCTTGCTCGGTGGAGGTGGTTCTATTCTCACCGTCCCCGCCTTGGTATATCTCATTGGACAAACCCCGCAGGTGGCAGTCGCCACATCACTAGCGATTGTGGGTGCGAACAGTGCTCTCGGTGCGTTTTTCCACCGCTCTCAAGGGACATTGAACTGGCAGGTGGCACTCATTTTTGGTGGCACCGGTATGATTTTCTCGTATCTTGCCGCTGGATTATCTAAACAGCTTTCGCCGGATGTGTTGATGGTGGCTTTCGCAATGCTGATGCTCATAGTAGGCATAGCACTGGTTAGGCAGAAGCCAACAATGCAGCGCTTAGAAGAGAAAAACAGTCTGAAGCTCTGGAAAGTACTCGTCGGCGGTGCAAGTGTCGGTCTCTTGACAGGCATTCTGGGGGTAGGTGGCGGATTCTTAATTGTTCCGGCACTGGTCATGTTGGTGGGAATGCCCATGCATCAGGCCATTGGTACATCTTTAGTGGTCATCACCATGAACAGTCTCTCAGGTTTTCTGGGTCATCTCAGTGGGATGACACTCGACATCCCACTGATTCTCATTTTTATCGCCGCGGGTGTCATTGGCACATTTGCCGGGGCACGTTTGGGCAAACGACTAGATGCCACGATGCTTCGCAAAGCCTTTTCCCTATTCGTCATCGGATTGGCCGTTTTCTTACTGTATGACAACCTTCCCAAAATTCTATAGTGTAGGAGTGAACAATGTATCTTGAGCAATTTTTCGTAGAGGGTTTGGGCTGCGCGTCTTATCTTATTGGATGTGAAGGCGCGGGAATTGCCACCGTAGTCGATCCGGATCGTGATATACAAAAGTATCTGGATGCCGCTGCGGCACGGCATATGAAAATCACGCATATCATTGAAACCCATTTGCACGCCGATCATGTGTCCGGCAATACTGATCTCGCAGATCAGACCGGTGCCGAAATCTATGTCCATGAAGCGGCACACGCAGAATTTCCGCACCACAAACTCAAAGGCGGTAATGTTATCACCCTCGGCAACGTGGAACTACGGGTGCGGTTCACACCCGGTCATACCCCCGAAAGTATTAGTCTGCTGGTTGTAGACAAGACGCGGGCTGATGAACCTTGGATGGCACTAACAGGCGACACTTTATTCGTGGGAGATGCCGGACGACCTGATTTGGTCGGCATCGAAGCCGCTCGTGAGTTAGCAGGACAGATGCACGATACGCTGCACAATGAATATTTGACGATGGCTGATGGGGTCATGGTTCTGCCCGGACATGGTGCTGGTTCGCTTTGCGGCAAGTCGATTGGTTCAGTCTTAAGTTCGACACTCGGTTTTGAACGGCATCACAATCCGGCACTTCAAGTTCATGACCGCGAGGCTTACATTGAATTTGCGACGCGCGATCTCCCCGAACAACCCGGCAATCACACTCGAATTAAACAGATTAACCGGCAGGGTCCGCGACCATTAGGCGAGATCAAGCCTCGTCCGCTGGGTATTCAAGAAGCCGTACAAGAATTTCGTCGGGGAGCAGCTTTACTGGATAGCCGTACCAAAGCGGAATACAAAGCCAAGCATATTCCGGGCGCAGTACATCTTGAAGCGGATAACCAACTCAGCAACCGTGTCGGATTTGTACTGCCCTCTGACCTGCCCGTTATTCTCATGCTGGCAGACGCAAACGATTATCGTCGTGTCGTTTACAGCTTAGCGCGTGTAGGTTATGACAATGTCGTCGGTTATCTAGCAGATTCACTTAACAAATGGGAAGCACTGGGACTACCCACGACCAGCGGTGATGTGCGTGACATAGAACCGATGGAATTGAAAGAATTGTTGGACAAAGCCAGCAATCAAGTGCTGGTCATTGACGTGCGTGAGTCATGGGAATATTCGCAAGGGCATGTCCCCGGCGCACGCTCAATTTCATTAGGCGAGTTTGCAGGACGGGCAGAAGAATTGAATCCTGCTCAGCCTGTCGCTGTGATCTGTGCCAGTGGCGGGCGCAGTCAATCTGCCGCAGCCTTGCTTGGGCAAAAAGGGTTCGACACGGTTTACAACGTAGTGGGTGGAACATTTAACTGGATGCAGCAGGGTTTACCGCTGGAACGGAACTAGGAGAGGAACATGATGCAAATACAGCCAACAATTGGACTGATGACCTATCTTCACACCGATTATGAAGAGGCGCTGAAGCGTGTTATAGAAGCACTGAAAACGGAAGGCTTCGGCGTATTAACCGAAATTGATATGAAGGATACGTTCAAGAAAAAACTGAATGTCGATTTTCGACTCTATAAAATTCTCGGTGCGTGTAATCCAACTCTCGCCCATCGCGCCCTGACCGCTGCTCCGGAAGTCGGTTTGCTGCTGCCTTGTAATGTGACAGTTATCCAGATTGAAGATGATCAAATTCAGGTTTCAGTTATCGATCCATCGGTTATGATGAGTGTCGTACCAAATGATGCTCTGAACCAAATAGCCCAAGAAGTGCGCGACCGTTTGCAGCGCGTCATTAAGTCTCTGGAGGTATAACAATGCCACTCTATGAATACGACTGTCCCGGCTGCGGTCGATTATTTGAAGAACGTGTTCCGATGGCTGAAGCAAACGATACAGCCTGTCCCCACAGCGGGAACGGACACCCTAAACGCCGCCTGCCGCGAGTGAACATTAAGGGCAAATCACAATCAGACAATGTTAGCTTTGATGACTCATCATCTACATGCGGCTGCGGCGGTAACTGCGCGTGTGGATCTCAATCCGCATTCAATTAAGCGTAATGCTGTAAGGACAGAATCAATGACCGAACGACGTTATAGTGGCGAAATTGAACGACTGCGCTCCACCGAGCGGGTGGCGCGGCTAGAGATTGATCGTGTCGTTGATCTCAGTATGATCGAGCCAATACCGCATTCACTTTTAGACATTGGCACAGGCAGTGGTCTGTTTGCCGAAGCTTTTGCTGCCAAAGGACTGAAAGTGTCGGGGGTCGATCTACGCGAAGATATGTTGGAAGCTGCCCGTCAATATGTGCCGGATGGTGATTTCCGTCAGAGCCACATGGAAACCCTGCCATTTCCGGATGTGACATTCGATTTGGTGTTTATGGGACTGGTGCTGCATGAAGCTGATAATCTAGCCAATGCGCTAAATGAAGCTTATCGTGTTGTTCGGCAGCGTGTCATGATCTTGGAATGGCCGTATGAGCAGGGTGAATTCGGGCCTCCACGTGAGCATCGTCTACGTTCAGAGACTGTACTGAACACTGCTCATCAAGTGGGTTTTAAAGCAATTGAACAAATTGGGTTGAAGCACCTGACCTTGTTTCGTTTAGAGAAGGTGCCGCGCCCGTAGAAAGATTAGATGCTAATGAATGCAGCAACACACCATCATCCGATAGGAACGAAACCCAAACACATGCAAAGCAAACGACAGCGTCAAAAGTGGCTGCTGAGTGGTTTTGTCATCGCTGTGACAGGTATTGTCGTGCTCATGCTGATCTTTAGCAGTGGCACTGCTGGTGCGCAAGTTCCTGACTTCACTGCCACTACGTTGAGCGGGGAAACTGTGCGCCTCAGTGAGTATAAAGGACAGGTGGTTATGCTCAATTTTTGGGCGACATGGTGTCCTCCCTGCAAAGCAGAAATGCCGACGATTCAGGCGGCTTACCAACAATACGGCGAACAAGGCTTTACAGTATTGGCGATTAACAACAGGGAACAATCGTCCCAGATTCAACCTTTTGCAAATGCGCTAGCACTGACATTCCCCATTGTTCTGGATACCGGCTCTACTTTGCAGGACACATTTGCCATTAAAGGATATCCAACCAGTTTATTTATTTCAGATGCTAGCGAGATATACGCGACCCATACGGGAATGCTGACTCCTCAACAATTAGATGAGTATATCGCAACCGGTTTGGCTAAAATGAAGTCAAAGTCCGTCTGAAGTCTACACTGAAAAGGCGGTGCTTTGAGTTGCTTAGTACCACAACAAGCGTCGATTGCAAAGAATTTGAAAGATTCTGGCTATCTACAGGTTGGCATTTTGCATAGTGGAATAAACCTCACTATGCTGATTTCATTAACGTATAGACAGGCACATCAATGATCACTGAAGATCAGTTTAAGCGGGTACTTCATATACTGCCCATCTTGCGTGAAACAAGTTCTCAACTGGTGAATGATTTCAAACGTACGGCTTTCTTTGCTCGCATTCCAGTGGGGCGAGATGTTTTTGTCGAAGGTGACGAAGTTGATGCCATCGCATTACTCGTGTCCGGAGTGGTGCGCGTATATAAGGTTGGTGAAACGGGTCGTGAAATTACGTTATATCGGTTTGGTTTAGGTGAATCCTGTATTTTGACAGCCAATGCCATTCTTTCCCGGCAATCCTTTTCAGCTATCGCGACCGTAGAACAAGATGCTGAAGCAGTTATGATTCCAGCGATTACATTTCGCGAGTGGGTACAGCGCTATGATCTATGGCGTGACTTCGTGTTCACGTTACTTTCGCAGCGGTTGTCTATCGTGATGGAAATCGTGGATGAGGTGGCTTTCCGCCGAATGGATATTTGAGTGGCTGCATTCCTTCTGGAACATAGTAGACGACAGAATCCGCTGACCATTACCCATCAGGAAATTGCGGCTGAACTCGGCAGTTCACGTGAAGTGATTAGCCGTATCCTTGAAAATTTGGCAATTAAGGGAATCATCCTTGTCGTACGCGGTTCAATTGAAGTTCTCGATTCTGATCTCCTTGTGGCTCAAACCACTCGGTGACTTTGTCACAGACACACCCCTTGTCATCTCCTATACTGGCAGTACAAATCACGTTCAAAGAGGAGATACTACGATGAATGGTTTCGTTAATTTTATGGCTTCGTCTACCAGTCGTGTTGTCCGCATCGTCGCCGGTGTTGTCTTGATCGCTTGGGGAATTCTGGGGTTAGGTGGCACAACGGGCATCATTGTTGCAGTAGTTGGAGCCGTGCCGTTGCTGGCTGGCGTATTTGACTTCTGTGTATTTGCCCCGCTGTTTGGTCGTCCGCTCAGCGGCCCCAAGATTCGGTCAGGCCAGTAATCTTTAACATGTTAAATAAAGACATCGCAATTGATGTCTATCGGGTGAAACTCAAATGACTACTAAGGTAACCTACTTCAAATCGGCTCTTTGTCCCCGCTGCCGAACCACTGATCGACGATTATCAGAACTGCGAGCTATTCAGCCAGAAGTTGAAATCGGAACCATTGAAATATTGACGAACCTGGCTCGTGTATTGCACGATGACATAAGAACGATTCCCACTATCATCGTTGGAGAACAGCGTTGGTATCACGCACCTTCTCTGTCAGAGCTAGAAGCTGCTCTGGTCAAAGAATAGCAGTCCTAGAAGCCCATAATCGTTAATACTGCCATTTCTCAAAACCGAACTCAGTTACCAGACACCGTCACAACAGGAGCATTATCCTTGTCTTCTAAGTTGTTCATGGCGCTTCGGAT